>JAFLUH010000021.1:0-9087 GCA_022508895.1 Oscillospiraceae bacterium
CCCTGTATGCCGCTGACGGTGCTGTTGCGCTCTCTCTCAAAGGGCTCGAACACACGCTCCGCAAACTCCTTGCTCATGCCGATGCCGGTGTCTTTTACCCGTATTTCGTAAGAGGCATAGCCTTCGGGAGCGCCGGGCTTCTGCTTTATGGAGAGGGAGACTGCGCCGCCTGCGGGAGTGAATTTTATGGCGTTGCTCAGCAGGTTTATCAGCACCTGATTAAGGTGGAGCTTGTCGCACCATATATTTTCGTCCACCACGTCGATGGTGTCCATGAAGAAGTCAAGCTGCTTGGATTTCATCTGGCTTTGCAGGATATTGCGCAGGTCACGGAGAATATCGGGGAGACTGCACTCGGATTCCTCCAAGAAAACACGTCCGCTTTCGATGCGGCTCATGTCCAGAACGTCGTTTATAAGGCTCAGCAGATGATTGCTGGAGGAGAGTATCTTGGACAGATAGTCCTTTACACGGTCACTGTCGTCGATGTTAGTGGTGGCAAGGGTGGTGTAGCCGATTATGGCGTTCATGGGAGTGCGTATGTCGTGGGACATATTGGACAGAAACATGGTCTTTGCACGCTCGGCGTTTTCCGCTTTGGTAAGGCGCTCCTGAAGCACTGCCTTTTCTAAGGTGACGGTGGTGTTGCGGACGGTCCAGATAAGGTAGAGTACAAGTATCACCGCTTCTATGCCCGCAATTATGAAATACACAGCCCTTATTGTGTACAGGGTCGCATACGCTTCATTTTCGGGAACGGATACCGCAACGCTCCACTGGTTGTAGTCGTCGGTGCCGCCTAACTGCCATTTATCGGTGTTGATGGGAGCATAGTAATAGAATACATATTCGTTGATCGAGGGGGCTTTTATCAGCATATGACCTGTGCCGCCGTTGAGCTGGTCGTCAATGCCCTGCTCAAAGGTAATGTCGCCCTTGCTTTCCTGTATTCCGAAGCTCGTTTTCATGCTGCCCAGCGGTCCGTCATGCCAGGTGTCCATAAGCAGGTCGCCGTTCTCGCTCCTCATGTCAAGTATGAAAACGTCGGCGGAGCCGTTGTAAATATTGTCGACCTTAAGCGTGGCGGGAAGATCGCTCAGGTAGGTGGTCTTGAACAGCATTGCTACCACTTCCCCGTTTTTTTCTATGGGGACAAAGTGGCGTATTACCATGATCTCCTCGGAGTTATCGTCGGGGTTGAGGCTTGTCTTGCGGTCGGTGATGTGCTCGCCCAGCTTCGATTCCTCGTCAAACCGAATAGTGTCATTCTGGGAAGCGTCCACCGTGGTGCCTGTGCCGTAGATTATCACGTCGCCCGGCAGGAGAACGCCCAGGTGACGTGCTGTCATCAGCGGCTCAAACTCCTTGATGATAGGGCGAATGGCATCCGGACTGAATTCTTCCTCCTTGGAGATTATCTCAGCTACGGCATTGAGCGTTAAGCTGTCACGGTCAAGCTTGCTGCTTATGTCGTCCATTATGTTGTCCACCGCCTCCTGCATTCGCTCAAGGCAGTTTTCTTCCGTTATCTGATATATCCTTATGTAGGACACGATCATAACCACCGCCGTAAGCAGTATGACCGCAACGGCTGCGACTATGTTTTTTTCCTTCAGCTTGCTGTTTTTCAGGGTGATCTTCTTTTCCATATAAAATACGCCTCTTTTTACGGTTATTGCGTGTTTGCATATACATATTTATTTTATCGTATCAGGTCGAATTTGTCAAGACAAAATATGCTCATATAAAAAAGAAAAAGCCGCTCTTTGGCGGCGGTAAATCGGTAACTGCTCAATCGTATTTTTCAAGGAAGCTGTGGCGTTGTCCCTTGGTTTTGTAGCCGGGGAAGGTGTCAAGGCAGACCGAGTGGAGACTGTTGAAGATGCACTGCTCTATGTCGGGATTGTCCTTTCTGAGACGGCGGATAAGCTCCTTTATCTCCTGACGCTTGGAGTCGCCTATGCCGTCGTGGGAATTTGCGGTGTTTTCGGTGAAACGGCAGGCGCACTGGATAAAATCAAGACCGTTGTACCTTTTCCATGCGAGAATGTGATCTTCCTTTACGCAGTAGAGGGGACGTATCAGCTCCATGCCCTCAAAGTGGCTGCTGTGGAGCTTGGGTATCATGGTCTGGAGCTGGGAGCTGTAGAACATTGCCATCAGGGTGGTCTCTATCACGTCGTTGAAGTGATGGCCCAAGGCTATTTTGTTGCAGCCCAGCTCCTTTGCTTTGTTGTAAAGGTGTCCCCGACGCATCTTTGCGCAGAGGAAGCAGGGGTTTTTCTCGGTGTTGTTGGCTACCTTGAAGATGTTGGTCTCAAATACGGTTATGGGAATGTTCAGAAGGGCGGCGTTGCTCTCTATCTTTTGGCGGTTTATGGGGTTGTAGCCGGGGTCCATTACAAGAAAGGTGAGGTCAAAGGGGACTTCCGTTATACGCTGAAGCATTTGCAGCAGCTTTGCCATCAGCATGGAGTCCTTGCCGCCGGAGATGCAGACGGCTATTTTGTCGTTCTCCTGTATCAGCTCGTAGCGCTTCACCGCCTCCACAAAGGGGTTCCACAGCTCCTTGCGGTACTTTTTGGTTATGCTGCGCTCTATCTGCTGAAGGGGGGTCAGCTCCTTGCTCATTTTATATTCTCCTTCGGAAAGTTCATCTTATATCCTTAATCATTTTGTCCTGTTATGTCGTTTCAATAGCTCTCAGCAATCTTTCGACCCTATAAGTACAGTCAATGACACGTCCCTCCCTGCCCCGCTTATCGGATAGGGGCAGGTTCACCATGTCACGGGCAGCGGGTCCCAAGTCAAAAGTACCGTCCGGAGAGCGTTGGTCTTCCAGCCACTGTGCTGCAAAATGAAGCTTTGTTGGAGCGCAGGTATATCCGGACATAAGCTCCAGCGCTGAAAGATAACGGTTTGCGTGCCGTGACTGAAACTCCTTCGGCGGCTCTTTAAGCGGTCCCTCGCAGATGTAGTATATGCCGCCCGGATAATTCAGCAGGTAGTCGAGTACAGCCGCATCGGTCTCAGCGTCCAAACGTCCACGCAGCAATGATACCGGATAAAAGTTAGAAATATTCTCAAAGCCGTGCTTCGGTTTCATGCCGAAGGCGTCATTGAATGCAGCGGCGTAAGCGTCCGCATTAAAATCGCCTTCGACGAAAGCCTGAGTTACGATATTAGCCCACTGAGCTGCAACAGCGTTTGCACGTTCATTCTTTTGTGTGAAACGGCATATCCACGCAGCAAGGGCACGGTCACAAAATATGTTCCAGCCCTTCCACTTTTCGTTTCCGTTCGGAAAAGTTCCTGTGCCGAGATATTTGTCCATGTGCTCAAGAGCCTTTTGGATACAGGGGTCGGCTTCGGTGAAGCCAAGATTCTCCAAGCGCCGCAGCGCCTGTTCGGTGGTGGCAGGCGCACCTGCACTGAGCGTATGAAAACACCCCCAACCGCCGTCCTCGTTCTGCGCCGCAAGCAGCTGCTGCGCCCACTTGCTCTGCCGCATTTGCAGTATTGTCGGTTCCTTCATAGTTTTATTTCCTTTTTTCGGGCTTTCATTCACCTTCCGCAGTCTCCGCTGAAGCTTGTCAGTTCCTTTATCACCTCGCCCGCTATGATAAGTCCTGCCACCGACGGTACAAAGGCGTTGGAGCCGGGGACGGTGCGGCGTGAGGCGTTGTCGGGGTCGGTTTCCCGATAGGCGGTCAATGCTTCCCGGTCGGGCTGAATGGGCGGTTCCTTTGAGTAGACTACCTTCAGGCGCTTTATTCCGCGCTTGCGGCATTCATAGCGCATTACCTTTGCCAGGGGGCAGACGGAGGTGTCAAAAATGTCGGCTACCTCGAAGGCGGTGGGGTCTGTCTTGTTGCCTGCGCCCATGGAACTGATTATCGGAGTGCCTGCCGCTTCTGCGTTTACTATAAGGGTCAGCTTGCCTGTTACCGTGTCTATGGCGTCGATGATGTAGTCGTATTGGGTGAAATCAAACATATCTGCGGTGTCGGGCATATAGAAGGTTTTATAGGTTGTGACGGTGCAGTGGGGGTTTATGTCGTGGATTCGCTCCTGGGCGGCTTCTACCTTGTATTTGCCTATCGTGCTGTGGGTGGCGATTATCTGGCGGTTCAGGTTTGTCAGGCAGACGGTGTCGCTGTCTATGAGGTCAAGGGCTCCTATACCGCTCCTTGCAAGGGCTTCTACGGCGTAGCCGCCTACTCCGCCTATGCCGAAAACGGCTACCCGTGAGGAGGAGAGCTTGTCCATTGCTTCCTTGCCGAAAATAAGTGCGGTTCTTGAAAATTGTTGCTGCATCGTGTTCTCCTACAGAGTTCTGTTCATGCTGCCCATGATGGCAGTGTATAGTGTACAGTTGACAGTGAACAGTTGCGGTGTTTTTCCCGCAAGCGGGAAAAACTTGAAATTATCAATTGTCGATTGTTTTGTTCATACTGCCCATCTTATAGCCGCCTAAGTCAAGAGCTGCATAGGTGAAGCCAAGCTGCTGAAAATAGGCGTTCAGGTCGGCTGCGCTGTCCAATATCCTTGAAAATTCCAACGGGTCTACCTCAATTCTGGCTGTGGTTCCGTGGATTCGGACACGGACCTGACGGAAACCGAGGTCAAGAAGGCGCTGCTCCGCTTTGTCCACCATGGAGAGCTTTTCCTCGGTTATCGTTTCGCCGTAGACAAAGCGGGTGGCAAGGCAGGCGAAGGACTGCTTGTCCCATGTGGGGAGGTCAAGCTCCTTGGAAAGCTGACGAATGTCGGATTTGGTGAGGTTGGCTTCACGCATGGGGCTTTTTATGCCTAATTCCGCCACTGCGGTAAGACCGGGGCGGTAGTCGCCGCTGTCGTCAAGGTTGCTGCCTTCCGCTACATTGGGTATGCCGTTTTCCTTTGCTGTGTTCAGTATTTTGGTGAACAGCTCACGCTTGCAGAGATAGCAGCGGTTTTTCGGGTTTTGGGCAAAGCCTTCTACTTTAAGCTCCTCGAAGTCTATTATTATGTGGCGTATTCCCTGCTGCCTGCAGAATTGCTCGGCTTCGGCAAGCTCACGCTTAGGGAATGAGCGGGAGCGGGCTGTGACCGCTATGCACCTGTCGCCTAAAACATCGTGGGCAGTCTTCAGCAGGAGAGTGGAGTCTACTCCTGAGGAAAAGGCTATTGCTATTCCGCCCAAAGCTTTGAGGTCATCTTTAAGCGCTTGATATTTTTGGTGTAATCCGTCCATTGGGGAATGTCTCCTTTGTTTAAGTCAAGCCTGTTTTTTCAAGCGCCTGACGCAGATCCTCTATAATGTCCTCGGCGTCCTCTATGCCTACGCTGAAGCGGAAAAAGCCGTTGTGGAACTCCTCGGGATAGAGGTACTGGCGCTCGTCGTTTTCACCCAAAAAGACGATAAGGCTGGCGTCGTGACCGAGGGAGACTGCATTGGTGATTATTTTCAGGTGGCTTACGAATTTGTTGTGGGTGTCGTGGTCGGCTTTCAGACCGAAGGAGAGAACGCCGCCGAAGCCGTTTGTCATCTGCTTTTTGGCTATTTCGTGTCCCTTGTGGCTCTCAAGTCCGGGGTAGGAGACGAAGCGGACTGAGGGCTGCTGCTCAAGCCACTTTGCCACCTTCATGGCGTTTTCGTTGTGCTGGCGCATTCTAAGCGGGAGAGTGGCGCTGCCCCGCATTATCAGCCATGCGTTGAAGGGGCTTATTACGCCGCCTAAGTTTATCTGGGATTGGGCACGGATAAGGTCGAGATGCTCTTTTTTTCCGATTATTGCGCCGCCCATCGAGTCGCCGTGGCCGTTGATGTATTTGGTCAGGCTTTCTATGGTGAAGTCGGCTCCAAGCTCGATGGGGCGCTGGTTGTAGGGAGAGGCGAAGGTGTTGTCCACCGAGAGGAGTGCGCCGTTTGCGTGGGCTATTTCGGCTATGGCGGCGATGTCGGTTATGGCAAGAGTGGGGTTGCCGGGGGTCTCTATGTGGATAAGCTTGGTGGTGGGGCGGACTGCGGCTTTTACCGCTTCAAGGTCGGTGGTGTCCACGATAGTCGTCTCTACCTTGAACTTGTTGTTGAAAAGCTCGTTTAAGAGGCGGTAGGCGGCTATGTAGGTGACGTTGGCAAATACTACATGGTCGCCGCTTTGGAGCAGGGCGAAGAATAGACCTGACAGGGCTGCTACGCCGCTGGAAAGGGCTATGCAGTCCTCGCCGCCTTCAAGGTCGGCAATGCGCTCCTGCAAGTACTTCTGGTTGGAGCCGCCGTTGCGGGTGTAGAGGTTGGCGGCGGCGCTTGACCAGTTCATGTCGGTGGGGTCGTAGGGCAGCTCGTAGCTGTTCGCCATGGTGATGGGGCGCTTTATTGCACCTGTTTCCTTGTCTACGGCGTTGCCTGTGTGGACGGCTCGGGTGTGGAAGCCAAGCTGTTTTTCCTGCATTTTTATACTTCCTTTCGGTTTTTCTGAAAGTGTGGCTGCACTCATAAGAGTTTTTGTCAAGAATACTGACTCGATTATTTTATCATAAATCTGAGGTAATTGCAACTTTTTACTGCCCTTTCAGCTTTTCAAATATTCCCGTCAGAATTTCCGCCGCCTTTTCGTGTATGGCTGTGCCTAACTTTTCTTTGTAGATCTCTGCGATCTCGGCTGCCGCCTCGTTGCCGTCCTTAGTGAAAAGCAGGCTCGTTACAGTGGGGGCAAGGGCGGAGATGACTCCCTTTACCGTGTCAGACTCGGAAACGTAGTCGCCGTTGACGGGGATCGCTCCGCCTCCCAGAATGTGCTGGAATACGCTCATTATGCTGAGGGTGATGTGTCGGCGCTGCTCGGGGGGCATGGACATTATTGTGTCGGAAAGGTTTTGTATGTAGCGGGATATTTCGTCTTGGGGCGCTTGAGAGTTCAGACTGCCCCGGGCGTTCAGGAGAGTTTCCATGTAGTGGTAGGCGAAGGGGTCGCCTCCGATATCGGAGGAGCGGAGGAAGAAGATATTTTGCTCGGGAGCAAGGCGTTCGCCTAAGACGTTTACATAGTCGTTGTCAGCGGAGATACTGTATATTTTGCTTATGCGGGTCTCGTAGTCGGGGTAATGGGACCTGAACATTTCGATGGCTTCGGGGGAGAAGCCTTGACCGTCGAAGCTGTAGCACTCGGTGACCAAATCGGAATTTATGGCGACGAATTGGGCTTTGTTGCCGCCTTTGGAGTGACCTGAGACTATTATGGGGGTGGCTTTGTCCCAGCTGTTTTGGGCGCAGAGCTTGTTGTACCAGTTCAGGGCCTCCGATTGCTGGTCGGTGGCGTAATCGTTGGGGGCGGGGACGGTGTACAGCAGGTTGCCCGTTTTATCGTATTTTTCGTAGAGGTTGTACTCGGGGATACCAGATAAGCCTTCGCCGTTGTCTATCCATTCGCCTGCGCCTGTTCCTGCAAAGACGACATGGACTGCGCCTGCGGGGTCGGTGAGGACGCAGGACTTCATGCCGCCTTTTTTGTTGTTGTAGTCGGTGACAAAGACGGTTATTGTGGCGTCTTTAAGAGAGGGATAGGTGTAAAAGGCTTGTTGAACGATGTTCAAACGTGTTGCAAACTGAGTCCTTGTTTTGTCCTCAAGCTGAGAAAGGTCTTTGTTTGTAAGGGCCTGCAGGGTTTGGGAAAGGGGCGTTCCCTCTTTTGCAGTTTCATCGTCAAGGAGGTAGAGGAGGAGGTTGTAAATGGCTGCGGGTCCTGCTTTGTCAATCACATTCACAAAAATAACCGCCTTTCGGGGCGGATATTCAGGTAATTGCCCACGCCCCGAATAATTATACGGCGGTTGGGCTTTTCCGTATGTCAGGGCAAAATGCAGGACAAACTAACAACTAACTACCAAAAACTAATAACTATTGCGGAGGTTTTTATGAAAATCGCTTTTTTTGATACCAAGGCTTATGACCTGCCTTCATTTCAGAAATTCGGAGAGGAAAAGGGGGTGGAGTTCAAGTTTTTTGAGACTAAGCTGTCCCCCGATACAGTTTCACTGGCGGAGGGGTTCGATGGGGTGTGCGTGTTTGTGAACGACGTTGTCAATGCGCAGGTCGTTGACGGGTTGTATGAAAGGGGAGTGAAGGTCATTGCGCTGAGGTGCGCGGGGTATAACAATGTGGATATCGGGCGGGCTTACGGGAGGGTACACGTTTTCCATGTGCCCGCTTACTCGCCTTATGCCGTGGCAGAGCACGCCATGGCGCTGCTGCTGACCTCAATTCGGCGGATACACAAGGCTTTTAACCGTACCAAGGAGCATAACTTTTCGCTGGTGGGACTTACGGGGTTCGACCTGCACGGGAAAACTGCGGGAGTTATCGGGACAGGCAGGATAGGACGGGTGTTTATTGATATCTGTCGGGGGTTCGGAATGAAGGTCATCGCTTATGACAAGTTCCCTGCCGAAAACAGCGGTATCGAATATGTGGAGCTGGGGGAGCTGTTTGAAAGGAGCGACGTTATTTCTCTGCACTGTCCGCTGACGGAGGAGACTTATCATCTTGTGGATAAAAATGCAGTGGAAAGGTGTAAAAAGGGAGTCGTGATAGTCAATACCTCCCGTGGAGCGCTTATTGACGCAGGAGCGCTGCTGGAGGGAATAAAGGAACGGAAGGTGGGAGCCGCCTGTCTGGACGTTTATGAGGAGGAGGCGGACGTATTCTTTCAGGATTTCTCGGGGCATATCATTGACGACGACGTGCTGGCTCGGTTGATTTCCATGCCTAATGTTATCGTTACCTCACATCAGGCGTTTCTTACCGAGGAGGCGCTGGCAGGAATTGCGGAAACTACCGTGGGGAATATTGCGGGGTTCTTTCGGGAGGGGAGATGTGACAATGAGCTTTGTTATCGGTGCGGGGAGGTGGAAAGGTGCAGGAAGGAGAGGAGGGAGAAGTGCTTCTGACGGTTGACAGTAAAAAGCAGACAGTAGCGGAGTTTGCTTCGCAGAGGGTTCGTAAATAATACTTTTTCTCGCTTTGCGAGAAAAAAGCCCGCCGCTGTTTACTGTTTACTGTACACTGTCAACTGCAAAAACAGCACCTGCTGCCAACGGCAACGG
>JAFLUH010000021.1:9187-30874 GCA_022508895.1 Oscillospiraceae bacterium
CTGTTTACTGTACACTGTCAACTGCAAAAACAGCACCTGCTGCCAACGGCAACGGGTGCTGTTTTTGCTCAACTCTCGGCGGTGGAGGCGGAAAAGGCGGTCTTTTGCTTTAAGCCAAGCTTCTTTACCGCGTCCTCACGCATTTTGTATTTCAGTATCTTGCCTGCGGCGTTCATGGGGAATCCGTCTACAAAGTCAACGTATCTGGGGACCTTGTGCTTCGCCATGTGAGAGCGGACAAAATCCTTTATCTCGTCCTCGGTGGCTGTTTCACCGTCTTTAAGCACTACGCACGCCATTATCTCCTCGCCGTACTGCTCATCGGGTACGCCTATTACCTGAACGTCCTTTACCTTTTCGTGAGTGTAGATAAAGTCCTCTATCTCCTTGGGGTAGATGTTCTCGCCGCCTCGGATCACCATGTCCTTTATTCTGCCGGTTATCATGTAGTTGCCGTCGGGTCTTCTGCGGGCAAGGTCCCCTGTGTGGAGCCAGCCCTCGGGGTCGATGGCGGCAGCCGTGGCTTCGGGCATTTTGTAGTAGCCCTTCATTATATTGTAGCCCCTTGCTACGAACTCGCCGTCTACGTTGTCGGGCAGGTCTTCGCCGGTCTCGGGATCCACTATCTTGCACTCTACGCCGTACATATCCGAGCCTACGGTGTTTACACGGCATTCGAGAGAGTCGGTGGTCTTGCTCATGGTGCAGCCGGGGGAGGCTTCGGTCTGTCCGTAGGTTATGCATATCTCGGTCATGTTCATTTTGTCAACTACGTCCTGCATTACCTTTATCGGACAGGGGGAGCCTGCCATTATGCCGGTTCTCATGTGGGAAAAGTCGGTCTTGGGGAAGTTTTCGTGCTCCAGCATGGCGATAAACATGGTGGGAACGCCGTGGAAGGCGGTTATCTTTTCCCTGTTTATGCAGTCAAGTCCCTTTCGGGGGGAGAAGGCGGTGATGGGACACATGGTGGTGCCGTGGGTCATGGAGGCGGTCATGGCAAGCACCATGCCGAAGCAGTGGAACATGGGCACCTGTATCATCATGCGGTCGGCTGTGGATAAGTCCATGCAGTCGCCGATGGCTTTGCCGTTGTTTACTACGTTGTAGTGGGTCAGCATCACTCCCTTGGGAAAGCCGGTGGTGCCGGAGGTGTACTGCATATTGCAGACGTCGTGGACGTTTATCCTGCGGCGGCGCTCCTCTACCTCGGACATGGGAGTCTTGTCCGCTAATGCGAGAGCCTCCTCCCATGTGTAGCAGCCGGGCTGACGGGACTGGGTGGTTATTATGTTTTTCAGGACGGGGAGACGCTTGGCTTTGAGCCTGCCCTTTTCACAGGTCATAAGCTCGGGGCAAAGCTCCTTCATTATTGCCACATAGTCGGAATCCTTGTAGCCGTCTATCATCACAAGGGTGTGGGTGTCGGACTGCTTGAGCAGGTACTCGGCTTCGTGGATCTTGTAGGCGGTGTTTACCGTCACAAGGACTGCGCCTATCTTGGTGGTCGCCCAGAAGGTGATGTACCACTGGGGGACGTTGGTCGCCCATATCGCAACGTGGTCGCCCTTCTTTACTCCCATTGCAATAAGAGAGCGGGCAAAGGTGTCCACGTCGTCACGGAACTCCTTGTAGGTCCTTGCATAGTCAAGCTCGGTGTAGCGGAAGGCGTACTGGTCGGGGAAAAGCTCCACCATTTTGTCCAATACGTCGGGGAAGGTCAGGTCGATAAGTGTCTCCTTGCGCCATGGGTAGTAGCCTGTGCCGCGATTGCTGCGCTGTAATTCGTCGGCTTTGGGGAAATGCTCTTTAAGGTATTCCCTCATATAATTGGCGAATTTGGGGAATACGATACCTGCGTCGCTGAGGTGGCTTGACCAGCGCTTTACCCATTCAAGAGAGATAAAGCCGTCGTAGCCGATGGAGCGGAGGGTGTCCAGCATCTCGGTGACGGGCATATCGCCCTCGCCCATGAAGCGGTATTCCAGCTTGCCGTCACGGACTACGCTGTCCTTTACATGGACGTACTTTATATATGAGCCGAGATTTTTCACCGTTTCGGCGGGAGACTCGTGCATATAGCGGTAGGGGTGGTGCATATCCCACAGGGCGGCTACCGCCTTGGAGCCTATCTTGTCCAGAAGCTTTTTCAGGCGCTTTGTATTGGCGTATACGCCGTTCGTCTCAACCACAAGAGTTACGCCGAAGCCCTCGGCAACTGTCCCGAGAACACGGAGCAGCTCGGCAATGTAATCGTCGTCCACCTTGCCGTCAGCCTTGGGAGCGGTGTCGGCAAGGACGCGGACATAGGGAGTGCCCAGCTTCTGAGCAAGGACGATGTACTGGGTTATCTCGGCGATGTTATTGCTGCGGGACTCTTTGTCCTTGAGAGGACAGCCGGAGGCAAGGCAGGGTATGGATATGCCAAGCTCCTTCAGCTTTTTGACGGTCTGGGGAAGCTGGGCGTCTGTAAAGGGCTTTGCCTTTACAGCAAAAATGTCGTTGCCGAGGCCCCGTATCTCGATGCCGTCAAAGCCGATGTCCTTTGCCATGGAGTATATCTCTGTCCACGAGTAGTCGGGACAGGCAAGGGTTGAGAAGCTGATTTTCATGATTTTCTCCTTCGGGTTTATGTAAGGGAGTTACGATAGGTAATTTATACTATGATAATATATATTTTGGGAAAAGTCAAGGAAAATCGGGAAGGCGGCGGCGGAATATGGGAAGGAAGCGGCTATTTCAGGGCGTTCAGCACCTTCTCGGCGTAGCTGTTCCCTGTCTGTGTGAGGGTCAGATTGTTGTTTGAACATTGTTCAATCAATCCGTCCTGCTGTAGTCCTTTGACCGCTGAAGTGAGGGCAGAGGCGATATTGCTGCCCATTCGGGGGTAACCCATCAGGTTCGCCGCTTCACGGACAAGATCCTCCTCCGATAAGCCTATCTGACGGTGAAGGACGTAGCAGAGGGCGTTGGAAAGCTCACGGGCAGGTACCTCGGTTATGCTGCGGTCGCTCTTTCTGAACAGGAAATAATTGTCGGGGTCCTGTCCTTTTTTCCAGAGAACTGAGTCCTCGCCCTGACTTGTGCGGGTCACGTCCGTGCAGGTCTCGCTTATCCGTGACTGGAGCTTGGGCGTGCTGCGGGAGATGCCGTAGCTTTGCAGTACCCTTTTTATGAGAGAGGATTCAATGATGGGGGCTTCCTGCTCCAGCACCTGCGCCGCCCTGCTTTGTATGTCGGCGGTGTAGGAGGGCTTCATTATGTCCTCGGCAGTTCGGGTCAGAGGGAGGAGGTCGGTGAAGGCAAGAGTTGGAATGGCGGCGGTCGGCGGGGGTGTGGGCTGTAAGGGCTGCGGCTCAGGAGCGGGGGTCGGCTCTTCCTCCTGACGAGGCTCCGTTATTCCCTGCTCTATGTCGTGCAGCTTGGCGATTATTCGGTCGGTCTCCTTTTTGCTGTTGTCCCACCAGTCCATTGTCCAGACACGGTGAATGCTCCAGCCTAAGCCTTTCAATACGCTTATCTGGGCTATCTCACGGTCACGGGTGGTCTTGGCTTTGCCGTAGCTGCCGCCGTCCAGCAGTATGCCAAGCAGGTATTTTTCGGGGTCTTTGGGGTCGATAACCGCTATGTCAAGCTTGTACTCCGACTGCCCTACATGGATATCGGAATCGTAGCCCGCCTTATGCAGCGCCTGACGGATAGCTTCGGCAGTTCCCTCCTTGGTGCGGCTGTCGGCTGAGGTGAAGGAGGCGGCGGATAGCTTGCCCTTTTCGGCGTAGTCAAGGAAGTCCTTCAGAGCGGCTACGCCCTCGGCGCTTGTTCTGGACAGGTTTATGTCGTCGGCGGTGATGGAGGAAAATACCGTCATCTCGCATCTTGCACGGGATACCGCCACATTGAGCCTGCGCCAGCCGCCGTCTCGGTTAAGGGGACCGAAGTTCATGTACAGCTTGCCCTCCTTGTCCTTGCCGTAGCCTATGGAGAACAGGATAACGTCACGCTCGTCGCCCTGCACGTTTTCAAGGTTCTTGATGAAAATAGGTTCCTCTGAACCGTACAGCCATTTTTCCAGTTCGCCGTCATTGCGGCAGGCTTCGTTCAAAAGGTCGTCTATGAGGTTTTGCTGAGAGATGTTGAAGGTCACTACGCCTACGCTGAGCTTGTTCAGCTCGGGGTCGTGGCATCTCCTTTTTATCTCGGATACTACAGCCTCCGCTTCCGTCAGGTTGCGGCGGGTCTTGCCGCGGTCGAATACTCCGTCCACCTTCACCAGCGTTACCTTGGATTCACGGTCGTTCACCGAGGGGAAGGTGTAGAGCCTGTTTTCGTAGAAGCGGCGGTTGCTGAAGGCTATAAGGCTTTCGTGGCGGCTTCTGTAATGCCAGAGAAGATGGGTCTGGGGCATATTCAGGGCGAGGCAGTCGTCCAGTATGCTTTCAAGGTCCTCTGCCTCGAGATTGTCCTCGTCAACTGCGTTCACCGAGAAGAAGGAGGTGGGCGGCATCTGCTTGGGGTCGCCTACTATTACGGCGTCCCTGCCCCTTGCCAGAACGCCTACCGCTTTGCAGGTGGGAAGCTGGGAGGCTTCGTCGAATACCACTATGTCAAAGGGCTGGCGCTTGGGGTCCAGATACTGCGCCGCTGAGATGGGGCTCATCAGCATACAGGGGCAAAGACGGGGCAGCAGATTGGGGAGCTGCTCGAAGAGCTTGCGTATGCTGGTGCCTCTGCCGCCGCTCTTTATCATGCGCTGGAGTATGCCAAGCTCGGAGCTGTGGGCGGCTTCCGCCGAGAAGTCGGGAAGGCGTGCGGCAAGGCGGCAGAATATCTCGGTTTTGGAAAGCCGGGTCAGCTCCTTGTCTATGCGGGTGAGCTGGCTTATCTTTTCGTCGAAAACTGCGCCTGAGAAGGTGTTAAGCGGCTCGCTGCCGTCTATTGCGTCGTTTATCAGGGCGAACAGAAGGGCTTTTTTGTAGGAGGGGATAATGCTGTCGTGAGGGGCGCCGTCAGTGTAGAAGGCGACTACCGGTTGCAGACCTACGGCGGCGGCTTCTTCGGCTATGCCGTTGTAGGCTATCCACTCCCTTATGTCGTCGGAATTGGAGAGAATGTTTTCGCAGATCTCTGACTGTCGGTCAAGAATAGGCTCCTCCTCGGCGCAAAGAAGCTGTCGGTATGCGCTTTGGGCGGCGAGGAGCTGCTCGTGCGATGTGATGAGAGACTTGGCATGGGAAGTGGGCTCGGGTTTGCCGCAGTGAGTGGTGCGGAGGGTCTCGCTGCCTGTCAGAGCGGTGAGATTTGCGGCGCTTTGCAGCGCTTTTTGGGCGTTTGTAAGGACGGCGCTCCAGTCGGCGTTTTCGGTCAGGTCTTTGCCGTATTGCTCAAATAGGGTCTTTGCGGCTTTTTGCTCGGTCTGATAAGTGTTAAGCGTCAGAATGTGACCGCCTATGTCGGATTTGGAGACTCCTGCTGCGGCGTAGGGGGTCAGCTTTCTGGTGAGCTTGTTCATGCCGAGGGCTCTGGGAAGGAACCATTTGGAAATCACCGCATTGTATTCGGCGGAAAGCTGAGCTGCGTCAAGCTGAAGAAATTCCTCGCGATAGGTTTTCAGCAGCTCGCTGCGGGCGGAATTGGCTTTTATATAGTGGTCAGCGGTTTCTTGAACACCGTTCAGGTATGTGGGGAGGTCTTGCTCCGCCGCCCATGATCGGGGTAAGGACTGCCAGAGGGGGAGCTCCTTTGCGATGGAGGTCAGGTTTTGCAGGGCGGTGAAGGTGGTGGGGGTGGGTGTGCCTGCTGCTTGCGCAAAGGCGGCGGCGCTGGCGGTGGCTTCGGTGAGGGCGGTCTTGTAGGAGGTGACCGTTTCGGCGAGGTCTGCGCGGAGCTGCTGGGAATATGTCGTGAGCTTTATGGGGGAGAGGGGGTTGCCGTGGGGGTGGCCTGTGGCTCTGCCTGCGGCTGTGAGGCGCTCCAAAAGGGTCTGCTGCGCTTCAAGGTCGGCTGAGGTGAGGGTCCTTACAAAGTCACGGGGGAAGGCGGGAAGGTCAGGGGCGCTGCGGTAGGTCTCGTACTCGTTTACAAGGTCGTAGAGAGTTTTGCCGCAGGGCAGCGGTTTATGCAGCTCCTTTGCGTAAGCGTCAAGCTCGGCGCGGAGACGGGAGGCTTGCTCGGCTTTCTCGGCGTACTGCTCTGAGGAGACGGTTTTGGTTACCTCGGTGGCAATGCGCAATTGCTCCAGAACGTCCCTTTTTCTTGATTTATTTGAGTGGAGCTCAAGGCAGAAGGGTCCTATGCCTATGCTCTCAAGGCGCTTTTGCACAACGGACAGCGCCGCCATCTTCTCGGCTGCAAAAAGAACGGATTTTCCCTGAGCAAGGGCGTTTGCTATAAGAGAGGTTATGGTCTGGGATTTTCCGGTGCCGGGAGGACCGTGAAGAACAAAGCTGGCGCCGTCGCAGGCGGACTGTATCGCATAAAGCTGGGAGGCGTCGGCGGACATGGGGAGGTAGACGTTGTCCTCGGGGACTTGGTCGCCTATCTGCATTGATTTTGCTTCCCATGCAAGCTTGCCTTCCATAAGGCTTTTCACTATCTTGTTTTGGGCAAGGTCGTCAGAGCGGCTGCGAAGGTCGTTCCACATTACGAACTGGGAGAAGGAGAAAATGCCGAGATACGCCGATTCCAGAATGTCCCAGCGGGACTGCTCCATTACCGCTTTGCGAAGTATCGTGAATACCATGCGCAGGTCGATGCCGTGGTCGTCGGCGGGCAGGGGGTCAACGCCTGTCACCGTTATGCCGAAGTCCTGCTTTATCTTTTCCAATAGGGTTATGTTCATTTGCGGCTCGTCGTCACGCAGGCGGATAGCGTAGCCCTGACTTGCGGAGCGGTGCACCATTTCTATGGGTATCAGCACGATGGGGGCGTAGCGGGGCTTGGTGCTGCGGTCGCTCTCGAACCAGCGGAGTAAGCCAAGCGCTAAATAAAGCGTGTTTGCGCCGTTTTCTTCAAGGGCGGTCCTTGAGGTGCGGTACAGGGTCTTTATGGCAGAGGACAGCTCGCCCTCGGTGAAGGGGGAGCGAAGGCGGTTGTTTTTGAATTCCTCACGGAGCATTTCCTCGTGAGAGCCTAATTCGTGAATGTTCTCAAAGTCGGGCTCAGCCGCTCCACGCCAGTCTGAGGGGCGGGGCAGAAGACTGAAGTCGCCGCCGTCGGAAAGAGCGTCCTCCAAATCGGACATAGAGGAGGAGAGAATGGGTATCAGGGTCCTTGAAAGGCGGAGATTTATCAGGGAGTTGCGTAAGCCGAGGTCGAGAAGCTTGCGCTCCCACTGGGTCTTGCGGGGGACGTCGTCGGGGGCGGGAGCTTCGGCTATTATTATGGTATCGCTTATGGGTCTTGGAGCGGAGGCGGCGGTGGGAGCGGTCTCGGTTTCTATGTGCCAGCCGCTCTCGGTGTGTATGCGCTGGGGCAGGGGGGAGACGCCGCTCAGTCTTGCTCTGCGGACGTCGATTATGTATTCGATGGGGTCTGCGCCGGCAAATTCACGGGCTGCGGTCTGTCTTGCGGCGT
Organism: Oscillospiraceae bacterium; assembly: GCA_022508895.1. Classification (GTDB taxonomy): domain Bacteria; phylum Bacillota; class Clostridia; order Oscillospirales; family Ruminococcaceae; genus Ruminiclostridium_E. Next base: position 16,760 of record JAFLUH010000021.1, read on the forward strand.
CAAAATCGGAGTCTGAGGTGAGCATGGTGCTTTCCATTACCGCTATCTCGTTGATGCCTTTGGCAAGGCGCTTTGTTACCATAGAGCCGTCGCTTTGCACCGAATCGGGGAAGGTGCTTTCCTCAAGCCATACGCCTGTGAAAATATGCTTGGAGGTCATTATCAGGAGAGGGTGCAGACCCACCGCCTCAAGACAGGAGGCGTACAGAAGGGTCAGGTCGAGACAGCAGCCTAATTTTTGCTGCAAAACCGTGTCGCAGAGGCGGACACGCTGTCCTACCTCCTCAAAGGAGGCGGGAGAGACGGAGTAGACTATCCCCTGCTCCTTCAGGGCGCAGAAGATAGCCGCCGCCTGCTTCAGCACACGGTCGGGGTCACGGGATTGGTAGGCGTCAAAGGAGGGGTCGGCTGTCCAGTCCTTCAGAAAATTGCTCGCTCTTGTGATTATCGGAGCCAGAGCGGGCTGGTTGGGGGTCATGAAGGAGACAAGCAGCTCGGGGTAAAAGCCGCTGCCGTGCCACTGGTCAAAGGCAAGGGCGGTGAACTCCATGGTTTCGGCGGCAACCGTCTCTCCGCCCGACGTTAATGTGACGGTGAGAGTGCCGTTCAGCTTTTCGGTAACGCCTGCAAGCAGCTCTGCGTTGAGCAGGAGCTTTATGTCCTTTATCTCATAAGCTCTCCTGGCGGGAATGCAGTCGATGTGGAGAGAGTAGGGCAGGCAGATGTCGGGAGCGGAGGCGATGCTCAGCTCTGCGTTTTCTATGGGGAGGTCCGTCTCGTTCACCACCGTTACGCTGCGAACGACGGGGACGTTGTTGCGGTATAATGCGTAGTTTACTACGGGGAGGGCAGAGACGGTCATCAGTGTTTGCTTTTCGGCGGCTTGTTCCATTTTTGTTCTCCTAACGTTTTTCTTATTTATATTGTATCATTATAACAGTATAAAATCAACCGAATTTTGTTTGTGAAAAATAAACGGCTTTTGCATAAACAGGAAAAAAACCCGCAAACTAAGGACAAAAAAATATGTGAGGTAAAAATCATGAAAATGACTAATACCGAATTTGACAAGCTGGCTAAGGAAAAATCGCCTAATACAAAGCTTTATCTTACGCTGCCGAAGGCGTTTGTCATCGGCGGGCTTATCTGCTGTCTGGGTCAGGCGCTGTATAATCTTTACAGCTATCTGGGGCTCACCGAGCTTAACGCAAGAGCGGCAGTCTCCATAACTCTGGTGCTGTTCAGTGCGATACTGACAGGACTGAAGCTGTACGACAAGATCGCCAAGCACGCAGGGGCGGGTACGCTGGTGCCTATTACGGGATTCGCTAACTCGGTGGTGGCTCCTGCGCTGGAGTTCAAGACCGAAGGGTTTATTCTGGGTACTGCGGCGAAGATGTTTATTATCGCAGGACCTGTCATCGTGTACGGGGTGGCTGCATCGGTAGTTTATGGGATAATTTTGTTTATTGTTAAGGCAATGCAGTAATAGGGGGTAATTATGGCTAAACTGATAAAGGACGGTACCATCGGTATGGATACATTCCCCTCCGTTGCCTCGTTTGCGGCGGCGGTGGGTAAAATGGAGGGAGACGGACCGCTTGGTCACTGCTTTGATTATATAACCGAGGACGCTACACTGGGCGAAAGCAGCTGGGAAAAAAGCGAGAGCAAGCTCCAGCAGTACGCATTCAGCAATGCGCTGAGCAAGGGCGGGTTCTCGGAAAAGGATATCGACGTGCTGTTTGCGGGAGACCTGCTCAATCAGTGCGTAAGCTCAAGCTATGGGGCGAAGGACAGCAATGTTCCCTTTTTGGGGCTGTTCGGGGCTTGCTCCACAATGGCGGAAAGTCTGGCGCTGGCTTCCCTGTTCGTGGACAGCGGTATGGCGGTCAATGCGGCTGCCGTTACCTCGTCACATTTCTGCTCCGCTGAAAGACAGTTCAGATTTCCCGTCAACTACGGCGGGCAGAGGACGCCCTCGGCGCAGTGGACGGCTACGGCGGCAGGATGCGCAGTCGTGTCGGTGCACGATAAGGCGCCTTATGTCAAGGCAGTCACAATAGGCAAGATAAAGGATATGGGCGTTACCGACGCAAACAATATGGGAGCGGCTATGGCTACCGCAGCTTACGACTCCATTTCACGGCATCTCGCCAACACTAAGCAGAGTATCGATAATTTTGACCTGATACTCACCGGCGATTTAGGGCAGGTGGGAAGCGATATTCTGGTGGAGCTGTTCAGGAAGGACAGGGTGGATATTTCCAAGAAGCACAACGACTGCGGGCTGATGCTGTACGATATGGAAAAGCAGGACGTTCACGCAGGCGGCTCCGGCTGCGGGTGCAGCGCCTCGGTGCTTTGCGGGTATGTTTTGCAGGAGGTGCAGCAGAGTAAGCTGAGGAACGTGCTGTTTGCGGCTACGGGGGCGCTTATGTCGCCTACCATCGTGCAGCAGGGAGAAAGTATACCGGGAATAAGCCATGTGGTGCATATTTCGGCGGATAGCTGAAATAGGAAAGGACAAATTTTATGGAAATGTTTATGGAATATTTTTGGGCGTTTGTTGTGGGCGGCGGCTTTTGTCTGATAGGACAGCTGCTTATCGACCTTACCAAGCTGACACCTGCGAGGATACTGGTTATTTATGTGGTTGCGGGCGTTGTGCTGGGCGGCTGCGGGGTGTATGAGCCGCTGGTGGACCTTGCGGGTGCAGGAGCTACCGTGCCGCTGACAGGGTTCGGATATGCGCTGGCTGAGGGAGTTAAGACGGCTGTGGCGGAGGACGGACTGCTGGGAGCGTTGACCGGCGGGTTCACCGCGGCGGCTGCAGGGCTTACTGCGGCGGTGGTGTTCGGGCTGGTCGTGGCAAGGTGCTTTAAACGAGGGGACAAAATGAGTTGACAGTTGACAGTAAAAAGTAAACAGTAGTGGGGTCTGCTTCGCAGACGGATCTGAAATTTTGTGTTTTCCCGCAAAGTGAGAAAACACTCCGATACTGTTTACCGGGTACTGTACACTGTAAACTGTAAATCGTAAAAAGGCTTCCACAACAGCGGAAGCCTTTTAACAGTTTTCAAGTATTATCTGGGCTATTTTGTCCAAGGGCGCTTGCTGGCAAACGCCGCCCATGTTGTATGCTACCATGGGCATTCCGTAAACCACACAGGTTTTCTCGTCCTGACCTATGGTGTACGCTCCGGCGTCACGCATCTTTTTCAAGCCTATTGCGCCGTCTGCGCCCATTCCGGTAAATATCGCACCTATGGCGTCGCTGCCCGCAGTGTGGGCAACGCTCTCAAACAGTACGTCCACCGAGGGACAGTGCCCGGAAACCTTTTCACCGCGCTGGGAGGTCACATAGTAGCCTCTGCCGTCCCGGGCAAGGCGCAGGTGGTAGTTTCCTGCGGCAAGGATTATCTTGCCTACCTCTACCCTTTCGCCGTCAACTGCCTCTACGCAGCTCATTTTGCAGGAACGGTTCAGCCTGTCGGCGTACATTTTGGTGAACATTTCGGGCATGTGCTGGACTATCACTATTCCGGGAGTGTCGGCGGGAAGGTCGCGAAGCACCGTGTGAAGTGCGTCGGTACCGCCTGTGCTGGCTCCTAAGGCTATTACATGGTGCCTGCCTCTGGGAGTGGGGTAGCTGCTGCCTACCAGCTTGTTCTTTGCAGCAGTGGCGGCTGCCATCGCTCTTGCGGCAGGGTCGTTGAGGTCAATGTTATTCGACTTGGGCTCAGCAGGAACAGTAGGCTTTGAAGCAGGCTGATCTGCGTTGACTTTGGGTGTGAGCTTCGGCTGCGCTGAGGGAGACACAGGCTTTGCCGCTGCGGGAGGCTCGGCGGGTTTTTGCACCGGTTTTGCCGCAGGAATGGGAGCAGCCTTCGGCTCGGGAGGCTTCGGCTTGGGCTCCGGTGTCTTTGCAGCAGGCTCGGGAGCCTTCGGCTTGGGCTCCGGCGCCTTTGCAGCAGGCTCGGGAGCTTTTGCTTTCGGTTCGGGAGCAGGCTTTGCAGGCTCCTTCATAGGCTGTGCAGGCGGCTCGGCGGCGGGTTTTACAGGCGGCTTGGGAGCTGTCTGCGCAGGAGCAAAGCCTGACTGTGCAGGCGCGGGCTGTGCGGGCGTGGGCTGTGCAGGTGCGGGCTTCGGTTTTGTCTTTGCCGCTTCCTTTATCTGCTGTATAACTCGCTGCCCAAATTTTTCCATGGTGGAGGCGGTGCGTATCAGCGGCATTTTTACAAAGGTCACTGTCCCTGCTTTTTCCACTTCCGAATGGTTTATATCGGATTCGGTCATGACCACCACGGGAATGGAGATCTGCGACGTTATTGCCTTGATGAAATCGGACAGGTTTTTCTTTGACCTGAGCGTAATGGTTATAACGTCGGGCTTCAGGGTGGCTATTTTTTCCCTTGCGTTTTCTTTGTTGTCCGCAATACCCAGTACCTCTATATCCGGCTCCTTACGCAGCATATTCATCGCTTGCTCTCTTACTACCGGTGAGTCGTCTACTATCAATACTTTTACTGCGCTCATTGTAGGGTCACATCTCCGTTTTTGTATCTGTTACTTGGGCTTTTTGTATATCGCAGGCTGTATGTACTCATATTGCGTGCTTCCCCGGGGCAGGCTTTCGGCGTGACCGATAAACAGATAGCCGCCGGGGGTGATGGCATCGTAAAAACGGTTCACCAGCGCCAGCTTGGTAGGCAGGTCAAAGTATATCATTACGTTTCTGCAGAAGATTATGTCGTAAAGCGTGGGAGGCTTGGGAATGCTGTGCATAAGATTGAAGGTGCCGAACTTTACCTTGGAGGTTATTGTGGGCACTACCTTGTAGCAGTCGTTCTCCACAGGCTGAAAATACTTCTTCTGCCATGCAGGGTCAAGGTGCTTCATGCTGTCCACATGATATATCGCCTGCTTCGCCTTGTTCATTACGTTTTCCGAAATGTCGGAGGCGTATATCTCGGTGTCCCATTTGGACGCATTTACTCCGAAAAATTCCTGCATCTGCATCTGGGTGGTGTATGCCTCCTCGCCGCTGGAACAGCCTGCGCTCCATATCCTGACATACTTTCTGGCGCGGTTCTGAGCTACGATGTCAGGCAGTATCACCTTGTTCATAAACTCGTAATGCTCTTTTTCACGCATAAAATATGTGTGGTTGGTGGTCAGCTTGTTCAGCAGAGCTATGATCTCGGTGCCGGTCTTGTCATTGTATACCGTCTCCAGATAATCATGGTAAGTGGCAAAGCCCTTGTGACGTATCTCGTTGCAGAGTCTGCCTTCGATCAGCACCCTCTTTTGAGCGAGATTTATTCCGTAATTGGAGTGTACGAACTTTACCAGCTTGTTGAAATCTTCATCGGGTATTTTCGGTATCATGCTGCTCTCCTCTCTTTTCTATCTCATATAAACCACAAAACCGCATATAAATACGGTTTTGCGAGATGTTTTTATTCTTCCTCTCCGCCAAGGCGCATATCAAAATCGTCGTCAAAGATAAGCTTCTTGACGTCAAGTATCATTTTGATTCCGTCCTTGGTCTCGAGAATGTATTGGATAAACTTGTTGTCGTTCACCTTTTCAAGTGCAGGTATGTCCGCTTTCGCCGCCTTCGTGATGGAAAGCACCTCACGCACAGTATCCACGATTATGCCCACCTGAATATCCCTGTATTCGATGATAAGGGTGCAGGTCTTATCGTCATATTCCCTTTCGGGTATGCCGAAACGTGACCGCACGTCCACCACCGGCACTACCTTACTGCGGACGTTGATGACGCCCTTTATGTAGTACGGTACGCCGGGGATAACAGTGATATGGGGAACGGCAATTATTTCGTTGACGTAGTCGATCTCTACACCGTAGGTCCTGTCCTCAATGAAAAAGGTCAGCGCCTTTGCGATCTCGATCTCGTCTTCCTTTTTGTTGGTTTTTTTATTTGCATTCAGCTCACGCTGTTCCTCGATTATTTTGTCCATCTCTGCCATGGTACTGAGATCCTTTCATTCGGGATATTTCAAGAATTACTGCTTGTCTATGATGCTGTTTACGTCGATGATAAGCGAAATGCTGCCGTCGCCCATGATGGAGCAGCCCGACAGTCCCTCGCCTTTCAGATTGTAGCGGGAAAGGTATGAGGGGAAAGGCTTTACTACCACCTGCTGCTCGCCTACCAGACGGTCCGCAAACAGACATACGCTCTTGCCGTCGGCTTCAACCAGAATAAGTATTCCCTGCTCAAAGTCGGTTATCTCGGTTTTCAGGGCGTACTTGTCATACAGCTTGAGTATGGGATAGCACTCGCCTCTTATCATTATCATCTCGTTGCCCTGGGTATCATAGATGATCTGGTCGTTTTTGATCTTGAAGCTCTGCTTGATAGCGGAGATGGGCACCGTGAAGATTATGTCGCCCACTCTTACCTCCATGCCTGCGATGATCGCAAGGGTGAGAGGTATCTTTATGATGAAGCTGCTGCCCTCGTGGCGCTTGCTCTCAACAAATACGCTGCCGCCGGACTTTTCGATGTTCTTCTTGACAACGTCCATGCCAACGCCTCTGCCGCTGTACTCGGTTACCTCGGTGTTGGTGGAGAAGCCGGGGAGCATTATCATGTTGTTTATCTCACGCTCGGAATACTCGTTCATGGGGCGGGTCAGCAGACCTTGCTCCTCCGCCTTTCTCAGCACCTTGTCGGTGTCTATTCCGCCGCCGTCGTCGGAGATGGTGATTATTACTTCACCGGAGCTGCTCATTGCGCTGAGCTTGATGGTGCCCTTGGCAGGCTTGCCGTGCTCCAGTCTCTCGTTTACGTCGTCCTCGATGCCGTGATCCATGCAGTTGCGGACAAGGTGCATCAGCGGGTCGTTCAGGTTGTCAACGATGGACTTGTCGACCTCGGTGTCCTCACCCTCAAGGATAAGCTCTACGTCCTTGCCAAGCTTCTGCTTCATGTCGCGGACGATGCGGTGCATTTTCTGGAAAGGTCCTACCAGAGGCACCATTCTTATGGACATTACCGTGTCCTGAAGCTCGTCGGTGAGCTTGCGCAGGTCACGGGCTGCCTTCTGGAAGCTCTCAAGCTTCAGACCGTCCAGCTCGGGATTGGATACTACCATCGATTCGGTGGTGATTATCTCGCCCACGATGTCGTGGAGCTGGTCCAGCTTTATCAGGTTTACGCTGATAAGGCTCTGCTTTCCGCCGCCGCCACCGCCTGCGTTGCCTGCGTTTGCGGCAGGCTTCTCGGTCTTCTTGGCGGGAGCCGCTGCGGAGGCTGCGGGCTTTGCCGCTGCGGGAGCCGCTGCGGAGGCTGCGGGCTTCTCCTCTGCGGGAGCTGCTGCCGCAGGCTTTTCCTCGGCGCCATCGGGCTTGACTATCTCGTAGGTGTCTACGTTCACCGATTCCTCAACTGCCTTTATGGCAACGGCTTCGTCGTCCTTGTGTACGGTTACTAAGAAGCCCTCCTCCTGTATCTTGGTGCAGGTGTCGGGATTGGTCTCAACGTCTCTGGGTGACCAGTCGATAACGTCGCAGACCTCCTTTATCTTGCCCAGCAGGAGGAATGCACGGAGGTTCTCCATCTTGCTCTCCTGCTCGAAGAATACGCGGATAACGGAGTTGCCTGCACCGCCTGCTGCAGCAGCGGCAGGAGCGGGTGCGGGTGCGCTTTCCTCCTTGCTCTCGGCAGGGGCAGGAGCCTCAGCAGGAGCTGCGTCCAGCTGGTCAGCTTCCAGCTCGCCCTTGAGTATCTTTGCGCCGTTCTCCAGCTTGGCGATCATTTCGGAGAAATCGGTGGGGTCTCCGTCGGGATTGTCCCTTATTTCCTCGATCTCCGCCTTGAACAGGTCGGACATCTGGAATACCAGATCGTACACGAAGCCTATGTCCTTCATCTTGGAGGGGTCCTCCCTTATGATAAAGAACATATCCTCTCCCTTGTGAGCCAGCTTTTGCAGGTTCTCAAAGCCCATCATCGCCGACGATCCCTTTACGGTGTGCATTATACGGAAGACCTCGTTGATGTCGTCCTCCGTAAATTCGTTTGCCTGCTCCGTGCGCAGAAGGACCTCGTCAAGCTGATCGATAAGCGTGGTGGTCTCAAACAGGTACATATCCACCATGCCTTCCATTCCGGCTTCGACTTTTGCCATGCTTAGCACCTTCCCTTCATGTTATGAGAATAAATTATAAATTATATCTTTACGATAATTTAAAACGAATTAAAAATGATTTGCGCTGATTTATTGAATTTTTTGCGAATATATGCTAAAATATCCTTAGGCGCTCCCGACGACGGGAAATGCCGGAAAGGATAATATCCTCATGCCACAGATCCCACAGATTTCAGGTCCCGTAACCGGGGGCAAGACCCTTACCTCGGGCAATAACAACACTCCTCAGAATACGGAGCCTTTTTCCGTCAACGGCGTCAATGCCGTCCAGAGACCCACCGCCGTCGGTCAGAAGGGCGATGCGACCGGCGCCGCCAATCAGGGGGTCAGCGATCAGTCCGCTCTCCCTCCCGGTCTTCAGGCCGCCAAGGACCCCTCCATGGCGGTGGAGACCCTGCATGAGGTCTTTTCGGGTGAGCTGCTGGAAAACGCCAAGCTCAACGGCTACACCGAGCTGGTGGGAGAGATAGACGACCTTACAAAGGCTATCTACATAGATCCCGATAAGCTGATGGACGAAATAATGACCCAGGAAAAGGATAATACCGTTTTCGCAGGAAATCAGCTTTTCGAGATTTTGCGTGAGCTTTGCGCAGATTCCGGCGAAGATACCAAAGAACTTATCGCAAATTTGTTGAAAACGCTGAATTATGCAATGAGCCGCAATGAAATACTGGACGCCGTGAAATCCAATATAAAATTTCTGGCGGAGTATTTCGGGCAGAATACCTCGCTGTCCAAAAGCCTTTATCAGCTTTATGACAAGTGGAATTCCGGAAATCCTGCCGAGAACTTCGAGAAGCTGAAGAACGAGACCGCCGCCCTTATGCGGAGCATCGCAGGCAGCCTGCAGAACGACAGCAGGACCGAGACCCTTGTCCCTCTGGTGACCCACAACCTTTCGCGGTACAACACAAACGAGTACATGATGAAGGAAGCGTTCACCCAGCTTATGTCACAGGTGCCCAAAGCCTCTATGAGAGAGGGTCTGAACAAGGCTTTCACCGACTTTGTGACCAAGCTCCTGAGAGAAAACACAAACTCGTATAATAATAATACTACAAATTCTGCCGAAAATCAAGTACTTGGAGAAAATTTTGATGTTTCGGCGGAAAAAGCTGCAGTTCTGGTTTATTTGTCGAAGCTGTCAGAAGGCTTGAGAAGCGGCTCTGAGGGAAATCTGACGGGTGAAGAAATTTCTCAGGAGGAAATAAACGAGGAGGCGTTGACCAAGGCCATCTTGTCCGACAATGAGGAAAATTCGGCTTACAAAAGCACCGTACAGCTCAGCGAAAGCAGGATAGCCTTCATACTCAACAACTTCAACAGCGGACTCACCAGCGGGCGGGACGCTATCGGGCGGCTGCTGGCGCTGCTGATACCCAGAAGCGACAGCGACGCCGCAGATATGATGCAGACGGTGGTAAAAAATACCGGAAGCCTTACCGAAATGGTGAATTTCCTCAACCGTGTGCTGGAAAATATCCCCGATATACCGGAAAGGCAGACACTGTGCGACGCTTTTGAGGAGATAGTCACAAAAATGGCTCAGGAGCGTGAAATGCCTGCGGAGAAAAGCAGCGGCGGGTATGAGTCGGAAACGGTGAAGGCGCTGACTGCCTTTATAGAAAGAAACGTAAATCACCCCGCAATAAGAGGGATAGATAACTTCAACGCTTCAAACCTTTTGCAGAGCATACTCAACGCTCCGGGAGTGTTCACGCCGCTGGCACACTATATAATACCGCTTCAGGTGGAGGACACAAGAGCCTTCGGGGAGCTTTGGGTGGATAATGACAATACCTCAAAGAAATCCGCCGACGGGGAGAAGAGCTATCACCTGTTCCTCACCTTCGACGTGGAGGCGGTGGGAAGATTCGAGGTGGACGCTTACAGCTCGGGGCAGAACCTCGACCTGTCGGTGCTGTACCCCAAGAGCTACCGATACAGAGTGCCCGCACTTACCGACAAGATAACGAAAATCGCGGCGGGAGTGGGCTTCAATGTGCAGAATTTCAAGACGGGGATACTGATAAAGCCGCACTCGCTGGCTGAGACCTTCCCGAGAATAACCGAAAACAGGAGGAGCTTCGATGTCAAAGCATAAGATGTTCGGAAAAACCGCTGCGGCGGCGCTTAAATACAATCCCGACCTGAACTACGCCCCTATCGTGGTGGCGGCAGGAACGGGGGAGCTTGCCAAAAAGATACTCAATATCGCAGACGAGAACGGAGTGCCCATTTATCGGGACGACAGCGCCGCTTCCCTGCTGGTTATGCTGGGGGCGGGCGAGCACGTGCCGCCGGAATTGTATCAGGTGGTGGCGGCTATCTATGCGCAGGTGGTGTATGACGCTAACGATATAAAGAAACTGAAATAAGGGTCTGCCGTGTCGCTGTGATCGCAGCGGCACGGTTTTTTATCGGGTTTCATTGTTTCTGTTTCGTCTCCTTTTGTCTCTCACCAACGCTGCTATTACTGCTCCGAGTGCTATCAGCAGGGGCAGAAATATCACTCCGCAGACGATTATTGCGAGGGGGTGTATTGCATAAGCGGGATTTTTGGATTCGCTCATGGTGAAGGTCAGGTCGCCCTCGGGTAAGCCGTTCAGGGACAGAGTGTAGCCGGTGTCAGTTTTTTCAAAGCCTTCTATGCTGCTTTCGGTGATGTAGAAGGGGGTGTTTATTGCTATATCAAGGGGGCCGAAATCGCTCCAGGTCTGGGCAGGGGACAGCAGATAGGTATATTTATAGATGTTGGGGGAGTAGTTTGCGTCTATCGTAGGGTATATTGGAGCGGTGACGGTGTTGGTTATGCGCTCGCCGGGCTGGAGGGTCATCTCGTACTCGTACCAGCGGAGGAGGCTGTGTGTGACGTCTAAATTACCGTCAACGCCTTCTATTGTGTCGTATATGGATTGGTGAAGCGTGAGGTAAGTCACCACGGAATTGTACCAATCAGTCTGCGAAATGCCCGAATCGGGGTCGTAGCTTTGCAGAGCAAACTGCTCAAATGTCATCTGCTCGCTTTCGGTAAGCTGCACGGCTCCGTCAGCGGGGGTCTCGCAGGCGGCTTCCTCATACAGACGCCAAGGGACAGACTCGGGGCAGCTGCCGATAAACCACAGCGTTATCTCGTCGCCGTTTCTTGCATGAGTTCTTTGCCTGTAGCCATTTGGTACCGACCAGCCGCCCATGCCGCTTATCAGCTTGGGTCCGCCGCTCCATACAAAGGCGGCGGTGGCGCTGCCAAGCTGTTCGGCTATGCCGCTGACGGTGTAGGTCTGACGGTACACGGGGACGTCGGGACTGCAAAAGTAGTTGTCTATGTATTCCTCCGCCAGCTTGGGAAGCTCTTTTTCAACGTCAAAGCCGCTGTATATATGGGTCATGGTGTGGCGTACCGTCGCCTGTATCGGGCTGCCGTTTACGGAAACGCCGTATCTGTCGATCAGATCCTCTGAAGTGAAATATACATATTCGGGCAGCTCGCCGAAGGGAAACGCCAGCGTTGCCGTGACTGTATAGTCGGCGGGGTTGTAAAAGGTGTACTCCGCCGTTACGCTTCCGCTGTAGGCAAGGAAGTTGTATTCTGAATTGTAGGATTCTTGGGGAAATTCGTTGATATCAAAGGTCAGCAGTTCGCTTTCCACCACGATGGGACAGTTTTTGTCCGTTATTATGGTACCTGTGGCGGTAACGCCGCTCCAAGACGTCTGCGCCGAGTTGGCGGAGACGGCGGAGGTGAGCAGAAGACTGCCGATAAGCAGAGCGGGAACTGTACAGCGGGCCTTTTTCATCTGTTTTGCCCCCTTAAAATGTAGGTTTGCGGTTATACTATTAGTATATATTATAAAGGAAATTGTCCCAAAAGTCAACAAGACCCTTGAAAATGTGAGAAAAAAGTGGTAAAATATTTACACGATAAAACAGAAAACGAGGAAATAAGAAATGAAACGTACTCAAATCGCTCAGCTTTATCTTAACACGCCTGAAAACGGAGCTTCCCTGACCGTATGCGGGTGGGTCAAAACCATTCGTGACAGCAAGAGCTTCGGGTTCATGGAGCTGTCGGACGGCAGCGGGTTCAAGGGCGTGCAGATAGTTTTTGAGCAGGACAGGATAGATAATTTCGAGGAGATAAGCAAGCTGGGCGTGGGAAGCGCCGTTACCGTTACCGGCAGCCTTTTGCTTACTCCCGAGGCTAAGCAGCCTTTTGAGATACACGCCGATAAAGTGGTGGTGGACGGGGCTGCGCCGTCGGATTACCCTTTGCAGAAGAAAAGGCATACCCTTGAGTACCTGCGCACTATTTCCCATTTGCGTGCAAGGACAAATACCATCGGGGCGGTGCTGAGAGTAAGGAGCGTTGCGGCTTTCGCCATTCACAGCTTTTTCAATGAGCGGGGGTTCGTTTATGTGAATACTCCCATAATTACCGGAAGCGACTGCGAGGGAGCGGGAGAGATGTTCAGAGTGTCTACCCTCGATCCGGAAAATCTGCCCCGTACTGAGGACGGGAAGATAGACTATGCTCAGGATTTCTTCGGGAAGCCTACCAGCCTCACCGTTTCGGGACAGCTTGAGGGCGAGGCTATGGCTATGGCGTTTGGCAATATTTACACCTTCGGCCCTACCTTCAGGGCGGAAAACTCCAACACCACCCGCCATGCAGCGGAGTTCTGGATGATCGAGCCTGAGATCGCTTTTGCGGATCTGCAGGACGATATGGACTTGGCGAGGGATATGATAAAGTATGTGCTGAGAACCGTTATGGAGAAATGTCCCGATGAAATGAAGTTCTTTAACGATTTTTACGATAAGGAGCTTATTCAGAGGCTTACCGACATCGTGAACAGCGAATTTGCCCATGTTACCTATACTGAGGCTGTTGAGATACTGGAAAAGCATAAGGAGCAGTTCAAGTATCCCGTTTACTGGGGAGCCGACCTGCAGACGGAGCATGAGAGATTTTTGACCGAGCAGGTCTATAAGAAGCCGCTGTTCGTCACCGATTACCCCAAGGAGATCAAGGCGTTCTATATGCGCATGAACGACGATAATAAAACCGTTGCGGCAGTAGATCTGCTGGTGCCGGGCGTGGGTGAGATAATCGGCGGCAGCCAGCGTGAGGAAAGGCTGGACAGGCTGGAGGCCCGCATGAACGAGCTGGGGCTGGAGCCGGAGGATTACGGGTGGTATCTCGATCTGAGAAGATACGGCGGTACCAAGCACGCAGGCTTCGGGCTGGGATTTGAAAGGCTTATCATGTATATGACAGGCGTGGGGAATATTAGGGACGTTATTCCCTTCCCCCGTACCGTAGGCAATGCGGAATACTGATCTGTGTACAGTAAATAGTAAACAGTACACAGTAACGGTGTCCCCTTCGGGGACAGATTTGAAAAAATTTTATTTTTTCTCTTGACAAGCTTTGTAAAAGTGTGTATAATAATAAAGCCGTCCAAAAGACGGCTTTGGGAGTTTAGCTCAGCTGGGAGAGCATCTGTCCTACAAACAGAGGGTCACAGGTTCGAGCCCTGTAACTCCCACCAATACAGTAAACAGTGGACAGTAAAGAGTAAACAGTAATGGAGCGTCCTTCGGGAGCAAATTTAAAAAATTGCGGCGGAGCTGCACATATACTATTTACTGTTTACTGTCAATTGTTTACTGATTTCGCTCCTGTAGCTCAGTTGGTAGAGCAGAGGACTGAAAATCCTCGTGTCGTTGGTTCGATTCCGATCGGGAGCACCATGACAGTGTATAGTGCAAAGTACGCAGTACACAGTAGAAAGCAGTTGTGCGATTGTATCCAAAAGGTTCTCAATATTTTACTGAGTACTGTACACTTTGCACTGTACACTAACAGCCGCGGATTTAGCTCATCCGGTAGAGCGCCACCTTGCCAAGGTGGAGGTAGCGAGTT
>JAFLUH010000022.1 GCA_022508895.1 Oscillospiraceae bacterium
TTTCCAGCTGAGCAAGATAATCGCACTGCACGTGCAGCAGCTTCCCGCACCCCACGCATTTCAGATGAAAATGCTCCTCACAGTGCCCCTCCTTATCCACATACTGAAAGCAGGCGCTCTTGCCCTCCTCGCTGATATACTTGCGCACCTTCCCTTCGGACGCCAGCTTTTCCAGCGCCCGATAAACGGTGGTTTTCCCCACCACTATATCATTCTCCTTCAGCCACCCTACTATCTCGTCGGCGGTCAGATGCTTGGTTTTATTATTCACCAGACAGTCCAGCACCTGTGTTCTCTGCCGTGTATTATAGCTTTTCTGTTCCATCGTCACATCTCCAAATTTGAATTTGATTTTCATTTTCATATTATATCCATTTTTATTGCATTTGTCAATACCGCCCCAAAAAATTTCCGTCATAACTTCACCCCTGTCCACATAAATTTAGGCAAGAGGAAAACAAAGGAAGTGATAAATTGGTCACAGCAAAAATATGCGGCACAGACAGCGTCCTGACCTATTTAGGAGCCTTAGGAACAGCCATCAGCCGCTCCAAATATCACATATCGGATATCTGCGAAATACGTCTGCGAGCGGGTCAGCCCATAGTCCTCGAAACCACCCGAGGCAGATTTCCCCTCGACCGCAAGGTCACCCCCGAGGAAATAGCCGACTGCATAAAAAGCTTCTGCCACTACTCCCTTCACAGCTACGAGCGGGAGCTGCGAGAAGGCTTTATCACCCTCAAAGGCGGACACAGAGCCGGCTTCTGCGGCAGCGCAGTCCTGCACGATAACCGCATCGACACCATAAAAAACATAAGCAGCATAAACATAAGAATAGCCAGAGAAATAACAGGAACCGCCGCCCCCCTTGAACAAACGGTATTCGACAGCGATTTCCGAGGTCTCCTCATAGCAGGAAGACCCATGAGCGGCAAAACCACCGTACTGCGGGACCTATGCCGGATAATAGGAAACGTCCGCAAGTTAGCCGTCATCGACACAAGAAGCGAAATAGCCGCCGCCTGCAACGGTCACCCCCAGAACGACGTCGGCGCAAACACCGACGTGCTGAACG
This sequence comes from Oscillospiraceae bacterium, assembly GCA_022508895.1. Lineage (GTDB taxonomy): Bacteria > Bacillota > Clostridia > Oscillospirales > Ruminococcaceae > Ruminiclostridium_E. The sequence goes on from JAFLUH010000022.1 coordinate 1,079, forward strand.
GCTACCCCCGCAGCGAGGGTATAGAAATAGCCCTTCGCACTCTCTCCCCCGAATACATAGCCTGTGACGAAATAACAGGCGAATCGGACTTCACAGCCCTCTGCCTGAACGCCGGCGTAAAGCTGATATTCACCGTCCACTGCGGCAACATAAAGCAAGCCCAGAGCACCCCTCTTGTCACAAGCGGCGCCATAAGCCATATAGCCTTCTTAGGCGGCAAATTGGGACAGATCACCGAAAGGCTGGTGATAAAATGAACGTCTTCTTATCCGCAATAACCGTCCTTTTCGGCACAGCAGCAGGAATATGGTTCTCCAAGCGCCTGAAAGAACGTGAACGCTTCATATCCTCTGTAATTCTCTTAATAAACGAGCTTACCGTACAGATAAAATACACCAACACGGAAATAGGCGCAATGCTGAAAACCGCCTCACAAAACGAAGCCTACCAAGCCCTTCTTTTCGTCACCTCCTGTGCCGACATTTCCGAAAACGGCGACTTCCACCCCTTATGGAACGACGGCGTAAAAAAGCAGCCCTACCTCACCCCCGCCGACAGGGAACTGCTTTTCGCCCTTGGAGACCGATTAGGTGCGACCGACTTGGACGGTCAGCTGTCATTTCTGGAGCTCACCTGCGAAATGCTGAAAAAGCAGCAGCAGGAGGCGTCGGAAAACTACCGCAAAAAAGGCAGGATGTACCGCTCGGTAGGGCTTCTCTGCGGCTTGGCGGCAGGCATAATGGTTTTGTAATATCCCAAAAGGAACGGTGAATAATGGACATAGACTTTATATTCCAGATAGCGGCGATAGGCATAGTGGTAGCCGTGCTGAATATGCTCCTCCAGCGCTCAGGCAGAGAGGAGCAGGCAATGATGACCACCATAGCAGGTCTGATAGTGGTACTGATGATGATAATCACCCAGATCAGCCTCCTGTTCGACACCATAAAGGACGTTTTCAACCTCTGGTAAATAAAAATGAACATAATCATAATAGCCTCCACGGCCATCATAGCCGCCATTCTCTCCCTTATACTGAGGCAGTACAAGCCCGAATACTCTCTTTTCATCTCCATATCCGCAGGCGTGCTGATCTTCCTGTCGGTACTTGCGGTAATACGCCCCATAATGGACTATATAAACACCCTTACAAGGCAAACAGGTCTTTCAGGCGTATACGCCGAGGTGCTGATAAAATCCTTAGCAGTCTGCTACATAACCCAGCTTGCCGCCGACTGCTGCACCGACGCAGGAGAGACAGCCATAGCCGGCAAGCTGCAAATAGCAGGCAGGATAGCTATTTTACTGATAGCTCTCCCCATGTTCCAAAGCCTTACCGAGCTTGTAACAGAGCTGATAAATATATGAAAAAGAGGACTCATGAAAATAAAAGGATACATAAAAGCATTTCTGACGGTTTTGGGAGCAGTCACGCTTTTCGCCTTTCCCATAAGAGCAGAGGGTTCTTACGATTTCGGACAGGACGACATATATCAGGCCCTGCCCTCCGAAGCCGCAGAAGCGCTGGACGAGCTTGACGCGACCCCCGATAAGGTTGGCTCCGACTTAACCGCCGAAAACATATTCGCCCTGATATGGGATTCAATAAAGGAAAGCGCTCCAAGACCCCTTGCTATGCTTGCCTCCGTGATAGCCGTGGTAATTCTCTGTTCGATAACCGACTCCCTCCACGACGGCGGCAATATGCTTGCAGGCACCTTCAGCACCGTAGGCGTTCTCGCCTGCTCAGGCATAATATGTACAAGCTTTGCCTCTGTGATCGAAAGCTCGAAAACCGCAGTAAACGCCCTTTCCGCCTTCCTCACGGTTTATATCCCTTCTTTTGCGGGAATAATGGCGGCAAGCGGCGAGACTGCCGCCGCAACCGCTTACAACGCCACCATAACCGTAGCCTCCCAGCTTATGACCCAGCTTTTCTCGCTCATAATTTTCCCCCTGTCTACCTGCATAATGGGCATTTCCATAGCTGGGGCAATAAACCCCGACCTTAAGATAAACGCCATAGCCGAAGCGGCAAAAAAACTGGTGAATTGGGCATTGGGACTTCTCATGGCAGTATTCACCGGTCTGCTCTCGGTGCAGGGCTTTGTAGCAGCCGCCGCCGACTCAGCCTCCATGCGTGCGATAAAATTCACCGTCTCCGGCGCAGTCCCCATAGTAGGCGGCGCAGTCTCCGACGCATTACAGACCGTAAAAAGCAGCATGACCCTCCTGAAAAGCACCACAGGCAGCTTCGGCATGATCGCCTCGGTAACGGTAATGCTCCCCGTAGTGCTGTCGGTGGCTCTTTTCCGCATAGCCCTGATGATTTCCTCCGCCATAAGCGAAAGCTTCGGCACCTCACGTCTCACAGTCCTGCTTAAAAGCGGCGAAAGCGTTTTAGCCATAGTGATAGCCGTTTTAGTCTGCTTCTGGCTCCTTGCGGTGATATCAACAGCTCTTATGCTTGCAATAAGCGGAGGCACGTCATGAAAGAAACGATACTGGAAATAGCCCTTGCCGCCATAGCAACGGGAATATTCAAGCTTCTTCTCCCCGACAGCACCTTCAAAAAGCAGATAGCCTTCCTCACCGCCTGTTTTTTCCTCCTGAGCTGCATCTCCTTCTTCAGGAACGACGCATGGGACTTTTCCGAAATTTCCGACACTCTCCGTCAGGAGGGAGCATACATAGACTATTCCGCAGAAGCCTACCGCTTGACGCAAAACGAGATAGCACAGTCTCTCGCAGAGGATATAGGCGATCTTCTGACCGAAAACGGGACTCCCGCAGAAGAAATTCGTGTTATCGTTGATATTTCGTCCTCCTACAGCATATCTATTAAGCAGGTACGGCTTGCCTTTTCCTTAAAGGACGCCGACTATGCGGCTTATGCTGAAGAGCTTGTGAAAAAGGAGGTAGGAGACGGGATCGAAGTCATAGTAGAAATAAGAGGAAGGTGAAAGGAAAAAAGATGGAAAAACCGTCGGGAATATTCAAAACGGAAAAGGGAACCAAAATAATTTTTGCAGGCGGTATAGTCCTGATCATCATAATATTTCTGTTCAGTCTCGACCACGGCGGCAGCAAAACCGAGGAGCCTGCCGACCACCCTGCCGTACTATCCGAGATAGACGAATACGAGCAGCGCCTTGAGGAACGTCTGGCAGAGATAATCAAAGCCATAGAGGGTACAGGCGAGGTGCACATAATGATAACCCTGGAGCGCACCGAAGAAAACGTGTATTCAGGCAGAGAGACCTCCGTGGCAGCCACCATAACCCCTACGGTAAGGGGAGCCTTGGTGATATGCGAGGGCAGTGAAAACGTGATAATCAGGCAGAAGGTAACGGACGCAGTCTGCAAGGTTCTCGGCATAAGCGCAGCAAGGGTATGCGTAACATACTAATTCAAAAAGGAGACTTTGTATTATGATTTTCAAGAAAAGAAGAATAAACCTGATAATCGGCAAAAAGCAGATAATAATCGTAGGACTGACGCTGATCCTCGGCGTTGCCATCTACATAAATTATCTGGTAGGCACCAACATGACCTCCGATTCTCCCGTTTCAGCCGATAAAGAAGCGGGCAGCGCCGGAGTATACGGCGAGGAGCAGTTCGTCTCCGACGTCAGCAACGACCTCACCGCAGAGAATTTAAGCACCGACGCCTACTTTGCGCAGGCAAGGCTTGACAAAATGGAAAGCCGTGCGGAGGCAATAGAGGTACTCCAGAGCATCTACGCAGGCGGCGATTCCACCGAGACCGAGCTTGCGGTATTCGCGCAGGACGCAGCGGCTCTCAGTGGCTACATAGAGAGCGAGACCAAGATAGAGAACGTGCTGAAAGCGCAGGGCTTTGAGGAGGTTTTGTGCTATCTTTCCGAGAACGGCGCCAGCATAATCGTGAAAACTGACGGTCTCACCACCGCTCAGGCAGCACAGATAAAAAACGCCCTTCTGTCCGAGGTGGATATTCCTGCCGAAAAAATTACAATTCTTGAAATAAAGTAGTTGTTTATTTTTTAATTCTGTGGTATAATGTTATCTGCTGTGAAGTTATGTATTTTTATAATACATTTCAAAGCCCGAAAACATTATGCCACTTTTGTATTTGTGTTATAAAAACAGAGTTATATATAAAAACCAAATCACACGGAGGAAAAACAAATGGACAAGACCCCTTCCGCATCAGAAGGCAGCCTCAAGGTCTCCAACGAGGTAATAGCCAGAATAGCCGAGCTTGCCGCCGCAGAGATATCGGGAGTAGCCACCGAGGACGGAAAGCTGTCGGTACCCCAGCCCCGCATAGGAATACCCCCTCTGATGAACGCACCCGTCAAGATCTCCGTTTCCAAGGAAGCGGCGGTAATAGACGTTTCAATCATCACCGAGCAGGGCAGCAAGGCGGTAAACGTAGCCTCAGACGTACAGGAGAGCGTAAAATCCGCCGTCCAGAGCATGACGGGCATTCCCGTATCCAAGGTGAACGTAAACATAGTGGGAATAAAGCTGAACAAGTAGCGTCACATAAACATTTTGGAGAAGCAGATGACAAAGCATGAAATAAGAGAAGCGGCATTCATTATCCTTTACCAGATGGAGACCACCTCCCGCACCTCGGAGGAGATAGCCGAAACCACCGCCGAAGCCTTCGATATGCCCGTGAACAATGCGGTACTCACTCTTGCGGACAATGTGTGGAGCAAAAAAGCCGAGCTGGACGGGGTGATAGGGAAATACAGCCCCTCCAGAGCCGTGACCAGAATAGCCAAGGTAAATCTTACGATTTTGAGGATAGCGGTCTACGAGCTTATGTTCAGCGACGTTCCCCCCAAGGTAGCGATAAACGAAGCCATAGAGCTTACCAAAGCCTACGCCGACAAAAACGACAAAGCCTTTGTAAACGGCGTATTAAATTCTTGCTTTAAGGACATTCAGAGCTAAATGAGCATAACGGTCACAGTATCCCAGCTTGTGAGAAGGCTATCCATGCTGGTAAGCAGCGACAGGGAAATACGGAGCATTTCGGTAAAAGGCGAAATATCCAACTTCACAAACCACATCAAATCGGGACATCTGTACTTCACCCTCCGTGACGGCGATTCAGGCATAAAAGCCGTAATGTTCCGCAATCATGCGGAAAAGCTGACTTTCGCCCCCGAAGCGGGAATGAACGTAGTGGTGACCGGCAGCGTCCAGCTTTACGAGCGGGACGGCGCCTGCCAGATATACGTCACCTCAATGCAGCAGGACGAGGGAATAGGCGAAGGTCTCCTCTCCTTCGAGCAGCTCAAAGCCAAGCTTGACCAAGAAGGCTTATTCCAACAAAAACGCCCCCTGCCCAAAACCCCCGCTTCTATCTGTGTAGTAACCTCCGAAACCGGAGCCGCAATAAAAGACATAGTAAACGTGCTGTCAAGGCGCTATCCCTTTGTAAAGGTCTTCCTTATCCCCGTTTTAGTGCAGGGCACGGACGCCCCCGCCTCCATCGCAAAAGGCATAGAGAAAGCCCAATCGGTTGGCTGCGACCTGATAATCTTCGGCAGAGGCGGCGGCTCAGCAGAAGACCTTTCCGCCTTCAACACCGAGACGGTAGCAAGAGCCGTCTACGCCAGCAAGATACCCACCATCTCAGCGGTAGGTCACGAGATAGACTTCACCATCTCCGATTTCGTTGCGGATATGCGTGCTCCCACCCCCAGTGCCGCAGCAGAGCTTGCGGTCCCCGACATAACCGAGCTGAAAGCAGGACTTGCCAACCTGCAAAAGCAGCTCAGAGAAAAGGTGCAAAGCAGGCTGACCGAGGCAAAAGCCAGCTTGGACAACCTGGAAAAGCTCCTGTCCTACCGCAAGCCCTCGATCCTGCTTGAAGCGCAAAGCCGCCGTCTGACCGACCTGTGCGCCTCGATACAAAAGGACTTTTCCTCTATAATATCAGCCAAGGAATCCCGCCTTGCAGCCGCAGTTGAGCTGCTTGATGCCTTCGACCCCCTTAAAACCCTCGAGCGTGGCTACTCGATGGTAACAAAGGACGGCGCACTTATTTCCTCCGTCAAAGCATTGAAAAAGGGCGAAGTCATAACCGTAAAGCTGTCCGACGGCAGCCTTGAAGCGGTTGTAGAAGAAATATCTGAAGGAGCACAAAATGACATTTGAGTTAGCACTGGAAAGACTGACCGAAATATCCAAGCTGATGGAAAACCCCGACATAACCCTGAAAAACGCAGTGGAGCTGTACTCCGAGGCAAAGGAGCTTGTGGACTTCTGCAACAAAAGCATTGCCGAAGCCAAACTTTCCTTGGAGAAGATAGAAGAATGACCACAGAACAAACTCTCACCCAATACAAAACCCTGATAGATAAAGAGCTTGACCGCTGCCTTACCTTCCCGCCCTGCCGACAGCAGCGCCTTACCGAAGCCATGCGCTACAGCGTAATCGCAGGCGGCAAGCGCATAAGAGCCATCATAACCCTTGAATTTGCAAAACTTTGCGGCGGAACCACCGAAGCAGCCCTCCCCGCGGCCTGCGCCATAGAGCTGCTCCATGCCTTTTCCCTGATACATGACGACCTGCCCTGCATGGACGACGACGACCTGCGCAGGGGAAAGCCCAGCTGCCATATCGCCTTTGACGAGGGAACCGCCCTCCTTGCCGGCGACGCACTGGCAATATACCCATTCAAGCTGATATCCGACAGCACAAACCACGGAGTGACCCCCGAAAACGCCCTGAAAATGTCCGCTCTCCTCGCGGAAAACGCAGGACATCTTGGCATGACAGGCGGCCAGCAGATAGACACGCAGTTTGACGCTCTCACTCCCGACGACCTGCTGCAAATGTACGAGCTGAAAACCTCCCGCCTGATACAGACCGCTGCCGCTTTCGGCTGCCTGTCGGCAAACGCAGACGACAAAGCGGTGAAAACCGCCGAAGAATACGGCAAAAGTCTTGGACTTGCCTTCCAGATAGTGGACGACATTCTTGACATGACAGGCGATTCCTCGGAGATAGGAAAACCCACAGGCAGCGACGCTAAAAACAGCAAAAAAACATACCCCCTTCTTGTGGGCGTCGAACAGGCAAGAAAAACTGCAGAACATTTTACAAACCAAGCATTGACGCTGCTTGACCGTTTTCACGGCAGTGATTTTCTGAAGCAGCTTACAATAAAACTTCTTGACAGAAATAAGTAGGTGAATCGATTTGTTGCAATATCTTAACGCTCCGTTTATGGTAGCCATGATAGGCTGGGCGGTAGCGCAGCTTATAAAAGCCACTATATACGGAATAAAATACAGGACCTTCAAGCTTGAGCGTCTGTTCGGCTCGGGAGGAATGCCTTCTTCCCACTCCGCCACCGTATGCGCCCTTGTCATAACCATATACCGCATGGAAGGTCCCACCTCCGCCATCTTCGGACTTTCCCTGATAGTGGCGATGATAACCATGTACGACGCCATGGGCGTAAGACGTGCGTCGGGGCTTCACGCCAAGCAGATAAACCGTCTGCGCAGGATAGTTGAGGAGTTAGACGAGGAGCTGCTGGACGATATAGAAGAAAAGGTAGACGACGAGGAAAACGACCCCGAGGAGACCAAGGAGCTTAAAGAATTTCTCGGTCACACTCCCTTGCAGGTCATCTTCGGCGCACTTCTCGGCATAATAATAGGAATAGTTTTCCCCACCGATTATTTCATTTCGTAGCAGGAGAATAACCTTGATATTATCACCAAATATTTCCTCGGAAGCAATAAAAAAACTTTCGATTTCCGAAAAGGAGCAGCTCTGCTCCGAACTCAGATCGTATATAATCGAGGTCGTTTCTGGAACGGGAGGCCACCTCGCCTCCAGCTTGGGAGCAGTCGAGCTGTGCGTCGCTCTGCACAGTGTTTTCACCACCCCCGACGACAAAATAATATTCGACGTAGGTCACCAGTCTTACGCTCACAAGATAATAACCGGCAGGTACGACGAGTTTCGCACCCTGCGCACCGAGAACGGCATCTCCGGCTTCCCCCGCCCCGACGAATCCCCTCACGACGCCTTCATAGCGGGTCACGCCAGCACCTCCATCTCCGCCGCTCTCGGCATAGCAAAGGCAATGGAGATAAACAACGACCCCCACCACGTTATCTCGGTAATAGGCGACGGTGCGCTGACAGGCGGCGAAGCCTACGAGGGTCTGAACAACTCCGGCAAGCTGAAGCGCAATTTCATAGTTATCCTCAACGACAACGAAATGTCCATCTCAAAAAATTCAGGCGCAGTTGCCTCTTATTTATCGCAAATGCGCTCCTCCACCAAATACTACGAAACCAAAAAAAGGGTAAAGGACGCCCTTTCCAAATCCGCCATAGGCAGAGAGCTTGCCAAATCGGTAAGCGGCACCAAGGAGCTTGTAAAATTCGCCATCTTCCAGAGCAACATCTTTGAGAATTTAGGCTACAAATACCTCGGTCCCATAAACGGGCACAACCTCACCGACCTGATAGACGTGCTGAACGTAGCCAAACAGTTGGACCGCCCCTGCGTTATTCACATCAAGACCAAAAAGGGCAAGGGCTATCTTCCCGCCGAGCAGAATTCAGGCAAATACCACGGCATAGCCAAGCGCCAAAGGACCTCCGACAAAGGCTCGCCTTACGGCGACACCTACTCCGAAATAACAGGGAAGTACCTCACCGAGCTTGCCAAAGGCAACGACAAGATATGTGCGATAACCGCCGCCATGAAATACGCCACTGGCTTACAGCACTTTGCCGCAGAGCACAGACAGCGTTTTTTTGACGTAGGCATAGCCGAGGAGCACGCCGTCACCTTCGCAGGCGGCTTAGCCTCACAGGGTATGCTCCCCGTTTTCTGCATATTCTCCACATTTTTACAGCGCTGCTACGACCAGATCATACACGACCTTGCCATAGAAAACGAGCACGTTGTGTTCGCCATCGACCGAGCGGGAATGGTAGGCGAGGACGGCGAGACCCATCAAGGCTTATTCGACGTATCGATGTTATCTTCTATCCCCAACACCGCCATCTTCTCCCCCTCCAACGCCGCCGAGCTTAGATCCTCCCTCCGCAAAGCCCTGTACGACTGTAAAGGCATAGCCGCCGTCCGCTATCCCAAGGCAATTTCCACCCGCAGCGAAACCGACACCGCAGACTACGACATAAAGCTCACCCAAAACGGCGGAAAAGCGCTCATGATAACCTACGGCAGAATAACCCAAAACGCCCTTTCAGCCGCCGAAAAGCTGAACGCCGACGTTTTGCAGCTTGTCAAGATATACCCGATCTCCGAAGAAGCAATAAACATCGCTCTGAAATACGACAAAATATCCTTCTTCGAGGAGGGAATAAAATCGGGCGGCATAGGCGAAAAATTCTCTCTTAAACTCCTTGAACACGGCTGGCAGGGCAAATACAAGCTGACAGCAGTAGACGGCGGATTTGTAGCCTACCGTGAGACCGAAAAGCAGCTTGCCGCCTACGATTTAGACAATGAAGGAATGACAAGGATAACGGGTGACCTTATTGAGCAGACTTGACACCGAGCTTGTACAACGCTCCCTCACAAAAAGCCGCACATTAGCGCAAACCCTGATAAAGGACGGCATAGTCTATGTAAACGGCGGCATAGTGCAGAAGCCCTCCTTTGAAGTGACCTCCGCCGACGAAATAACCGTAAAAGGCGACCTGCCGAAATATGTAGGCAGAGGCGGCATAAAGCTTGAAAAAGCCATAACCGACTTCGGCATAAAATTAGACGGCTGCACCTGCATAGACGCAGGAGCCTCCACAGGCGGCTTTACCGACTGTATGCTGCAAAACGGCGCAGCCCGTGTATACGCCGTAGACGTAGGCAGCGCCCAGCTTGATGAAAAGCTGAGAGCAGACAAAAGGGTCATTTCCCTTGAAAACACAGATATAAGGAATGCAGCGGAAAAAATCCCCGAAAAAGCCGACTTCATAACCGCAGACGTCTCCTTCATATCATTGAAGCTGGTACTTCCCGAGATAAAAAACCTGCTTAAACCGGACGGCGAAGCCGTCGCCCTGATAAAGCCCCAGTTCGAGGTAGGCAAAAGCGGCTTAAACAAGCATGGCGTAGTAAAAAACGAAGCCTTGAGAGCCCAGGCGGCAGAGGAAATAAAATGTTTCGCAGCCGACCTCGGCTTCACCGTAAACGGCGTAATGACCTCTCCCATAACAGGCGGAGAGGGCAACATAGAATACCTGATACATCTTTCCCTTTGAGGTACACATGAAAGTTTTTGTTTGCGCAAATCTGACCAAAGAAAAATCTTTTGCAGCCTTCCCGAAAATAATTTCTGAGCTGCAAAAAAACAACATAACTCCACTTGCAGAAAGCAAATACGCAGATATATGCAAAAGCCTTGATATAAGCGGGATAACCTTCGCCGAAGCAGAGGAAAACGCAGCAAATTGCGACATCTTCCTCACGATCGGCGGCGACGGTACTATCCTCCGCTGGGGCAAGCGTGCAGCGTCTCACAACAAGCCCCTGCTTGGTGTAAACACGGGTCGTCTCGGCTTTATGGCAACTCTTGAAACAGACGATCTCTCCAAGCTCAGCGCCCTTTCAAGCGGCAGCTACGAGATAAGCCCCCGAATGCTGCTGAACGTAACTCTCAGCTCAGCAGGCAAAACCGAGCGCTACACCGCCCTCAATGACGTAGTGCTGTTCAAGGGCGTCCGCTCCAAGCTCCCCGAATACATCGTCTACAGCGGCGACACCGAGCTTACAGGGGTGCGCGCCGACGGTCTGATAATCAGCACCCCCACAGGCTCCACCGCCTACTCCCTTTCCGCAGGCGGCCCCATCATCGACCCCCGCCTTTCCTGCTTCGAGCTTACCGCCCTCTCCCCTCACACCCTGTTCAGCCGCCCCATGATATTCTCCGCCGAAGTCCCCTTAAAAGCCAGGTACATCGCCTACGAAAACAGCAGCGTGTTCCTTTCGGTGGACGGCAGCGAGTCAATAGACCTTTCCCCCGACGACCACATCACAATAGAAAGATCCGATCTCACATTAAAACTGATAGACATAGACGGCGGCAGCTTTTACAGCTCCGTCCACAACAAGCTGATACGCCCTCTGAAGTAAATCGCGGAGGAATTTCAATGAAAAAAAGGCGTCAGGCAGAGATACTGTCAATAGTAAAGGAACAGCCCATCGAGAATCAGGAAATGCTGATAAAAGCCCTTGCCCAGCGGGGCTACAAGGTCACGCAGGCGACTGTTTCCCGAGACATCAACGAGCTGAACATAGAAAAAAACATAAACGCCGACGGCATAAACTGCTACTCTCAGGAGCCCCGCAGCAGCAAGAAATTCGACACCATCTTCCGACAGGCGATAATCAGCGTAGACTACGCCATGAATATAGTCTGCATGAAGTGCCACTCGGGACTTGCGGGCGCCGCCTGCGCCACCTTCGACATAATGAACCCCGACTATGTGGTAGGCACCATAGCAGGCGACGACACGGTGTTTATTTTAGTAAGGACTGAAGCCGATGCAAAAGCCTTATGCGAAAAGCTGAAAAAAATGTTCTGATTTTTATGAAAGGAGTGAAATAGCTTGCTTAAAGAGCTTGAAATCGAGAATCTCGCAGTGATAGAAAAAGCGACTATTTCATTCTGTGACAAGCTGAACGTATTTTCGGGAGAAACAGGCGCAGGCAAGAGCATACTTATCGGCGGCATAAACGCCGTCCTTGGCGGCAGGATAGGCAGGGACATAGTAAGGACAGGCGCAGCCAAAGCCACAGTCACCGCCCTTTTCGACAGCGTACCGCCAAGCGTATCCGAAAAGCTCCGTGAAAGCGGCTACCCCGACGATGAAGAACTGCTCCTGCAGCGTGAAATATCCGCCGACGGCAAAAGCACCGCCCGCATAAACGGCAAGGTAGCCACCGTAGCCGTCCTGAAAGAAATAGCCTCCAATCTTATAGACATTCACGGTCAGCACGACACCGCCATTCTCATGAGCACCGAGAATCAGCGCCGCATACTTGATACATACGCAGGCTTGGAGGAAAAGCTCACCGACTACCGCGCCTCATTCCGTGAATTTTCCCAAATCAGCAAAAGGGTAAAATCCCTTCAGCAGCAAATGTCCGAAAAGGAAAGGCGCATAGAGGAGCTGACCGAGCGGATAACGGACGTAGAGAGCTTCAAGCTGAAGCAAGGCGAAGAAGCCGAGGTATCAAAAAAACTCGAAGCCGCCCGCAGCTTTGAGCACATACAGAACGCCCTGTCTGCCGCCTACGCCGACATAAACGGCTACGACGACGGCGCAGGTGCGGTGAACATGATACAGGAAGCAACCCTTGAACTGAACAAGATATCGGGAACGGTCAAAGGAATGGACGAGCTTTCGGCCCGCCTTTCAAGCCTGTTGATAGACCTGCGGGACATCGGCTCCGAAATTTCCCGCTACCTCAGCGACGAATATTATTCCGAAAGCCTCCCCGAGCTTGAAGCCCGAATGAGCGACATTCTGCTGCTGAAGCGCCGCTACAGAATGGAGACGGACGACCTGCTCACCGAGCTGAACGAGTGGAAAAGCGAGCTGACCGACCTGCAAAACAGCGACGACGCTCTTGAGGAGCTTAACGCAAAGCGCAAATCACTTGCCGACGAGGTAAAAACCAAAGCGCAGGAGATAAGCGACATTCGCAAAAAAGCGGCGGAAGCTCTTGTAAACGAGATAACCGAGGAGCTGAACTTCCTCGATATGCCCAATGTAAAATTCGTATTTGATTTTCAAAAAGACAAGATAACCCTGACGGGCATGGATCAGGTGGAAATGCTTATCTCCGTAAACAAGGGCGAGGAACCCCGCCCTATGCATAAGATAGCCTCAGGCGGCGAGCTTTCCCGAATAATGCTTGCAATAAAAAACGTCCTTGCCTCTGCCGACGACATTCCCACCATGATTTTCGACGAGATAGACACAGGCATCAGCGGCAGAGCCGCGCAAAAGGTAGGTATCAAGCTCTCCGAGATAGCAGGGAAGCGTCAGGTCCTCTGCGTGACTCATTTAGCCCAGATAGCCGCCATGGGCGACCGCCACCTGCTGATAGAGAAGCAGACCGACGACGCCCGCACCTACACCAGCGTCCGACCTCTCGACTTCGAGGAGCGAAAGCACGAGCTTGCCCGCATAATCTCAGGCAACCCCGACAGCGAGATAACGCTGAAAAGCGCCGAGGAGTTGCTTAAAAGAACAATTTAACGATATGCAAAGGAAAAACATCATGAAAAGATTTTTTACAAAGGCAGCCGCCCTGCTGCTCGCTGCATCTATGCTGCTTACAGGCTGCGATCCCTCCGATACGGACGGCGCAAACGAGAACACTTCGTCCGACTCCCCCAACGGAACCACCACCACCTCCGCAGACGCCTCCTCCACCACCCCCAACAGCTCCTCCGACCCCGTCGAAACCGAGGACGAGGATTACACTGTGCAGTTTGACCTTTCAAGCACATGGATGGACGGCGCAAGCTATTGCGGCGGCTATGAAATAGCTATCACCAACAACACCGACAAAGCGACGGAAAGCTGGACGGTGGAATTTGAAGTACCTCAGGGTTTTGAATTTACCAACCTGTGGAACGGCAAATATGAAATAAACGGCAATAAGGTTAAGGTCACAAACGAAGGCTATAACGGCACGATAGAAAGCGGACAGACCGTCTCCTTCGGCTTTAACTACAAATCCCCCGCGGAATTTGCTCCCACCGCTGTTACAGTGAACGGTGCGCAGGCGTCCGTTGGCTCAAACGTTACCACTACCCCCGCCGCCGAAAACACCGATACCACGACTTCCTCTGCCGCTGCAACGACTACTGCCGCTCAGACCACCACAACTCCCAAGCCGACCGTACCTCCCGCCCCCGCCGACCCTTCGGGCACCACTCCCGTCTCCCAGCACGGTCAGCTCACCCGGAAGGGTACCCAGATAGTGGACAAAAACGGCAACGCCTACCAGCTGAAAGGCATGAGCACCCACGGCATAGCATGGTTCCCCGACTTCGTAAACGAGCAGGCATTCAAAACTCTCCGTGACGACTGGAAAACCAACGTTATCCGCTTAGCCATGTACTCAGGCGAAAGCGAGGGCTACAGCGGCTCCAACATGGCGCAGCACGAAGCCCTTGTAAAGAAAGGCATCGACTTAGCCATCAAGCTTGATATGTACGTCATAGTAGACTGGCACGTCCTTGCCGACCAGTCTCCGCAGGTAAGAAAATCCGACGCCCTGCGCTTCTTCAAGGAAATATCCGAGACCTACGGCAGCTACCCCAACATAATCTACGAGATATGCAACGAGCCTAACGGCTACGCCTCATGGGAAGGCGACGTAAAGCCCTACGCCGAGGAGGTTATCCCCGTTATCCGCAAAAACGCCCCCAACTCCCTGATAATCGTAGGCACCCCCACATGGAGTCAGGACATCGACAAAGCCCTTTCAAACCCGCTGAAATACGACAACATCCTCTACGCCCTGCACTTCTACGCTGCCACTCACACCGACTGGCTGAGAGACCGTGTAAAACAGTGCGTAAACGCAGGACTTCCCGTATTCGTATCCGAGTTCGGCTGCTGCGACGCCTCAGGCAACGGCGGCAACGACTTCAACCAGACAAAACAGTGGCTCACCATGCTGGACAGCTTAGGCATAAGCTATGTAAACTGGAACCTCGCCAACAAAGCGGAGACTTCCTCCGCCTTCAAGCCTTCAGCCTCCGCCAACGGAAACTGGAGCGCAAACGACCTTTCCGAAGGCGGTGCATGGATAAGAAAGTGGTTCCGAGGCGAAATATAAAAACAAAAATCCCGCTCCTGCGTTATTGCAGAAGCGGGATTTTTTGAGCATTTTTGTTAAATATTCTCGTTTTTCAGCTCGTCAATGGGATTAGCCCTCTTGACCTTACTCAACGCATACAGCATGGTAAGAATAACCGCCGTAAACACGCTCAGCATAGCGATCCCGATCGCTCCCCAAGGCATACGGAAGCTCATCTCAAATTCCGGAGCTATAATAAGGTGAATTACCACCGTTATCACCATCGCCGCAGGCAGTCCGTACAGCAGCGACTTCACCCCGTACAGGATCGTCTCATAGATCATCATTCTGTTGAATCCGCCGCTTGTCATTCCCACAGATTTCAGCATAGCGAACTCACGCCGTCTCAACCCGATATTGGTGGAAATTGTGTTGAACACGTTCGCCACCGAGATAAGAGAGATTATCCCGACGAAAACATTAACAGCCGTCTGTATCGTGGTGAAAAGACCTCTGTCATGCTCCGCCCTTTCGGCATAGTCTTCCATATAACCCCCGAACCCATGCATATTGTTTATCTCTTCTATCGCTTGAGCTGATGCAGCATGGTGATCCGAGCAGACCAGATAGTAATAAGGATTCGTTCCCTCCCATTTAGGACAGACCTTACCGATAAGACTTATGGGATAGATGATGCCCAGATCGTTGTATCTCACATTTATGAAGTAAGGCAGCTCATATATCACCTTACCCACATTCATTGTCATCCTTTCAGTCATTATCTCATAAGCGTCCTCCGATATTTTGTCTTCATAGAAGTACATATCGGAATCCGTAAAGCTGACATACATATTACCGTCCTTATCGTTTCTCCTTTTATATTCTACCATACCCTCCGGTGTATCAAAAGCGTACATTATGATCTCCGCCCTGTCGGAGCTCAGTATATGCGTTTCCAGATTTTTTCCGGTGTACATATCATACATTCTGTTCCCGTCCAGCACCACTGCAAGCGGCTTGTCGGGATCCATAAACTCAGCCTCGCTCAGACCGTACTGTGCCAACAGCTCCTTGAACGCTTCATCTCCAACAAAGGTTATGGTGGCATTTGTAAACATTATGTTGTCGCTTTTTGGGTTTTTGTCGCCCCCGAAATGGTCAGTTACTCTGCCCCTCTCAAATGCGACAGAATTGATATAGCTTTTATCTACCCCAACGAGAATGCCTGCGCTTGCACCGCTATTGGCAGGCTCGGAAGGATCCCCGTAGGCTATATAAGTGGCAGCGGTCACGCCATACGCATTTTTATATTCCTCCAAAAGAGAATCATAATTGATTTTTTCGACGGATTCGTCATCATAGACCCTTACCTCCAGATCATAATTATACACATCAGTGTGATAGAAAATTGCTGTCACAAAATAATCAAAGAAAGCGGTAATTGAAATAAACAGCACGATACTGATAACGAGACTTATCACCGTACTTTTATATCTTTTCTTACTGCGCTTATAATATTTAGCCGCCAGCACCCCCGGCAGCCCGAACAGCTTCGCAGTCAGCTTGGAGGTCTTGACAGGCTGCGCCGTAATATCCTTGTTTTGCCGAATAGCCTCGATAGCGGTAATTTTTGTAGCTCTCTTAGAGGGTATCCAAGCCGAAATAAACACCGTCAGCAGCGAAACGCCTATACCGATCGCAAGGGCAAGCACATTGGCACTGACCGTAACAGGAACTGCAAGTCTCAAAGAATCTAACAGATCACCCAAAAACTCAATAGCCACTGCCACTATCCCGATACCCAGCACAGCGCCCAGCGGTATCCCTATCATGCTCACCACAAGCGCCTCAAACAGCACCGACCGCCTCAGCTGCTTTTGGGTAGCGCCGATAGAGGAAAGCAGCCCGAACTGCTTAGTCCTCTCCGAAACGGAGATAGCGAAAGCGTTATAAATAAGCGACACCGACCCCACCATAACGATGGCGATAACCAAGGCCGCAAGCCCCCAGATAGTGAAGTTAAGTGCGTCAAAGGGAGTAACGCCCATATAAGCCAGCAGCGTCTCATTGCTTCCCGAATAGGGCTCGCCTATATAAAAGCTGAGAGCGTCGGCAGGATTTTTCATCTTAACGAACACGTTGTAGGTATACCCCGCAGGCATTCCCTCGTCCGCTATAGTGACCACAGGCCAACCCAGACCTATGTGCTGGGAAAGCGCTGCGGAGTAGGTGCCGAGGGAGTAGCTGTAGAAGCCGCTTACGGTATAGGTGCGTGTCTCCGTAGTGCGCAGCTCCTCACCTCCAATTACATAATTGTCTGCATCTTCAAATTCATCGCCGTCAAGCTCCTCTATCGGCATTCCGTTATACCACCGCTGACCAATATCAATGGTAATGGTATCCCCGATATTGTATTCACCTAAAAATAGATTGGAAAACATTATCTCGCTTGGCGAAGACGGATACTTGCCCTGCACCACATGGACGCCCATGTTTTTTTCTTCAAAATTCCCGTCTGTCCCTATAACATACAGGTAAAACGTACTTTCTTCATCGACAGGGAAGTACCCCAGCTCCTGCACAAATGTAGCGGAACCGACCCGTTCATCCTTGACCATCTGCTCATAAAAATCCTTATCCTGATCGTAAAAGAACCTATGATAATCGCCCCGTCTGTATATCTCATTCCCGATAAGCGTATCATAAAAGCTTGACACAAAGGTAGTGACCGCACAGATAAGCGCCGAAGCCAGCATTATGCCGATAACTGTAACAATTGTGCGTGTCCGGTTTTTCAGCAGCGTTTTCAGCGTGACCTTATTCAGAATATTCATCTTCCGTTCACCTCATCCCGCATTATCCTGCCGTCCTCGATAGCGATTATCCTGTCTGCCTGCAGCGCAATGCTTTCGTCATGTGTTATCATAATGAGGGTCTGCTTATACTTCCTGTTGGACGTTTTCAGCAGCTCCACGATCTCATGACTGTTCTGCCTGTCCAGATTTCCCGTAGGCTCGTCCGCCAATACCACCGCCGGCGCATTTATCAGCGCCCTGCCTATGGACACTCTCTGCTGCTGACCTCCCGAAAGCTGCCCCGGAAGATGATTTTCCCTGCCGTTCAGCTGCAAGGTGTCGATAAGCTCTTTCAAATGCTCCTCATTCACCTTCTGCCCGTCCATAAGCTGAGGCAATGTGATATTCTCCACCACATTCAGCATAGGCAGCAGATTGTAGAACTGATAGATAAGCCCCACCTGCCTGCGCCTGAATATAGCCAGCTGATTTTCATTCCCCGCAAACACGTCCGTCCCGTTCAGATACACCTTCCCCACACTCGGTCTGTCCACCCCGCCCAGAATATGGAGCAGCGTAGATTTTCCCGACCCTGACGGTCCGATTATAGCCACAAACTCGCCCTTTTCCACCGAAAAGCTTACATTGCTCAGTGCCAGCACCTTATTTTCTCCGTGTCCGTACACCTTGCTGAGATTTTCAACTCTAAGTATCTCCATCTGGAATACCTCCGTTTTTTTAGTTTCTGACTATATCCTACCATGTAAATATGACATTTCGGTGACTTTAATATTACAAAAACGTCACTTTTGACAGTTAAAAGTGCACAGTGCAAAGTACACAGTAATAGTGCCCCTCTGCCGCTCCATTACTGTGTACTATACACTGTGCACTGTACACTGTCAAACCACGCCTTTATAAAACCTCACTGTAAACATTGCTCCGCCCTTAGCGGCGTTCTCCGCCTTAATAGTACCGTTCTGCCCCGTAACGATCATCTTTGCCAGCGCAAGTCCTATCCCGAAGCTGTCCGCTCCCGAGGATTTGCCCTTATAGAACCGCTTGAATATATTGGGCAGATCTTCCTTGTCTATTCCATTTCCATTATCTGAAACAATGATTTCACTGTAAAGCGCATTTTCCGAAGCGGCAATCGTTATCTTTCCGCCCTCGGGCGTATGCTCTACGCAGTTTTTCACGATATTGCCTATCGCCTCACAGGTCCACGCAGCATCTCCGCAAAATTCCCCTTCGGTCTGAGCCTCAAAGCTCTGCCCCTTCAGCTCCAGCGACACCAGCAGCGGCTTTACCGCAGTCCTTATCAGCTCATTCAGCGAAATGGTCTCCTTCTTGAACTGCACCGCTCCTGCGTCCAGCCGAGACATTTTCAGCAGCATATTTATCAGCCTGTCTATCCCCGACAGCAGCCCATACAGCTCCCGTATAAGCTCCTGCCTTCTCTCCTGGTCAATATCCGCCTCCGCCAGCAGCGACAGCATAATGTTCATAGAAGTAAGCGGCGTCCTTATCTGATGTGAAATATCCGCAATGGAATCCGCAAGAAAAATCTTATCCTCCCGCAGCTTCTGACTTTGTTCCTTGAGAGTGACGGTCATCTTATATATCTCGCTTTGCAGAATACTCAGCTCCCCCTCGGAAAACCGCTCAAGGTCGATATTTTCATTCCCGTGCAGAATACGGTCCAGCTCCGCCGCCAGCCTTGACAAGCTCTGATACCGCCGATAGCTTGTAACCAAAAACACTGAAATAAACACCAGACAAACTATCAGCACAAACAGCGCAGCTCCGCCGCCAATAAACAAAGCGCCCGCGACAGCCGCCGCCGACACCCCGATATAGATCAGAAGGGAAGTGACGATCTCCTTATTTCTCAGCAGCTTCATAGATCCACCTTATACCCCAGCCCTCTCACCGTCTTTATAACGTTGGGATTTTGCGGGTCGTCCTCTATTTTATCTCTCAGTCTCTTGATATATACGGTAAGGGTATTGTCGTTCACAAATTCCCCCGAAGCGTCCCAGATAGCCTCCAGCAGCTTAGCCCGTGACAGCACCGCCCCTCTGTTGTTGAGGAACACCAGCAGCAGCCGATACTCCAGCGCCGACAGATACAGCTCCTGCCCCTTTTTTGAAGCAGTGCCCTTAACGGTATCCACGGTCACGTCTCCCATCTGCACAACGCCTCCGCCGCTTCCCGTGAGCCTCAGCACATTCTTTATCCGTGACACCAGCTCCCTCGGGCGGAACGGCTTAGGCACATAATCGTCAGCGCCTAAATCAAACCCCGTAACGGTGCTGTACTCGTCTCCCGAAGCGGTAAGAAAAATAACAGGCAGCCCATACTCCGACTTGATTGCAGAGCAAGCGGTAAACCCGTTCCCGTCCCTCAGCGAAATATCCAGCAGCACCAGATCGAACCCGTACTCCTCCAGCAGCTTCATAGCGCCGGTCTGACCGTCGGCGCTTTTTACATCAAAGCCCTCGCCCTTCAGAAATTCCGTCAGCCCGTTCACTATCCCCTTATCGTCCTCTACCAGCAATATCCTTGTCATTGATATCTTCCCTTTCTTTTTAAATCGACTGCAAAAAGCACTGCAGCCCCGACCGCTATAACGCCGAACGCCAGCCAGTCCCACATATCAACAAACGGCTGAGCAAACATCTGCGCAACAATAAGATTTATCACTAAACAAGCAGGTATCGTCAGCATCAGTGCCGCTGCCGCTGCCAGCAGCCTTCTATTCTTCATCAGATTAAATACCGCAAAAACGCACCACAGATAAACGATCCCGATAACAGCCACAGGCAAGCCCACAGCCATCACATCGCCGCCTGTCAGCAGCTCCAGCACCGCAAGAAAAGGCACGGTAAGAACCGTCACTGCTCCCAGCGACACAACAACACCTTTGCCTCCAAGCTTTACGGCAGGGAACATCACTGCCCACGCAAATACACAAGCACCGACAGGGAACAGAGACCAGGTAAACCCGCCCGAAACTGCCATATCACATATCCCGCAAACTACTATCCCAAGCAGCAGCCCCACCGAAAACACCGCCGCCGCAATACTGCGAAAAGACCTGACTTTATTCTTCATCGCCTTATCCGCATAGTCAAGGGTATTCGCCACATCGTCCCTGTCGCTTTTCTCCTTCTCGCCCTCCAGCAACTCACCGACGCTTACGCTCAACTCCTGCGCCAGCGGAGTCAGAAGCGCAATATCGGGCAGGCTCAGACCTCTTTCCCACTTTGACACCGCCTTATCCGTAATATTCAGCTTTGCTGCCAGCTCTCTCTGCGTGATCCCTTTTTCTTTTCTAAGCTCGGCAATAAACGCCCCCATTTTTTCATTATTCATAAGAATACTCCTTTTCGGTTTTTCTATATTGTAAAATACTCACCGAAAATTTGCAACCGACTGTCAGTTTACCGCGCAAAAGGCCTGTTAAAAGACCCTATTTCTATCAAATTCCCCTCAGGGTCGGCAATATAGCAGGTTCTCTGTCCCCAAGGCTCGGTGGTAGGTTCCAACACGGAAACAGCGCCTTTGCCTATCACCTCCTGATACTTCCTGTCCACTTCATCAAATGTATCCACATACAAGGCGATTTCGGAATGCCCGTTGAGCCCCTTTATATATTCATATTTTCTGTCGGTCATAGCTTCAAAGTCTTTTCTTCCGTAAAGCAAAAACAGCGTTCCGTCCTTGATAAGATAAACATTGTTTGTATCTTCACTTTCCTTGATCTCAAAGCCCAGCACATCTCTGTAAAAGCGTATCATAGCGCCCATATCATTTACAAACAAGCCAAATCCGTCTAATTTCATTTCATTTCCTCCGTTTATTATTTCAGCGGACGACACACAGCCGCCCGCCGAAAACTTACATAAAATCAATAAAGACTTCCATAAGCCGCACAAGCCCGATAATCCGCACCCTCAAGATCCTTAGTCCCAAACGCAGACCAGCTATGAGGTCTATATATCCTATCCTCGGAAACATTATGCAGCGAAACTGGAATTCTCAGCATAGAAGCCAGCGTGATCATATCCGCTCCCACGTGCCCGTAAACAAAGGCTCCGTGGTTAGCTCCCCAGTTAGCCATAACGCTGTAAACGTCCTTAAAGCTGTCAGTTCCCGTGAGAATAGGCGCAAACCATGTAGAAGGCCAAGTCTTATCTGTACGGTCAAGCAGTATCTTGTTGACATTTTCAGGCAGCTCTGCAGTATACCCCTCGACGACCTGAAGCGCAGGCCCCAGCCCCTTAACAAGGTTCAGCCTTGCAAAGGTGCAGGGCATGACCCCCTTGGTAGAGAAGCTGGAGGAGAATCCGCCGCCCCTGAAATATCCAAGGTTAGCGCAAGGCCATGTAGTAGCGTCCAGACAAGCCTTGATATCATTATCCGTCATATCCCACCAGTTCTTCATGCAGTTCTCGCCCTTTTCGTTGAGGGAAGCCCCCGTGCCGTCCAATGCCGCCGCGCCGCTGTTTATCATGTGTATAAACCCGTTAGCCGCAACGCCCTCAGGCTTCCAGCCCGTAACTCTCTCCACTGCCTCAGGCGACCAGTAAGTCCTCACGTCTGCAAAAATCGCCGCCTTAGCGGTGACCTGATGAAGCAAAAGCAAGGTGACCCCATTCAGCCCGTCATTCTCGGTAGCAAATGGAATAGACTCCCTCTTTCCGTTCCAGTCAAAGGTGCTGTTCAGAATAGCCTCGGTGAAATCCGCATTAGGCATAAAGTCCGTCCAGTTGCGCTGCCCCTGGAAGCCGCCCACAGCCGCATTGCGACCCTTGGCCTCCTCCAGCCAGCCCATCTCTGCCAGCTTAGGATTGCCCTTCATAATATCCATGATAATGCAGGTCATCTTAGCGATAAACTGCCAGTTTTCCTCTTTTTCCTCAGGGGACAGCACCGTGCGCTGATAGAACATACCGTCGGTAGGATTGATATCTATACCTTCCCTGCAGTTAGCCTTTATCCAAGCCAGCGCCTTCTCATACTCGTCCTTATCGTAAATACCCAGCTTTTCACGCCGAATAATCTCGCTCATGTCCACCCACTCAGGGTGCATACCGAGATAAGAACGGAAAAAGTCCTCGTTGCAGTAAGACCCTGCAATACCCATAGCCACCGCACCGATATTAACATAGCTCTTAGTCCTGATATCTCCCACAGCCACAGCACATCTTGCAAACCTTAAAATCTTATCCTCAACGTCCTCAGGAATAGTCTTGTCGTCAGCGTCCTTGACGTCATGCCCGTAAATGGAGAAGCAGGGCATACCTATCTGCGCATAAGCGCTCATAGCCGCCGCAAGGAACACCGCCCCGGGACGCTCCGTGCCGTTGAACCCCCAGATAGCCTTAATCGTATCAGGATTTTCGTCAATAACGGTAGTAACATAGCACCAGCAGGGAGTAACGGTAAGCGTAGCCACAACGTTCTCCTTACTGAACTTCTCGTTGCAGGCAGCGCTCTCCGCGATCCCTCCGATAGTCCCGTCCGCAATAACGCACTCCACAGGCTCGCCGCTTGCGTGCCGAACCTTGGAGGTGATAAGCTCCGCCGCCGCCTTGGCCATATTCATGGTCTGCTCCTCAAGGCTCTCACGGATACCGAACTGACGCCCGTCGATGACAGGTCTGATCCCGATTTTAGATAGCATTTGATTGTCCTCCTGTAAAAATAATTTATTTTGTGTACACTACAACAAAGCTTTTCCCTTTGCTTATATCAATTATTTCAATCTCCTTAAATCCTGCCTGCCGCCCCAAGGATACATAATCCTCCCGTTCAAACATCTTAAACCCTTTTCTTGTATAGGACACCCTCTGAAGCCACTCCCTTGCATACACCGCATTATAAAACCTTCCGCCCTGCTTCAGCACACGAAGTATCTCCCTCATGCCCTTCAAGGTATCATTCCAGAAATAAACGGTATTCACCGAAGTAACGGCGTCAAAAGCCCCGTCCTCATATTCAAGCTCACAGCAGTCCCCAACGCTCAGCCTCAGCTTACCGTCATTTATAGCCGCTGCATTTCTCTTTTCCGCCGCCGCTCTCATATCCTCCGATATATCTATCCCGCATATAAAAGGACGGTATTTTTTGTACAGCTTCTGGATAAGATACCCATTTCCATAGCCTATATCCAGTGCCTTGGATTTACCGTTCAGCCTTACCAGAGCAACCGTTTTTCGGTACAATGCCTTATTGATAACGTTCATAACAATGCAGCAGCACCTACCGACCAATCCTCTCGGATTACCGAACTGGGACCCGATATATTCCGAAAATTTACCCACTGTCTCACCACCGCTCCATATTCCTGCAGTGCTTCTCTTTGTATACTCTCTCTATCTCCTCAGCCGAAACCTCATAGCACAGCATAACATCATTCAGATACATCATCACATCGCACATTTCCTCAATAAAATGCTCCCTGACTTCATCATCATTCAAAATATCCTCTGGGCTGTTTTTCTTGATGATGTCAGTCACTTCGCCCATCTCAGCATAAGCCCGGAGCAGCTTTTCCTTCCCCTTTTCGGTAGGCAGTCCACCCCACTGCTCATACTTCTCCTGAAGCTCCTTCTTTGTCTGCTGCATTTCCTCAAACCCAAAGCTGCTCATAAAATCACCTTATTTAAAGTAATCTACGCCGCCCTTAAACATAGGCATCATCTTATTCCCGTCCACATTGACAGCACATCTCACATCGCTTATACGCTCACTATGCCCCATCTTCCCGAACACACGTCCGTCAGGCGAAATAATACCCTCGATAGCGTACATAGACCCGTTAGGATTGAACGCAAGGTCCATCGCAGGCTTACCCTCAAGGTCAACGTACTGAGTAGCCACCTGTCCATTCTCGATCAGCTTCCCGATAACCTCCTTGCTTGCAACGAACCGTCCTTCACCGTGAGAAATAGGCACGGTATAAGTCTCCCCCACTTTGCAGTGCATAAGCCAAGGCGACTTATTTGTACAAATTTTGGTATAAACCATCTGCGACTGGTGCCGACCGATAGTGTTAAAGGTAAGCGTAGGGCTTTCCTCAGACAGCGGTCTTATCTCCCCGAAGGGAACCAGTCCTAATTTTATCAGCGCTTGGAACCCGTTACAGATACCCAGAATAAGCCCGTCTCTCTTATAGAGCATATCATTGACGGCGTCCTTGACCTTAGGATTTCTGAAGAACGCATTGATAAACTTACCCGACCCCTCCGGCTCGTCACCGCCGCTGAATCCTCCCGGAACAGCTATCATCTGGCTATTATTTATCAAATGAGCAAATCTCTCGACTGATTCCTCCATAGCCGCAGCATTGAGATTCTTTATAACGAATATCTCCGCCTCACCGCCGCACCTGTTGAATGCGTCCGCCATATCATACTCACCGTTAGTGCCGGGGAATACAGGAATAAGCACCTTAGGCTTAGCGGTCTTATTCACACCGGCGCAAACCAGATCACAGCCCTTTTCATAACGAATTTCGTCAGGCTGCGCCTTATCCTCGGTAGTATTCCTGAATATCGGCTCTAACTTACCGTTCCACTTCTCCTCCAGCTCAGCCACATCAAGCACAACATCGCCGCAGTATATCTTATACTCCTCGCAGGTCTCACCAATTAACTGAGCATTCTCGATCTCCCCGTTAGCCTCGATAATAAATCCGCCGTAACAAGGAGTAAACAGCATTTCATCATCGAGCCCCTGTAACTTAGCCCCTATCCGATTACCCAGCGACATCTTAAAGATACCCTCAGCAACGCCGCCCGCAGCAACAGACCAGACAGAGAGCGCCTTCCCGTCAGCAACGGCCTTTTCCACCACGTCAAACACAAACTTAACGCTGTCAAAATCAGGCAGCTTATTATCATCGTAAGCGGGACTGATATAATAAAGCTTACTGTAAGGCAGCTTGAACTCTCCGCTTATCACCTTATCGGCCTTAGCCACCGACACTGCAAAGGAAACCAGCGTAGGCGGCACATCTATATGCTCAAAGGTACCCGACATGGAATCCTTACCGCCGATAGCCCCGCACTGCAATTCAAGCTGTGCCTTGTACGCTCCAAGCAATGCCGCAAAAGGCTTACCCCAGCGGGCAGGATTGTTCTGAGTCCTCTCAAAATACTCTTGGAACGTCAGCCAGCACTTCTTAGCCGACCCTCCCGCAGCAACGACCTTGGCAATACTCTCCACGACTGCCAGCACAGCCCCATGATAAGGCGACTGTGAGCTTACAGTCGGGTTAAACCCCCACCCCATAACAGAAGCGGTATTGGTATTCCCGCCGCTGACGGGAATTTTCGCCGCCATAGCCTGCACAGGCGTTTGCTGCGTCTTTCCGCTGAAGGGCATAAGCACCGTAGCAGCGCCGATCGTGCTGTCAAACCGCTGAATAAGCCCCTTCTGGGAGCAGATATTTATATCGGATACCAGCTCCTCCCAGCACTCCTTCGTATTTTTCCTGCCCGTGGAATAATCCACCTCAGGGCAGGGAACAGCCACGGAGGTATGCTTCTCCGCACCGTTGGAGTTAAGGAATTCACGGGAAATATCGCAGATAGTTTTCCCGTTCCACTGCATTTTCAGTCTCGGCTCAGCCTTAACAACCGCAACAGGCGTAGCTTCAAGGTTCTCGCTGTAAGCTAACTTAATAAACTTATCGACATTCTCCTTCTCAACGACGACAGCCATTCTCTCCTGCGACTCAGAGATAGCCAGCTCAGTCCCGTCCAGCCCGTCATACTTCTTAGGAACAGCGTTCAGGTCTATCTCAAGCCCGTCAGCCAATTCACCGATAGCTACAGACACACCGCCTGCCCCAAAGTCGTTGCAGCGCTTTATAAGCGTAGTAGCCTCAGGATTTCTGAACAGTCTCTGCAGCTTTCTCTCCTCAGGCGCATTACCCTTCTGCACCTCAGCCCCGCAGCTTTCAAGACTCTCAACGCTGTGAGACTTGGAAGACCCCGTAGCTCCGCCGCAGCCGTCACGCCCTGTCCTGCCGCCCAGCAGTATAATAATATCCCCCGGCGCAGGTCTTTCCCGTCTGACGTTTTCAATGGGAGCAGCCCCGATGACCGCCCCTATTTCCATTCTCTTAGCCATATAACCGTGGTGATATATCTCCGCAACATGACCCGTAGCAAGCCCTATCTGATTGCCATAGGAAGAATACCCCGCAGCAGCCGTAGTAGTTATCTTCCTCGGCGGCAGCTTACCCGGAATGGTATCCGCCACAGGCAGCAGCGGATCGGAAGCCCCCGTAACTCTCATAGCCTGATAAACAAAGGAGCGTCCCGACAGCGGGTCACGGATAGCTCCGCCCAGACAGGTAGCCGCTCCGCCAAACGGCTCGATCTCGGTGGGGTGGTTGTGGGTCTCATTCTTGAACATCAGCAGCCACTCCTGCTCCTCTCCGTCAGCGTCAACAGCAATCTTAACCGAGCAGGCGTTTATCTCCTCGCTTTCGTCCAGATCGGGCAGCAGCCCGTCCGCTTTCAGCTTCTTAGCCGCCAGCGTAGCAATATCCATCAGACAAACGGGCTTATTCCCACGCCCCAATTCCTCGCGGTCAATTTTGTACTCTTTATATGTATCCGCAATATAATCCGCCTTAATATCCGCCTCATCGATAATAGTGCCAAAGGTAGTATGCCGACAGTGATCGCTCCAATATGTATCTATCATGCGGATTTCCGTAATGGTAGGGCAGCGCTTCTCGCTCTTGAAATAATCCTGACAGAACTTGATATCGTCCTCGTCCATAGCCAGTCCGTACTTCTTCACAAACGCAGCCAGCCCCGCCCCGTCAAGGTCAAGGAATCCGTCCAGCGTAGCCACCTCGGTAGGAATATCATACTGCACCTTCAGCGTCTCATACTTTTCCAGTCCGCACTCCCGTGCCTCCACCGCATTTATCAGATAATGCTTTATCTTGGCAAAATCTTCATCGGAAATTTTCCCGTCCAGCACATATATCTTGGCATATTTAACCAGCGGTCTGTCGCCCTGACACAGCATCTGGATACACTGCGCTGCGCTGTCCGCTCTCTGGTCGAACTGTCCCGGCAGAAACTCCACCGCAAACACCCGCCTATCCCCGAAATCAGGCAGCTCCTTATAAATATCGTCAACAGGCGGCTCGCTGAACACGGTAGGGATAGCCCTCCCGAAATTCTCCTCGGAAATTTCCTCCGCATCATACCTGTTGATAATGCGAACTCCCTTAACGCTCTCTATCCTGAGAGCCGTGCGCAGGTCGTCCAGCACTGCCTTTCCGTCAACGTTATACTCAGGTTTTTTCTCCACATAAATGCGATAGACTGCCATAGTATTTTTCCTTTCCTTTATGTTTAATCTTTTTTTGCGTTCCTGCGACAGATCAAAGTTTATTCCTTACTTTCCCAGCACTGATCTAATGCCCAATTTTGTATTTTTAAATACATTTTTCCCTTTAATTCACTATAATTTATCCATACAAGAATATGATCATCTTCAACCGGTTTTTGTTTCTGTTCTATCAATTTACCCAAATAATATGTTTGGATAGGGTGAAAATAGCCCATAATTGGATTTTTTTCATACATTTCCGCAGAGCAGACCTGTTTTTGTACTAAAGCTTCATATCCCGCTTCTTCCATACATTCACGCTCAATGCAGACTTCATCAGTTTCATTTTCATCAAGTCCGCCACCCAAAAAGAAGTAACCTTTAGGAGTTTGTATAACCCCCACCTGTTCACCAACTATGGGAATTAAATAAGCGCCTTTTCTATCCAAATACCGTACATTTTCTTTTACTCCAAATATCTTGTGCATTTGTCTCCTCGCTTGAATTCTGATTTATCCTAATAGCAATACAATGTAACAAGTGACCTGTTCAATACCTTTTTATATTATACTTCCTTTTGCCTTCTTTTTCAAGTAGTTTCCCTGCCAACACAAAATTCTTTTTGGGCTCCCGTTATTTCCACCTCAATAATATCATGCCGCTTAGCCTTCCCCCCAAAAATCCTCACAGGAATATAATTTTCCGTATACCCGTTGATAAATTCAGGCGAGGTCTGCCGCTCGATAAGCACCTTATGCACCGTTCCCGCATTCCTGCTCCAGAACTCCCTCCTTGCAATTTCTGCGATCTCGCTCATCACCCTATATCTCTGCTCCTTTATTTCAGCAGGCACCTGCCCCTCCATCTCAGCCGCCCTCGTTCCCGGTCTCACCGAGTAAGTAAACACATGAACCTTAGCAAACCCAATGCCCTTGACAAATTCAGCCGACTGCTGAAACTCCTCGTCCGTCTCCCCCGCAAATCCCACCATAACATCGGTGGTTATCCCGCACTCGGGAAATGTCTTTCTAAGCCGCTCCACGATTTCCCGATACTCCTCCGCCGAGTAATGCCTGTTCATTCTTTTCAATGTAGATGAACACCCGCTTTGCAGTGATAGATGAAAGTGCGGGCACAGCTTATCCACCCCCGCTAGCCTGTCAATGACCTCACCCGTCAACAGCTCAGGCTCCAGCGAAGAAAGCCTGACCCTTTCAATAAGCGGCTGTTCAGCCACCGCCCGTACCGCATCATACAGCGACAGCCCGATATCGACCCCATAGCATGACAGATTTATCCCCGTCAGCACGATCTCCCTATGCCCGTCCTCAGCATGAAACCCGGCCTCAGCCGCTATCCGTTCGATCCCCTTAGACCTTACTCTCCCTCTCGCCTTTGGAATAATGCAGTAGGAGCAAAATCGGTCGCAGCCGTCCTCTATCTTGATATACGCCCGAGTATTCTC
>JAFLUH010000023.1 GCA_022508895.1 Oscillospiraceae bacterium
AGGCTTTGCCGACAGAGCCGAACAGCTCCATCTTCTCCTTGACGGTAGCCTTGATGGCCTCGGCGCCGGGAGCAAGCAGCTTTCTGGGGTCGAAGCCCTTACCTTCCCTGTCCTTGCCTGCCTCGATATACTTTCTGGTAGCCTCCTGGAACGCAAGCTGGCACTCGGTGTTTACGTTTATCTTGGCAACGCCCAGAGAGATAGCCTTCTTTATCATATCCTCGGGGATACCCGTGCCGCCGTGGAGTACAAGGGGCATATTGCCTACCTTTTCCTTGACAGCCGCAAGCGTCTCAAAGCTGAGACCCTGCCAGTTTGCGGGGTATTTACCGTGGATATTGCCGATACCTGCCGCCAGCATGGTAACGCCGAGGTCGGCTATCTGCTTGCACTCGTCGGGGTCAGCGCACTCGCCTGCGCCTACGACGCCGTCCTCCTCGCCGCCAATGGAGCCTACCTCAGCCTCGATGGAGAGTCCCTTGTCGTTGCATATCTTGACTAAAGCGGTGGTTTTTTCGATGTTCTCGGCGATGGGGTAGTGAGAGCCGTCGAACATTACCGAGGAGAAGCCTGCCTCGATACACTTCATTGCGCCCTCGTAGGAGCCGTGGTCAAGGTGAAGCGCTACGGGAACGGTTATCTTCAGCTCCTCCAGCATTCCGTTTACCATGCCCACTACCGTCTTGTAGCCGCACATATACTTGCCTGCGCCCTCGGAAACTCCGAGGATAACGGGAGACTTCAGCTCCTCTGCGGTGAGCAGTATGGATTTTGTCCACTCTAAGTTGTTGATGTTGAACTGACCTACTGCGTACTTGCCGTCACGGGCTTTGTTAAGCATATCTTTTGCCGATACTAACATATTTATTTTCCTTTCTGCGGTAAATCCGCTTAAATTTTCCTCTTAATATTGTATCACAAAACAAAGAAAAAGGCAACAGGAAATTTTCCTGCTGCCTTTGATGATTTGCTTATATGGCGATATACTCCGAGGCAACATAGCCTACAAGTCCGTTATACGCCGCCTTCTGCCACACATAGCCGTCCTTTGCTTCCGTTTCCTTAAACAGCACCACTGTGCTGTTTGCGGGGATCACTGTCAGTATTTTGCCGTCCAGTCCCGCTGTTTCTCTGAAATTAAGCTCAGCCTTGGCTTTTCCCGTCTCTCCGCTGCTCAGAGCAAACACCGTGTCCTTGTCTACCCAGCCGTAAACGTTGGAGCTTTCCCCTACAAGGTGATAGGGGTGAGCGGTCCCCTGAGCGATATTGGTCACCTTTGCGGTGCCTGCGGTGCGCAAGGAGCCTGTCGGCTTGGCTGAGGAGGAGGCGCCGTAATGACTTCCGCCGCCGAACAGCACGGTGTCGCCTTTGGAGGGGATATACCCGCCGCACTGACAGTCGTCCTCATCTCCTATAATGGCGGGATAATCCACAAAGCATATATCGCCGTCTATCCTGCCGTTGCTGCCGTTCAGCTCCTCTGCGCCCCACTGCCACATTTTCTGACCGTATTGGTATCTGCTGGGAACGTCGGGGTCCTCCGTCCAGTGAGCAAGCCACAGGTCGTATCTGCTCAGTATCCTGTCACGGTTCAGCTTGTTCTCCAGCCATGAGGGATTGGCGTACAAGCCTGCACGGTAGCCCGCCGCCTCCACCGTTTCCAGAAACGCAAGGGCGATATTGGTGAGCTTGGTCTTGCTTAAATCGAACAGAGACGAGTCCTCCATGTCGCAGAACAGAGGGTAGCTCAGCTTGTAGGGCTTTACCACGCTTATTGCGTGCTGCGCTTCCTTCCGTGCTTCGGCGGGGGTCTTAGCCATGCAGTAGCAGTATGCTCCTACGTTGATACCCGCCGCCTTTGCGCCCTTTATATGAGTCTCAAACATAGCGTCGGTCTGGTCACGGTAGCCGGTGCGGATTATGGCAAAGCTCACTCCGTCTGCTTTCAGCCGGGCATAATCGAGACCTTTATTTGCATAGGATATATCTATCCCCTTAACTGCCATAGGTCATTCTCCTTTCACTTGTTTTTGCTGTCATTTTCTCCCTTGTCCCTTATCTGTGCAAGCACGTCCTTCAGCTTCTGAGGTATCGGCACTCCAAGCTCCGCCGAATTTTCTATTATGCTCAGACCCTCGTTGGCGATGAACACGAATATAACGGCAGTTCTGAGCGCAGAGCCTCCGATCACCTGTGTATCCATTATATTCGCCAGAGCGACTATTGTGAACAGCATAAGCTTCTTGCAGATCCCCCTGAAGCCCGCTGAGCTGGACAGAGTCTTGTTTACTGCCGCCGATATAACGCCTGTGATATAGTCCAGCACCGAAACTGATATAAGAGCGACAAGTATGCCGTTCAGCTCGCCGAACAGGAAGCCGCATACCGCTCCTGCCGCCGCCAATGCTCCGTTGAAAAAGCCTTTCATCGTTCCCCCCTTCCGTCCGTTTTCCCGACTTTATTTTAGCATGGGGGGAGGGTGCAATACAATGAAAAGATTTTGGGCAAAAAAATAAACCCTCTCCCGTGGGTAACGGGAAAGGGGGGGAATGGCAGTGCACAGTGCACAGTAAAAAGTAAACAGTAGGCTTTGTCTTGCAGGCTGCCCTTTAATGCAGCAGCTGCCTTACGCTCTTGCCTCAAAAAAGGCTTTATCCAGCAGCTCCTTGTTAAGCTGCTTTTTCTCAAGCTCCTTCTGCTCCAGCTCCTCCTGAGCTTCGGTCAGGAATTGTCTCCACATATCATAAAACTCGCTGCGCCGCGCGCTCTCGGCGGAAGTGTCAGAATAATGCCAACCGCTTAGCGTGCAGTAATGGGCTATCTCTTTGCCCCGCTCGTCCTTGAAGGATATATAATTTCCGCCTACGTCGGGGTCGTGTATCTTGCGGGCGGACTTGGTCCCGTTGGCGAATAATATGGCAAACGCCTCAAGGCGGCTGTTGCTTTGCAGTCTCATGTTTGCTGCGCCGCCTGTTAATTGGGACAGCTTTTTCTGTATTATCCCCGCTCTGTCGGGGGAGGCGAAGGAAATGTAATCCGCCCTCAGCTTGCGCCATTCGGGAGTGCCTGTACCTACGCCGTGAAATTTCACCCCGTACTGGGAATTCTTTCCCGCCGCTGCGTCCCGATAGGCTAAGTCCCTTATCCTCTTTACCAGCTCCTCCTCGCTGACCCTGCACTGCCCCTTTGTACTCATATCTTCGGCAAGGGGGTTGAAGTAGCTGGAAGCTCCGTAGGCGTTATTTGACCTGTTTATGCTGTTTATCACGGTTGTCACCTCTGCCGTATAATATTATGCCCATGCCTCAAAAAAGTACTCCTTTTCCGCTTCCTCCGCCAATCTCTCCTTTTCCAGCCTCTCCTTCTCCAGCTCCTCCTGCTCCAGCTCCTCCTTTGCGTCGGCTAACGCCTGATTCCACAGGTCACGGAACGCATAGCTCCGTGTGTGCTCGGCACGAGTGCTGAATGTGAGCCAGCCGGAATATTTGCTGTAAGCGGCGACCTCTCTGCCCTGCTCGTCCCGAAAAGTGATGCTGTCGGAGCTTACGTCACGGTCATGCCTGCGGCCCCGACTGTTGGCGAACAATATCGCAAAAGCCTCGGAACGGCTGTTGCTTTTCAGCCGCAGGTCCGTACTGCTGCCTGTCAGCTGCGCCAGCTTTTTCTGTATGATGCCCAGCCTGTCGGGAGAGGAGAGACAAATGAAGCCCTGATGCAGCTTATTCCATTCCGACCCGACAAACGGGTCGTCATGCAGCGAATCTTTTCCGGCAGCCGCATCACGGTGAGCCAGATCCACCATTTTTTCCACTATCTCCTTTTCGCTGAGTCCGCTCTTGTCCTTTGTCCACACATCGGCAAGAGCAGTCTTGGGCATACTTTTTCTGAGAAAGCCTGTGTATCTTGTGGTGCCTATGCTGTATATCATGATTGTCACCTCGATTCTGCGGTGGCGCTTTATTTTCCGTACAGGGCGTTGTAATAGCCCAGCAGGTCTGTGCTGTGGTGGTCGAAAACTGACTGCGGAACTATATTCAGCGAATTGTACACCGGCTTCATAAGCTGAAAATATTCATTCAGAGCGCCGTTGATCGATCTGCCTGAGCCAACGGAGGAGAATATCTCCATCATCTTGTCTATCAGCTGAGCGTTGGTGGCAAGACAGTTGTTCCTGCCGTAGGAATAATACTGCCTTCTGTCGTCCCAGTTATCCTTGTACAGATGATAATCGGGAGCAGCCTGTATCCTTGCCCACTCTGCGTCGGTTTCCGCCTGATGCTCCTCCATATAGCCTCTGTTGCGGGCTATCGCTGCGTCCACTCTTGCCTGCATTATGGAGTTCAGGGCGTCGGCGTGCTCCTTATCAAGATTTTCGGCGGCGTAGCGGCTGACATAGCCTACCGCCATGCCAAGCCTTGCGTAATCCTTATAATCCATCACAATTGTATTCTCGATCGTAAAATTGTCGGTGACGGCGGTGGAGCTGGAGAAGCAGGCGGTTTTCAGAGCCTGCACCGCTCCCGCAAGGTCGGAAATGCTCCAGTCTACGCCATTCAGGGTGATTTTCGTTTGCAGATCCTCGGTGGGATTTTCCTTGCCCTCTGCGATATTCTGCCGTATCTCCTCAATGACCGCTTCAAGGCACTCCTTTATGTAGTTCCTGTCGTCAAGGCTTGTGTCTACGGTGCTGAAGAATGAGCGAATGTCGGCATTGAAGTTGTACAGGCGTGCGTAGTTCAGCAGGTGTTCTTCTTCTGTTTCGCCCCTTGCCACGTTTTCAAGCACGCTCATGTAGTCGCTGTCAAAAGTCTCGTCGGAGGCGGTGTCGTGCCACTTGGAGACGTAGAAAAGCCTGCCGTCGCTGCCGAGAACGGCTTTGGGAGCTGTGGTTATGCCCTGCTCCTCAAGCTGAAAATGCTCCTTGTCAACGGCTCCCTCTATCTTCCGGCTGCCTTTCAGGGCGTCGGCGATCTCCCTCATGCTTTTGAGCAGTTCCTCGTCGCCGCTGCCGTCATACATAACAAGCACGTCTCTGGCAGGCGCAGTTTTTTCCTCGGCAGTCGATGACTGCTTTTCGGCGGTCTTTATCGCAGTTGATTGGTTTATCGGGTGAAGGTTGCTGCTTATGGTAGATATTCCCACGGTGGTTACCTCCTTGAATTTATGTACGAACAGATACATTCAGGCTGATCTGTCAAGTATATGCAAGTATCATTCATGTATTATATCGTCCGTTTTTCTTAAAACTTTAGCAAAAAATAAAACCGCAGGGATACCTCCCTGCGGTCTTTTACGTTATTTTCAGTCTTCCTCGTCCTCTAACTCGCTGAGGTCGAACTCCAGCGGCTCGCCGCAGTTGGGGCAGAGTATCTCCCCCGACGCAATAACGTCGAAGTCCACCACAATGCTGTTGTCGCACTTGGGACAGGTTATCTCGTACATATCCTCGTCCTCGCAGCCGCAGTCGCAGTGGTCGTCGTCATCGCCGTATACCGCTTCTTCAAGCTCGGCTACCGTCTCGTCTATGTCGCCTACCACGTCCGCCATGTCGTTAAGGTCTGCGTCTACCTCCTCAAGCTGATAGGCAATGTCGGTCAGCGCGTCGAGAATAGCCGTCAGGAGCTTGCCCTCGTTGGTGCTCTCGTCCAGCTTCATTCCCTCTGCCAAGCCTTTTATATAGGAAACCTTTTCGGAAATATTCATTTTTTCTTCCTTCCTGAATGAAAATTACTTGTTTGCACGCTCCATATACTCGCCTGTTCTTGTGTCGATGCGTACCATGTCGCCGATGTCGATGAACAGGGGCACTCTTATCTCTGCGCCGGTCTCAACGGTGGCGGGCTTGGTAGCGTTGGTGGCGGTGTCGCCCTTTACGCCGGGCTCGGTCTCGGTTATCTCCAGTTCAACAAAGTTGGGAGGCTCTACGCCGAAAACGTTGCCCTTGTAGCTCAGCACCTTGCACACCATGTTTTCCTTTACAAAGCGGAAGTTGTCGCCTAAGTCCTTCTTGTTGATGGGCACCTGCTCGTAGGTCTCGCTGTCCATGAAGTAGTAAAGGTCGCCGTCGCTGTAGGTGTACTCCATGTCCTTTCTCTCGATGAATGCGGTGGGGAATTTTGCGGTAGGGTTGTAGGATTTTTCCACCACTGCGCCGGTGATGACGTTCTTGGTCTTGGTGCGCACGAAGGCGGAGCCTTTGCCGGGCTTAACGTGCTGGAACTCTATCACCTGTACTACGTTGCCGTCCTCCTCAAAGGTAACGCCGTTTCTGAAATCGCCTGCTGTTATCATAAATAAACCTCCGGTATTTTATTCAAACTTACTCTATTATATTGTACAGTATTTAAGGGAATTTTGCAAGTGTTTTTTGAAAAAAAACGAAAAATCAGCCTGTCGCTCCCACCACGGTGTAAAGATTTGTGTCGCCGCCGCTTATCGGAACTCCCTTTGCCTCAAACAGCTCCTTCACCGTCACAAACTGATACCCCTTTTTCAGCAAGTCAGGTATCAGAACGTCCAGCGCCTCCACCGTAGGGTCGTTGCCCTCGAAGTCGTGAAGCAGGATTATGAGTCCGTCCCGTGCCTGCCGCTGAATACGCTTTATCCTTGTCTGTGCGTCCACCGAGGCGTCCCAGTCGTCGCAGCCTGCGCCGCAGATAAAGGGCTTGTCTATGCTTTGGTACATGGCGTCGCTGACGGCGATATACGGCGGTCTGAAAAACAGAGGGGGCTGTCCCGTTATCTCCTCCACCATGCGGTCAACGTACTGCACCTCGGCGACCATTTCCTCGGCGGTCAGCTCGTTCATAGGGGGGTGAGTTTTGGAGTGATTGTCTATCTCGCAGCCCATGTCATAAGCACGCTTCACCACCTTTGCGGTGCTGTCGGTGATGTTGCCGCCGATAAGGAAAAATGAGGCTCTCACCTGATATTTTTGCAGCAGGTCAAGCACCTGAACGGTGGTGGTCATGTTGGGCCCGTCGTCAAAGGTAAGGGCTATCATGGGCTTTGCGGGGTCTGTTTCGTAGTTCAGTAACTTGTCCACATTCGGTTCCTCCCCATCTGCAGCTTGGTTTTCTCCCCTGGCCAATCCCTTCAAATATGTTTTCCCAAAGGGAAAACTCCGCTATTGTTTACTCATTGCTATTTACTTTTTACTGTTAAATGTATACCAACGTTTTGGGCGTCTCGGTGAGTATCCTGCACCCGTCCTTGGTGACGACGCACATATCCTCTATCCTCACGCCGTACTTTCCGGGAATGTATACGCCCGGCTCTATGGTGATTATCATGCCCTCACGGAGAGTGGTGCCGCTGCGCTTGTTCACGCTGGGACCCTCGTGTATCTCCAGACCTACGCCGTGTCCTAAGCCGTGGGTGAAATACTGCTCGTAGCCCCATGCGTCAAGGGTGCTGCGTGCCACGTTGTCCACCAGCTTGCAGGATATGTCGGCTCTTACCGCCTTTATAGCGTCGGTGTTTGCGCCCCAGACGGCGTTGTAGATGTTCTTCATCTCCTCGGTGGGCTTGCCGAAAACCACCGTTCTGGTCATGTCGGAATGGTAGCCCTTGTAGACAGCGCCGAAGTCCAAGGTCAGGAAATCGCCCTCCTGCACCTTCTTGTCCGAGGGGACTGCGTGAGGGCAGGCGGAATTTACGCCGGAGGCGGCTATCGTGGGGAAGGATACTCCCTCGGAGCCGAAGTCAGCCATGAAAAATTCCAGTATGGCGGCTATCTGCTTTTCGGTCTGACCCGCTCTCATGTTGGAGAGCAGCTTGGTGAACGCCGCCTCCGCTATGCGCTGAGCCTTTATTATGCAGCTTATCTCCTCGTCGGTCTTGATTATCCGCATATTTTTCATGAAGTCGGAAAGACGGTTGGAGGAATCGAAGTTTATTCCCGAAAATCTCCTTTTCAGTGCAGACAGCGCCGATACCGTCATGTACTCGTCCTCTACGAAGACGTTCTGCACGCCGTGCTTGTTCAGCAGCTCACCTATCTGGTCGTACAGCTCCTCCTGCAGTATCACCTTGCAGAGAGGGTCGGTCACCTGCTTCTCGGTGTGCTCGAAGTAGCGGGCGTCGATGATGAAGTAGGCAAGGTCCTTTGTCACCAGCAGTGTGCCGTCCTCCGAGCCGAAGTCGGTGAGGTAGCGCTTGGAGACCTCCGAGGTGATAAGGGCGGCGCCACCGTCTCCCAGCCATGAAATAAGCCTGTCAATGTTCATTTATGCTCGTTCCTTTCCTGTCAGCCGTTTTTGCGGATAATGTCGTTCAGCGCCTTTAATGCGAGAATGTAGCTGTTCTTGCCAAAGCCTGCGATACTGCCCGCACATACGGGAGCGATCACCGAGGTGTGGCGGAACTCCTCCCTTGCGTGGATATTGCTCATGTGCACCTCCACAACGGGTATCTTTATGGCGGAGATGGCGTCACGGAGGGAGTAGCTGTAATGGGTCAGCGCTCCTGCGTTGAGTATAACGCCGTCCGCCTCGGTCATGGCACGGTGCAGCTCGTCTATCAGCTTGCCCTCGTGGTTGGACTGATAGCAGTCAAGCTCTATTCCCAGCTTTACCGCTTCGTTTTTCAGCTCGTCCTCGATTATTTCGAGACTTTCGTTGCCGTAGACTCCCGGTTCCCGCACGCCCAGAAGATTCAGATTGGGACCGTTCAGAACTAATATTTTCATGTGATTTTCCTTTCTGTCAAGTGCGCTTGTAAAGCTGAGCCTGTAAAACTGCGTTTTTATTTTTTGCAGCCTTCAAAATATTTTCTCATTTCCGCCGCGTCTTCCGCCTGCGTGCCTGCACTCTCGCAAATCACCGTAGGCTCTAAATCCCGCTCGTAAAACAGCTCCATCAGCGGTTCGTAAGCGGGACCGTACTCTCTGTCCTCGAAGGTCAGGTGCTCCTTTTCGCCGCCTGCGGTGTACATTATTTTGCTGAAATGGACGTGGAAGTGCTTCAGGCGGTGGTGTCCAAGCTTGTTTTCTATCTCGTCAAGAATGGCGGCGTAGTCGGCTTTCGTCTTTATGCCGCC
Source organism: Oscillospiraceae bacterium (assembly GCA_022508895.1). GTDB lineage: Bacteria > Bacillota > Clostridia > Oscillospirales > Ruminococcaceae > Ruminiclostridium_E. Next base: position 9,040 of record JAFLUH010000023.1, read on the forward strand.
CAAGGTTCTTGCGTTCAGGTGTCCGAAGTCCACGCAGGGCAGGAAGCGCTCGTCCACCCTGCACAGCTCCAACACCTCCGACAGCGTTCCCAGCTGGTTTATCTTGCCCATCGTTTCGGGGCAGATTATTATGTCGGAAAGTCCGTTTTCGTCAAGCCGCTTCTGCGTTCTCCGCAACGTGTCCGTTGCCAGCGCCAGCGCCTGCTCACGGGTCATCTTGGCGCAGGAGCCGCTGTGTACCACTATCTTTTTTGCGCCCAGTTTCTGCGCCGCCTCGGCGGACTCCTGTATATAGTCCAGGCTTTTCAGGCGGGTCTCCTCCTTTTCGCCGGAAAGGGAGATGAAGTAGGGGGCGTGGAGGGTGAGAGCGATCCCGTTTTCCTCCGCCAATTTTGGCAAAAGCTCATAGGTTTTTGCGCTTATGCGAACGCCTCTGCCGCACTCTATCTCGTAGCCGTTAAGCCCTGATTCCGACAGGTATGCGGGCAAGTCCTCGGGGAATTTGCGCTTGCCGAAGCTTATCGAATTTCCGCCGGGACCGAATGAAATTGACATATTATAATAATTCCTTCCTATTTCAGCTTTGTATAATCACGCTTGAAAATAACGCTTTCCAGCTTGCGCTTCAGCTTGAAGGAGGGTTTGTCCTCAAGATGGAAGGGCTCCACAAGTATGGTGGGGATACGCTTCAGGTTGCCGCCTATTATGTCGGTGAATATCTGGTCGCCTACCAATGCAACGCTTTTCTTGGGCAGGCGCATTTGCTTCAGCGCACGGGTTATCCCGATGGTCAGCGGCTTGCAGCCGAAGGATATGTAGTCTAAGCCAAGCTCCTTTGCCAGCGGGTCAACACGCTTTTTGGTGTTGTTGGACACCACCGTCATTCTGACGCCTAACCTTTTCATCTGCTCCAGCCACTCCATCACGCCCTCCTCGGCGGCAGGGCTGCCGTGCATGGAAAGGGTGTTGTCCAAGTCGAGGATAAGCCCGCGCAGGTGATTGCTCTTTATAAATTCCTCGTCGATGGACAGCACGTTTTTCATCCACCATTTAGGTTTAAATACCACTTTATCAAGCCTTTCCAAAAAAATAACTCAGCCCTCAGGCTGAGTTACCGATGCTTGTAAGTAAAACCGCCGATATACGGCTTTTTATTTGGGACGCACAAACGCCCTTTGCATTTTCGCTTTACTTAAACTTGCGCTTGCGGGCTGCTTCGGACTTCTTCTTGCGCTTTACAGAGGGCTTTTCGTAATGCTCTCTCTTGCGAACCTCAGCAAGTACGCCGTCTCTTGCGCAGGAACGCTTGAAGCGCTTGAGCGCAGTGTCCAGCGACTCGTTCTTGCCCAGACGAACTTCTGCCATTTATATCCCTCCTTTTGCCGTTCGGCACAAGGCTATTTTGAACATTAGATAATGTCTGCTTGTTATTATACACTATATGCTTTCAATTGTCAAGCGGAAATTTGAAAAAACTTAGTGTATAGTGTACAGTACACAGTAAACAGTAAAGGTGCCTGCTTCGCAGACGGATTTTAAACTGCCAACTGCAAAATCAGCAGACGGCATTCAAAATCTGCGGCGCAGCCGCACCGCTACTGTGTACTGTCCACTGTCAACTGTCGAGGTAAGCCTTCGGGCTTACCTCGACCCCGTCCTGCCACAGTCTTTCAAGGTCGTAAAAATCCCTTGTTTCCTTGTGAAAAATGTGTATCACAACGTCGATATAGTCCAGCACTATCCAGTTTGCGCCCTGATAGCCCTCGGTGCGTTTAGGCTCCAGACCCGCCTCGGACAGCTTGAACTCCACCTCGTCGGCAAGGGCTTTCACCTGCGTGGTGCTGCTGCCGTTTGCAATAATGAAATAGTCCGCAATAACGGTCAGCTCGTCTATCTTGATTATCCTTATGTTTTCTCCCCGCTTGCTGTCTATGGCTTTTACGGCAATGCTGAGGATATCGTTATCCGTCATAAAACGCTCTCCTTTTTGAATTTTGAGTAGTAATTATAGGCTTCCAATGTACACATCGGAATGCTCCCCATCTTTCCCACCGTCTTGGTTATCGACCAGCGCAGTACCATGAACATTCCGTTGTCAAGGTCGTCCAGCACTATTTTGCGGTACTTTTCAACGTCCTCGAAATCACGCTCCGCCGATACCGTGTCCGCAAGGAAAACTATCTTCTCGGTGACCGACATTCCCGCTCTGCCCACCGTGTGGAAGCGTATGGCGTTCAGTATGTCATCGTCTGTTATTTTCAGCACATTTCTGACATAATATGCGCCCGCTATCCCGTGCCAAAGCTTGGGGCAGTCGATTTCCACGGGGTCAACGTAAAAGCCGCTTTCCTTCGCCTCCTTCAGCATTAAGTCAGGGGCTGTCTCCTTCCGGCAGTCGTGGAGTATTGCGGCGGTGTATGCCTTGTCCTCGTCGCAGCCGAATTTTTTCGCCAATGTGACTGCCATTTCCGCCACGTTTACGCTGTGCCTGTAACGCTTTGCGCCCATCATGGGCTTTATAAGCTCCTCATATTTTTTCAGTTCTCCGTTCATTTCAACTCCTGTAAAGCTTGTTCTCTGCGATATACTCCGCCACCTCGGGGGTAAGCAGCCCGGTCGTATCTCCGCCGCTTTTCAGCCTGTCCCTTATCTCGGTGGAAGAAACTTCGGTGACGGGCAGGTTCAGCACCTTCACATGACCAAGCTCGGCGGCTTTCTCGGTGAGGTCGGCGTAGCTGTCCTCCTCACGGGCGGCGGCAACTACCGTGCACTCCTTCAGAATGCTCTCGTAGCGGAACCATTTGTCGAAATAAAACAGCATATCTCCGCCGATTATCAGGAAAAATTTGGTGCCCTTGGGATAGCCTTCCTTTATCCTCCGCAGAGTGTTTATCGTGTACCCCTCGCCGCCTATCTGCCGCTCTATGTCGGTGACGGTATATATTTTGCCTTGGAAGGTCAATCTGCACATTTCAAAGCGGTGGTCGAAGTCGGTGCTGGGATTTGGTTTGTGCGGCGAGTGATAAGTGGGAACTATCAGCAGCTCCTCCAAGCCCAGCCGCTCCCTGCACTGCTCCGCAAGGCGAAGGTGTCCTATGTGGGGCGGGTCGAATGCGCCGCCGAAAATGCCTACTCTTTTCATTTCTTCACCTCATCCAAGTAGGACGCTTTCTTGTCGCTCTTATCCCTGCGCTTGAACAGCACTATGCGGCTGCCTATGACTTGAACAACCTCGCAGTTCACCGTTTCCGCCAGCGTTTCCGCCGCTTCACGGGGACTCAGCTCGCAGCTTTCCAGCACCCGCAGCTTTATCATCTCACGGGCTTTGAGTGCGTCACGCACCTGCTTTATCAGCGTGTCGCCGATGGGGTTCTTCCCTATCTGAAATATCGTCTCCATGTTGGAGGCGATAGACTTCAATTTTGCTCTTTCCTTGCTTGTCATTTTTTCTCCGTAATTTATTTTTCTGCGGACAGCTCCTCGGCTAATTTCCGCATTGCGTTTGCACGGTGGCTTATCTCATTCTTTTCGCTTTCGTCCAGCTCTGCAAGGCTCCTGTCGTCCTCCAGCATGAAGATGGGGTCGTAGCCGAAGCCCCCGTCGCCCACAGGCTCGTCGCCGATATAGCCCTCTAACGTTCCCGTAACGCAGTACTCCCGCTTGTCGTCCAGTATGAAGTAGATGGCGCAGACAAAGCGTGCGCCACGCAGGGGTCTGTCCACCCCGTACATTTCTTCAAGGAGCTTTTCGTTGCGCTCCTTATCGGTGGCGTTTTCCCCTGCATAGCGTGCGGAGTAAATGCCCGGCGCACCGCCCAGAAACTCCACCTCAAGCCCGCTGTCGTCGGCAATTACGGGTAAGCCCGTGGCGGCACGCACCGCCTTTGCCTTGATATGGGCGTTTTCCTCAAAGGTCTCGCCGTCCTCGATTATCTCGATGTCAACGCCCGCTTCCGTCATTGAAACAGGCTCGAAGCCGTAGGGCTTCAGTAATTCCTGAAATTCTCGGACTTTTCCCTCGTTTTTCGTTGCTATAATTACTTTCATATCAAAATAATTCCTTCCTCTTGAGGAGGCGTACAGCCCACGCATTGCTTCGCAATGCAAATCTGAGCGATTATCGAGGCTGACACCGACGGGTTTTAAAAGCGAAGCTTTTAAAACGTGTCCTCATCAGTTGTTTCGGTTTCTTCCTCACTTTCGCTCATTCCCTCAAACAGCGCCTCGGCGTAATCCTCCGGCACAAAGGGCTGCAGGTCGTCTAACTTTTCCCCCACGCCCACTAACTTTACGGGAATGTTCAGCTCGTTCCTTATAGGTATTATTATACCACCTTTTGCCGTTCCGTCAAGCTTTGTGAGAACTATTCCCGTTATCTCGGCAGTTTCGTTGAAAAGGCGTGCCTGATTTACGGCGTTCTGACCCGTGGTTGCGTCTAATACAAGCAGCGTTTCCCTTGCTGCGTTGGGGAGCTTCTGGGTGACTATGCGGCTTATCTTTGCCAGCTCGTCCATGAGGTTTTTCTTGTTGTGCAGTCTGCCTGCGGTGTCTATTATGAGAACGTCGTAGTCCTCGGCTGTGCATTTGCTGCAAGCGTCGTATACCACTGCGGCAGGGTCGGAGCCTTCCTCACGGCGTATTATGTCAACGCCCGCTCTGTCCGTCCACACCGCAAGCTGCTCTATCGCAGCCGCTCTGAACACGTCCGCCGCCGCCACCAGCACCTTTTTGCCCTGCGCCTTGAGATTTGCGGAGAGCTTGCCTACGGTGGTGGTCTTGCCTGCACCGTTTACGCCTATCATGGTGATGACAGCGGGCTTTTCTGACAGGTCAAGGGCGTTGTCTCCGCTTATCATTTCGGCAATTATACGCTTCATTGCAGCTAAAACCTCGTCAGAGCCGCTGATGCCCTCACGCTTCACCTCGTCCCGCAGCCTGTCGCATATCTCGATGGCTGTCTCCGCTCCTAAATCGGCGGTAATGAGCGTTTCTTCAAGCTCCTCGAAAAAGTCCTCGTCTATCTTCTTTGAGCCTCTGAACAGCCCGCCTATCTTGTCCGCAAGGCTGTCGGTGGTCTTTTTCAGCCCGCTTTTCAGCTTTTCAAATAGTCCCATTTTAATCAAGTTCCTCTATCAATTCGTCGGTCAATTCCTGCCTCAACAGCCTTGAAACTCCCTTCTCCTGCATGAACACGCCGTACAGCACGTCGCAGCCCTCGATGGTGCCGCGCCTGTGGGTTATCGCCATAAGCTGCGTGCTGCCGGAAAAGCGCTTCAGGTAGGTTATGTACTTCACCACGTTCACGTCGTCCAGGGCTGCGTCCACCTCGTCAAGCATACAGAACGGGGTGGGACGGTGGAGCAGTATCGCAAAGTAGATGGTTATTGCCACCATCGTCTGCTCGCCGCCGGACAGGGCGATAAGGTTCTTTATCAGCTTGCCGGGAGGTGCGGCAAATATCTCTATGCCGCTGTTCAGCACGTCCTCCGGGTCGGTAAGCTCAAGGTGTGCGCTGCCGCCGCCGAATATCTCGGTGAATATGCGCTTAAAATGCTCGTTTATGTCGTTGAAGCTGGACAGGAAGCGTGCCTTGATGTCGGCGGTAAGCCCCTCTATCAGCTTTTCCAGTTCCTTCTTGGAGTTTTCCACGTCGTCAAGCTGCTTTTTCAGCTCGCCGTAGCGGGCGGATACCTCCTCGTATTCCTCTATCGAAGCAAAGTTTACGTTGCCCAAGGCGGAGATTTTCCGTCTCAGCTCCGCAAGCTGTCCTCTTGCCTGCTGGATATCCTGCGGTATCTGCGCCTGTGCGTATGCCTCGGTGGGGGTAAGCTCGTAGCGGTCCCACAGCGCCGCCTTTATCCGCTCGCTTTCCTTTTCCGCACTCTCCTTCTGCACTCCCGCAGCGGCTAAGGCGTTGGAGAACTTCTCCTTGTCCTCGCTCTTTTCGCGTATCTCCTTGTTTATCTCGGTGACACGGCGCTCCAAAGCGTTCATCTCGTCTATCAGCGACTGTACCTCGCTCTTGCCGCCCTCGAAGCTTTCCTGCAATTTCTTGGCAAGCTCCTGCTTTTCCTCTATCTCCTGCTCGAAGCGGCGTATCTTCTCCTGCTCTTCCCCGATTTCCTTTTGCAGGCTGTCACCGCCCTCGCTGAGAGACTTTTTACTTTCCTCGGCAGAGGCTTTCTGTGAGCGGATATGCTCGATATCCTTTTTCAGCGCAAGGTTTTCCAGTCCAAGAGCGGTTATTTTGTCGCCCAGACCGTTCTTTTCCGCAATTCGCTGCTGTATGCCCTCGTCAGCTTTTTCAATCGTTTTGGCAAGCTCGGCAACATCTTTGTCGCACTGCTCAAGCTGCGTATTGCTGTCGGCAATTGCTTTTTCCAGTCTTGCAATATCCGCCCTGCTGCGCTCCAGCAAGCTTTCCTCGCTGTCCTGCTGCTCCTCGCAGCCTGCAATAAGGTCCTTCACGCCGCCTATCTCCGCAAGGATAGCGGTTTCTTCGGCGTTTGCGGCGGTGAGCTGCTCCCTGAAGCCCTCCATCTCGATGGTCAGCTTGTTGACCTCCTCGATAAGAGAGCGCAGACCGCCCTCGGAAGCCTTCATTTTCTCGGAAAGCTGTGCAGTCTTCCCTTTCAGCGTCTCTATCTCCTGATTTCTTGTGATAATGCCCGCAGATTCTTTCAAGGAGCCGCCTGTAAAGGAACCGCCCGCATTTATCACCTGACCGTCAAGGGTAACTATCTTGAACTTGTAGCCGTGCTTTTTGGCGATGACCGTTGCGGTGTCGATGTCCTCGATTATTGCGCACCTGCCCAGCACGAAACGCACGATGTCCTGATACTTTTCATCGCACTTTACCAGCTCGCTGGCAATGCCCTCAAAGCCGTACTCGCCGTCCAGTCCGCTGACGTTCAGCAGGCTGCCCTTTATGGAGGTCAGGGGCAGGAAGGTGGCACGTCCGCCGCCCGTCTCCTTCAGATAGCGTATGCAGCGCTTTGCGGTCTCCTCGTTGTTTACTATAACGTTCTGCAAAGCCGCTCCCAGCGCCGTTTCTATCGCAACTGCGTATCTGCCGTCCACCTTGATGACGTCTGCCACCGTGCCCTCAATGCCGCTTATCTGCCCGTGGCGTGCGGCGTTCACCACTGCCTTTACGCTGGAGGCATAGCCCGCCATGTTCTTTTCCACGTCGGACAGCACGTCAAGCCTTGACTTGGTCTGTTCATATTCACGGCGGACCTGCTCGAAGGCGGTCTGCTGCTCGTCTAATTTCGCCTTTCTGCCCTGAAACAGCCTTGTGTAGCCGTCCAGCTTGTTTTCCGCCTCGTTCTTGCTTTCCAGCGCCTGCTCCAGACGCTCCTCAAGCTCTTTTTTGCGTGCCCTGTAGCCTTTAAGCAGCTCCTCACGGTTCTCGAAATGCTCCTTGGAAGCCTCCAGACGCTCCTGCAATTCCGCAATGCTCTGCTGCGCAGTCTCGGCGGTAAGACGCAGCTCCGTCCGCTTGGTGATAAGCTCTGCCTGCTTGCGATCAAGCTCCTTGTACTCCCTGTCCAGTCGGTCGCTTTCCCCCGACATTTCCGACAGCTCCGCACCAAGGCGCTTTGCCTCCGTCTCGTTGGCTTCAAGCTGCTTTTCCTTCTGCTCTATCTCATTCTGCAAGTCGCTGATATTTTTGTCCAGCTCCTCGGCTCCCTTTTCACTGTCCTTTATCTGCTGTCTGAGCTGCTCTATCCGCTCGTTGCAGTGAACTATCTCGTTTTCCAGCACCGCCTTTTCCCTGTCGGCGGCTGCAAGCTCGTCCCTTGCGGTCTCTCCCTTGCGGCGCAGCTCCTCCTGCTGTACCGAGAGCTGCATCTTCTTTTCGGCGATCTCCTCGTTTTCCTGCTCAAGCTCCGCTATCTCACGCTCGAAATGCTCGCACTGACCCTGATTTGCAAGTATCTTGTCATCGGCTTCGATGAGCTCCTTGCCTATCCGCTCCATGTCCCACACGCTGACGCCGATATCTATGGACTTTTCCTGCTCCATCAGCACCATCGCCTGTCTTGCCTTTTCCGACTGGCGCTCCAGCACGGGAAGGCGTGAGGACAGCTCGCCCTCTATGTCTTTAAGGCGCATTATGTTGTCGTTTGCACGGTCAAGGTCACGCTCCGCCTCCTGCTTTCTGTGGAGGAATTTGGACACGCCCGCCGCCTCCTCGAACAGCTCCCGGCGCTGGCTCACCTTGCTGTTGATTATCTCGGACACACGTCCCTGACCGATGATAGAGTAGCCGTCACGTCCCAGACCCGTTCCCATCAGCAGCTCCTGAATGTCCTTCAGACGGCACTTCGCCCCGTTTATCAGGTACTCGCTGTCACCTGTGCGGTACAGCTTTCTGGTGATGGTCACCTCGTCGTTGTCCACGTTCAGCGCCCTGTCGGTGTTGTCTATAAGCAGCGACACCTTGGCAAAGCCCATGGGCTTGCGGGAGACGGTGCCGTGGAAGATAACGTCCTCCATCTTGTCTCCGCGCAGGGTCTTGGCGCCCTGCTCGCCCATTACCCAGCGCAGTGCGTCGCTTATATTGCTTTTTCCGTTGCCGTTGCTGCCCACAATGGCAGTCATCTTCCTGTCGAAATTCAGCTCGGTCTTGTCGGGGAATGACTTGAAGCCCTGAATTTCCATGGATTTAAAATACATTGTTTCCCTCAGTTCTTTCGTTATTGTACAGGTTCTATCTCTATATGAACACCGCTTTTTTCCTTTAGCTTAAAGGTTATGCCAAGTTCTGAAAGTTTTTGTCGGTTGCACCCGCCGTGCCCCGAAACAAGGCTCATATTTTTACGGTCTGTATAAACTATAAACTTTTTTACTCTCTGTTGCTGCATTTTTTCCAGCATTTTATGCAGCATTCGCCTGCTTTCGACGACTTCCCCCAGCGCAGGGTGGTACACGCCGCCTGTCATCTGCCTTTCCACTTCCTCGCTTGCGTGCAAGCCAAGTCTGATAACGGGAATGCTTACGCTGTCGAAAAAGTCCAGCAGCATTGCGCACAATTCTACCGTTTCCTCAAAGGAAAAGCTGTCATATACGCCTTTTTCCCGCAGCTCGTCCAGCATCGTGCCTTTCAGTATGACTGTGGGATATATCCTCACCGTGTCGCAGTGCAGCTCTGCAAACTGCTTTGCCGTATCAAGGCAGTATTCGGGCTTGTCCGTGTAAAGTCCCGTCATCATCTGCAAGCCCAGCTCTATGCCGTAAGCCTTTATAAGCCCGCTTGCCCGCCGCACGTCCTCTGCGGTATGCCCGCGCAGATTGGCTTTCAGCACCCCGTCGTTCATGCTCTGGGCGCCTAACTCCACCGCCGTAACGCCGAACAGCTTCAGCTCCTCCATTATCCCCTCGTCGATACAGTCGGGGCGTGTGGAGCAGCGTATGCCGCCGTACTGGTCGGGAAACTCGCTGACGTATTCCGAAGCCGCCAGCAGCAATTCCCGCCGATAATCCCTGTCCACCGCAGTAAAGCTGCCGCCGAAAAAGGCTATCTCCGCCTGCAAGCCGTTGTTTTCCAGCAGCGGCACCTGCCCTGCAAGTATCGCACGCACCTCCTCGGGGGTGGGCGCTCGGTCGCTGCCGCTGATAAAGCGCTGATTGCAGAAGGAGCAGGTGTTGGGACAGCCCTTGTGGGGGATAAATATCGAAAGATTAGTTTGTTTCATAGCCCATCAGCTTTAACGCCTCTTTTGCGGCGCTCTGCTCCGAGTCCTTTTTGCTTAAGCCCGTTCCCGTGCCTATCACTTGCCCGTTCAGCAAAACGTTTGATGTGAACGTTTTGCTGTGGGCGGCTCCGCTTTCGTCCGCAAGCTCGTAGACCACCTTTTCTTCGGGGTTCTGCTGGATTATCTCCTGCAATATGGTCTTGTAGTCGCCGATAAGCAGCTTGCCGCTTCTCAGCTGTTCAATGGGCGGGATAAAGGGCAGTATGAAAGCGCTTGCCGCTTCAAGTCCGCCGTCAAGATATATCGCCGCTATCAGCGCCTCGAATGCGTCCGCAAGTATGGACTTTCTGCGGCGTCCGCCCGTATTTTCCTCCCCCTTCCCCAAAAGTATCTCATCGCCGAGATTTATCTTTTGGGCAAAGGGGAACAGGGCGTGCTCGCAGACTATGCTGGCTCTCAGCTTTGTGAGCTGTCCCTCGGGCTTATCCTTTAAATTCTCGAAAAGGTACTTGGATACTACCACCGACAATACGCTGTCCCCTAAAAATTCCAGCCGCTCGTTGCTGTGGCGGTTCTTGCCGCCTACGAAGGAGGAATGGGTCAGCGCCTCCTTCAGCAGTCCCTTGTCCTTGAACTCATAGCCTATCCGCTGCTCAAAATCAGTCATTTTTATTCTGCCGTCTTCACCTGTTCAAGTGCAGACGTTATCTCCTCTATCACGTTGTTTTCGATAAATTCCTTTGCCTGTCTTACGGCGTTCTGGAAAGCAAGTGCGTCGCTGCTGCCGTGCGCCTTGATGACGGGCTTTGAGGTACCGAGAAGGGGCGAGCCGCCTACCTCACGGTAATCCATCTGCTTGGACAGCGCCTTTATGCCTTTCATGGTGAATGCGGCGCCTATCTTGGTGCCTATATTTCTGAAAAACAGCTTTTTCAGCGCCATTTTCATGAATTTGCCCATGCCCTCCACGGTTTTCAGGTACACGTTGCCTGTAAATCCGTCGGTGACAAGCACGTCGCAGCCGCCTAACGCCGCCTCTCTGCCCTCGATGCTGCCGATAAAGTTCACGGGCGCTTCAAGGAGCATTTCCCTTGCCTGCTGCTCAAGCTCCCTGCCCTTCTCCTCCTCGGTGCCTACGTTCAGTAAGCCTACTCTGGGGCTTTGCACGTTCATTATCTTGTCCATGTAAACGCTGCCCATGATGCCGAACTGCTGCAGCATTTCGGGACGGCATTCTACGTTTGCGCCGCCGTCCAGCAGTATGTAGCTGCTGGTGGGCGAGGGAAGTATGGGGGCAAGGCTGGGACGCTTCACGCCCTTTATCCTGCCGATGATGGTGGTGCCGCCTACCACCAGTGCAGCTGTGCTGCCGCCGCTTATGAATGCGTCGGCCTCGCCGTTTTTCACAAGCTGGAACGCAACGCCCATGGAGCTGTTCAGCTTGGCTTTCCGTATGTCGGTGGGATTGTCCTCTATTTTGATAACGCCGTCGGCATTTTTTACGGTAATTCCCGCCGTATTCACGCCAAGCGCCTTTATACGCTCGTTTACCTGCTTTTCGTCGCCGCAGAGTATCACCTCTACGCCGTACTCCTTTACTGCCTGCGCAGCTCCCTTGATGACCTCGTCGGGGGCGTTGTCGCCGCCGAATGCGTCCAATGCGATTTTAATGCTCATAGCTTTCTCCTGTTTTTTATTTCAGCGCCGCTTTAAGGTCGTTCAACCCTCTTTGCGCTATAGCTTCGTATCTTTCCTGCTTGTTTCGTATCACCACGTCAAGAGGCGGCAGCATTCCCATGTTTGCACCCATCGGCTGGAAGTCCTTGTTTTCCGTGGAAACGTGCCTGCAAAGCGCATGGCACATAGTCGTTTCGGGCAGCGCAAGCTCCTCCTCGCCCAGCAGCCGCTTTGCAAGGCTTATCCCCGCAATTATGCCGCTCATGGCGCTTTCGGTGTAGCCCTCAACACCCGTCATCTGCCCTGCGAAGAACAGGTTGTCGCTGCCCTTCAGCATAAAACGGTTATCCAGCAGCAGGGGGCTGTTCAGGAACGTGTTCCTATGCATTACCCCGTACCGTGCGAACTCAGCGTTCTCCAAGCCAGGTATCAGACCGAACACACGCTTCTGCTCCGGGAATTTCAGGTTTGTCTGAAAGCCCACGATATTGTAAAGGGTGCCCTCGGCGTTCTCCTTGCGGAGCTGCACCGCCGCCCACGGTCTGTGCCCCGTGTTGGGGTCGGTAAGTCCCACAGGCTTCATGCAGCCGTAGCGGACGCTTTCCGCACCTCGCTTTGCCAGGACCTCCACGGGCATACAGCCCTCGTAAACGGTCAGGTCCTCGAACTCCTTCAGCGGCACCGTTTCCGCAGTGACCAGCGCCTCGTAAAACCGCCGGTATTCCTCTTTGTTCATGGGGCAGTTGATGTAGTCGGCGTCGCCCTTATCGTAGCGTGTGGCGAAGAACGCCCTGCTCATGTTTATACTTTCAAAGGTGACTATGGGAGCCGCTGCGTCGTAAAAGCTCAGGGTGTCGCCGCACTTTTCCTTTATCGCCGCCGCCATGCCGTCGGAGGTCAGCGGTCCCGTTGCTATAACGGTATTCTTTTCGGGAAATGCGGTGATTTCCTCCGAAACAACCGTGATGTTGGGGTGTGAGCTTATTTTTTCGGTGATGTAGTCGGAGAACTGCTGACGGTTCACCGCCAAGGCTCCTCCTGCGGGAACGCTTGTCCTGTCCGCCGCCTCTAATATCAGCGAACCCAGCAGCCGCATTTCCGCCTTCAGCATACCCGCTGCGCTGCCGACTCTCGCCGCCTTCAGCGAGTTGGAGCAGACCAGCTCCGCCAAGCCGTCGCAACGGTGAGCGGGGGTGCGCTTTTTGGGCTTCATTTCGTAAAGTCTTACGTCAAAGCCGCGGTGTGCAAGCGCCCAAGCCGCCTCGCAGCCTGCCAGTCCTCCTCCGATAACGTCTGCGTTCATCGGTCAGCCTTCCGTACTATCGGCTCTGCCGTCGGCTTCGCCATCTGCCTCGTAGCCGCACGCTTCGTCCGCACAGTAGACCTTTCCCTTTTTTCCCGCCTTTTTGAACAGTGTTTTACCACATTTTGGACACTGTTCAGGAATTGGGGTATCCCATGTCATATAGTTGCAGTCCTTGTAGTTTTCGCAGCCGAAGAAGGGTTTGCCTTTCTTGGACTTTTTGGCAAGCATCTTGCCGCCGCACTTGGGACAAAGTCCCCCCGTCTCGTTTACTATCCGCTTGGTGTTCTTGCACTCGGGGAAGCCCGAACAGCCCAAGAATTTCCCGTAGGGTCCTATCTTGATGACCATTGGCTTGCCGCACTGCTCGCAGACTATATCCGTAGGCTCGTCGGGCACCTTCACACGCTTGCCCTCCAGATCCTGCTCCGCTTTTTCAAGGGTGTGGGCAAAGTCGCTGTAGAAGTCCTTCAGGACGTCTACCCATTCCTCCTTGCCCTCCTCTATCTTGTCAAGGTCGCTTTCCATCTTGGCGGTGAATTTTACGTCTACGATATGGTTGAAATGCTCCTCAAGAAGCACGGTTATGGTGTCGCCTAAGGGCGTGGGGTGAAGCTGCTTCTGCTCCACCTCGACGTAATGCCTGTCAAGTATCGTGGATATGGTGGGGGCGTAGGTGGAGGGTCTGCCTATGCCGTTTTCCTCCAGCGCCTTTATCAGGCTTGCCTCGTTGTAGCGGGGAGGGGGCTGGGTGAAGTGCTGGTTGCCTGTAAGCTCCTGCACCTTCAGCGTCTCGCCCACCGTCAGCTTGGGCAGTGCGCCGCCGCTTTCCTCGTCGTTTTCCGTGGATTCGGTGTACAGCTTGGTGAAGCCGTCGAACTTCACGGTGTAGCCGTTTGCCTTGAACAGGCAGCTGCCCGCCTTTATGGAAACTGCCTCGGTGTTGAGCTGGGCGTTTGCCATCTGGCTTGCCACAAAGCGCTCCCATATCAGCTTGTACAGCTTATACTGGTCGGAGGTGAGGCTGCTTTTTATGCTTTGAGGGGTAAGGTCGATCGTGGAGGGGCGTATCGCTTCGTGAGCGTCCTGAGCGTTGCTTTTGGACTTGTAGGCTCTGGGCTTGTCGGGGACGTATTCCTCGCCGTAGGTGTCCCTGATAAGCTGCGCAGCCGCCGCCTTTGCCTCGTCGGAAACACGCAGGCTGTCGGTCCTCATATAGGTGATAAGACCAACTGCGCCCTGTCCCTCTATCTCGATGCCCTCGTACAGCTCCTGCGCCGCCTTCATGGTGCGGCGGGAGTTGAAGCCTAACTTGCGGTTTGCCTCCTGCTGTAAGGTGGAGGTGGTGAAGGGGGGTGCGGGCTGCTTTTTCCTTGTGGATTTCTTGATGTCCTCTACTGTGAAATCCTTCCCCTCAAGGCTTTTAAGCACCTTGTCCGTCTGCTTTTTGTCGGCAAGCTCCGCCTTTTCGCCCGCTACCTCCGACAGCTTTGCGGGGAAGGGCTTTTTGCTCGACCTGGAAAGCAGCTTGCCGTCTATGCTCCAGTATTCCTTGGGCACAAACGCCTTTATCTCGTTTTCACGGTCAACTATCAGCTTTACCGCCACCGACTGCACACGACCTGCAGAAAGACCTCTGCGCACCTTTTTCCACAGAAAGGGGCTGAGCTTGTAGCCCACTATGCGGTCGAGTATGCGCCTTGCCTGCTGTGCGTTGATAAGGTCGGTGTCAAGGCTGCGGGGGTGCTTCATTCCCGTCTCAACGCCGCTTTTGGTTATCTCGGAGAAGGTGACTCGAATGGGCTTGCTGCCGTCTAAGCCCAACACGTTTGCCAAGTGCCATGATATGGCTTCTCCCTCCCTGTCGGGGTCGGTTGCAAGATAGACGGTGCCCGACTTTTTAACGTAGCCTTTAAGCTCCTTTATCAGGTTCGCCTTATCCTTTTTGTTTTCGTATACAGGCTCAAAATCATGCTCCACGTCCACGCCCAGCTTTGACTTGGGCAGGTCACGGATATGACCTGCGCAGGCTACCACCTGATATTTCTTTCCCAGATACTTCTGTACGGTTTTAGCCTTTGACGGAGACTCTAAGATCACTAAATCTGACATTGCTTACACTCCTGTGTGAAAAATATGTTATAAGTAACTGTGATTTTATTTTGACATTTCCCAGCAAAGTATTGCCGCCGCTGCCGCCGCATTGAGGGATTCCGCTCCCTGTATCGGTATATACACCTTTTGGCAAAGCCCGGCGACTTCCGCTGATACCCCGTGTCCCTCGTTGCCTATCACGACGGCGGACTTTTCGGGGAAGGCGAAGCTGCCTAACCTTTGCGCCGTGTCGTCCAGCATTGCGGCATAGACTGCAAAGCCTTTTTCCTTGACGGTTTTCACTGCGCCTGCCATGTCCACAGCGCAGGCGGGCAATCGGAAAGCGCTGCCCATGGACGCCCGCAGCGTTTTGGGCGACCATACGTCGGCACAGCCGTCGCCCAGAATCACGCCGCCTATACCCAGCGCCTCCGCCGTTCGCAGCATGGCGCCTAAGTTGCCGCTGTCCTGCACGCAGTCAAGCAGCAGTATTTTGCCGCTGCTTAATATTCTATCAAGATTTACGGATTTGTCAAGGATTTGTCCCGCAAGAAATATTCCTTGGGGGGTTTTCTGCTCGCTCAAATAGTCGTACAAATCGTCGGAAACAACGGTCACAGCACAGCTTTGCTCTATCTCACGGACTGCCTCGACAAATTTCTCAGCCGCCGTTTCGCTGACCAGCGCCCACTTCGGGGTTATCCCTGCCGACAGCGCTTCAAGACAAAGCTTTACGCCCTCCACGGCGAACAAGCCTTCCTCGTCACGCAGCCTTTTCTCCCTCAGCAAGCCCCTGCTCTGCACCACAAGCTGATTTTTCCTTGACGTTATTTTCATTTGACAATACTCCGTAGGTGTGGTATTCTTTTAATAAAGTATTTCACGAAAGGTGATATAATGAGTTTTTCCGAGCTGAAGCTTATCGCTGCCGATACGGGGCTTGACTGGGACGAAAGCCGTCTCGCCCTTCGGGGCGTTTTATACGATTACCCCATCGCCGTTGCGGACATTCCCGCAAGGCGTGAGTATCTGCTGACGGTGTTCTGCAAGGTGAGAGACGACGTTGACAAGGCGTTGGCGTCGGGGATCACCGCTCTGCTGGACAAGCTGCCTGCCAACTGCGTGGTGGGCAGGGTGAACGGGCTGCGCTATCAGCAATTGCGCTTTAACGCAAGCCTGCTTTATCAGGAAAATCTGTCCTATCTTGCGGAGCTTGTGGGCGCACTTACGGAGCTGCTGGACGGCTTTGACCTTGTGCCGACCGCACTTGAGGAAGAAATCGCATTTCCCGCTTTTCCCGATAAGAAGCCTGCCGAAAAAAAGCAGGTACGCCCAAAGGACAGCGTTTCCAAGCGGTTCGACAAGTACAGCGTTCGCGGCTTTATCGGCGCAGTCCTTGGAGCGGCGGCGATGACCGCCCTGTCCAGCCTTATCGACATGAGCGAGGGCGGGAACGTGGGCTCGGCAGCGGCGTCATGGCTTTTCGGCGGGCTTATCGCCTTTGTCACGCTGATGGACTACCGCTTTCTTGCCCGCAAAATGGACGTTTTCGGAACACTGTCCTGCACGCTGCTGACGGCGGTCGCTTGCTTTACGGGGGCGGCGTGGAACACCGTCAATTCCGTTGTGGAACGGGCAAAGCTCATCGACGCTCATGCAAGCGTGAACAGCGTGCTGGCAAACAGGGGCCTGTACCGGCTTCTGTTCCCGGGCGCAGAGGCGGATTTCCCCATAACGCTGGTGAAATTCCTGTTTTCCGCCGTCGTAGCCTCGGCTTTGTTCTACACCGTGTACTATCGCCGTCATTCGGCTATAATGTACTCGGAGGACGGGGATTTTATTCCTAAGAGTTGAATTTACACCCTTTTTGCAGTACTGTAAAAACCCTTTATAAATGCGAAATATCACGTCCGAAATATTACAGACGTGATATTTTTTCTTTTACAGTGCGGCTTTAGCCTTCTCGCAAAGAGAGGTGAAAGCGGCAGGATCGTTGATGGCGATCTCGGAGAGCATCTTGCGGTTGAGGCCTATATCAGCCTTTTTCAGACCGTTGATGAATGTAGAATAGTTCATATCGTTCAGCTTGCAGGCTGCGCTGATGCGGGTTATCCAAAGTCTGCGGAAATCTCTCTTTTTCAGACGTCTGCTTATATAAGCGTACTGACCTGATTTCCATACCGCTTCCTTGGCGGTTTTGAACAGTCTGCTTTTGCCGCCCCAGTAGCCCTTTGCCAGTTTCAGTATTTTATTTCTTCTCTTGCGTGTCGCAAGTGCGCCTTTTACACGAGCCATTGTTCATATCCTCCTTTTACTTTGCGTAAGGCATCAGTGCCTTGATTTCCTTCAGGTCTGCGTCGCTGGCGTAGGAGCCTGCACGGTTGTTTCTCAGACGCTTTCTGCCCTTCTGGATGAGTCTATGACGGCGGTTGGTGCTCTGGTACTTTACCTTGCCGCCGGCTGTGAACTTGAAGCGCTTTTTTGCGCCGCTGTGGGTCTTGATCTTGTTTTTCATTTATATAGCCTCCGTTTCTTTTATAATCAGTTTTTTTATTCATTGCCTTTCGACATTGATAACGCAGTTATACCAACATTTATTCAGCCGCTTCCCCGTCGGTCTCCGCCTTCTTCTCCTGCGCAGGTTTATCCTGCTTGGCTTTGGGGTTCTTCTTGGTGGGCTGGGCAGTCTTGGGCTGCAGGACCGCAGTGAAGTTCTTGCCCTCCAGCACCGACGGCTTATCCGCAGCGCCGTACTCGGCAACGTCGTCCATGAAGCGCTTCATCAGCTCCTCGCCTAAATTCATGTGAGACAGCTCACGGGCACGCTTGAAGCGTATCTTCACCTTTACCTTGTCGCCGTTCTGCAGGAACTTTATCGCCTGAGACACCTTGCGGTTGAAGTCGTTGGTGTCGATGTTCAGGAACATACTGACTTCCTTCAGCTCCGACTGCTTCTGGTTCTTGCGGGCTTCCTTCTCACGCTTTGTCTGCTCGAAGCGGTACTTGCCGTAGTCCATTATGCGGCACACGGGGGGAGTAGCCTGCGGTGCGATAAGGACTAAGTCCAAGTCTGCTTCCTCCGCCTGCTTCAGCGCCTCCTCAGAGGACATTATGCCAAGCTGTTCATTGTCGGGTCCGATGACACGGACTTCCTTTTCGTTGATCTCTTCGTTGATGAGAGCCTGTTTTGCGCCTATTTGTAGCACACCCTTCCTTTACAGTGTATAGTGTACAGTAAACAGTACACAGCAGCGGTATGGCTTCGCCATTGATTTTTAAATAACAAAGGCGCAGAGAAATGCTCTGCGCCTGAATTTCACCTGATACAAACGGTATGAAAATTCGGGATAAACGACCCCTTCGCCTTGGCTGGGGGTGAGAGCAAGTCTGCTTTTTGTTTATTCACTTTTAGTATTATAACCGCAGAAGAAGGTTTTGTCAAGTGTTTTTGCAAATTTTTTCCGATGACTTTTCAAAACAGGGAAAATGTGGTACAATAGTTGCATGATAATAACGCCGACAGAAAGGTAAAAGGTTATGCTGAAAGAGATATTGAACGGCAAGGACTGCGCCGCCTGCCGCGTCTGCTGTGTTTTCGACAGGTCAGACTGCTGGGAGGTGCCGCTGGTGGACGGTGAGCTGGCGGCTTATATCGGGGAGAATTATCCCGACGTCAGGCTGAAAAAGGTCGGAAGTCACAGCGTTTTTGACAGCGAATTTGACGAGAAGGGACTGACGACCTGCCCTATGCTCACCGAAACGGGCTGTAAGCTGGGCGATAAAAAGCCCTTTGACTGCCGTATCTGGCCTTTCCGTGTAATGCGGAAGGACGGACTGCTGCTGCTTACCCTGTCGCCTGTGTGCGAGACGGTTTCAAAGCTGCCTGTGGAGCAGGTTTCCGGCTTTGCGGCAAAAATCGCCGATACCATATATAAAGCGGCGGAGGATAACCCCGAGATGGTGAAGGATTATATAGACGGGTATCCGATTTTTGCGGTGAGAGAGTGGTAAACGCTATAGACTTCAAGGTATTGCCGCAGCTCCAAAAATAAATCCCTGCCTTGGGCAGGGATTTATTTTTGTGCTATCGAGACGAAAAAGATTATTTCGCAGCCGTTACATAAACCGCACCACATAAACAGAATTTCGGTTATCATAAAACAGTCATACACAGTCGTCTGCACTATTCCGTAAAACAGCGGATTGAAATATTCACAGAGAAAAGTTATAATTTTGTAAAAGCACAGGGAATATTCTTTTTGAAATGTCGTCTTTATAAGTGAAGGTCTTCAAAATCGCAAATTTTACAGGAAGGGGGATCGAAATGGAGGACTCGCAAATCATTGGCTTATACTTTGAACGTGACGAAGCTGCAATCACGGAAACACAGGCGAAATACGGAGCATTCTGCCGCAGAATTGCTCTGAACATACTGTCGGTAAGCGCAGACGCAGATGAATGTGTCAATGATACATATTTGCGTGCATGGAACTCAATACCGCCGCAGAACCCCGTCAAGCTCGGCGCATGGCTCGGTAAAGTAGTCCGAAACATTGCTTTTGACCTTTGGAAGAAAAACCACCGTAAAAAACGATATTCGGGTATGGAACAGCTTCTGAATGAGTTGGAGGACTGCATACCGTCCCGTGTTACCGTGGAAAGAGAAATTGAAGAACAGGAGCTGACCGAGGTCATAAATACATGGCTTGCCTCGTTGCCGCAAAGTGACCGTATTCTGTTCATGCGCCGCTACTGGAACGGCGAAACGGTAGCTGCGCTTGCACGGGAAAGCGGTATATCTGCGGCGAATATGGCAAAGAAAATGTACCGACTCAGGCAGGATCTAAGATCCACACTCGAAACGGAGGGCTATTCACTGTGAAAGAAAAGGAAACCTTGAAATTATACAACAGCATTACGAATGTAAACAATCAGTTTATTGAGGAAGCTCAGGCAAAGACAAAAAAGAAAAAGAGCGGTTGGCTCAGATGGGGAGCTATGGCAGCCTGCTTGTGCCTTGCTGCTGTTGGTGCAGTTGTCCTTTCACAGCAGAACAATTTAACACCTGATATTGACCTTGACTATGAAGAGCCGACAATGCCTGAACCCTTTGACCTTTCAAATCCGTCGGGCGGCGACTGGCTGCGCGATTACACCGAAGAATATGTGCTGCGATTTGAAAATCTGACGTCGGATATATTGGAGCTTGTGCCCAGAAACGATTTTACGGCGTGGTTAAAGAAACATGACGAGGAAAAAATTGCAAGCGAGGAAAGGATATCTCCTCTCACGGTGCTTGCTTTCGTTATGGAATTTGATATATCCAAAGAGCAGCTTCTGAGCGTTATCGCTGAGGATAACGACCCCTCATGGACTATAACAAGGGAAGATGTGGACGTGATATACTCGGGAGATATGGAACTGATAAATAAAACGTTCATAAACGAATACTCCGTGCTGCACAATAACAAAATCTACACCCCTGAATGGTTTTATGAGCATACCACTGCCGAATATATAGAATTGGGTTTCACGGATGACGAGGTCTCGTATGTTATGGAGAAAATGAAGGACCTGCCATTCACAGCCGAAGCGAAAAAGGCGATCGAAGATAAATACAGAAAATTTCAGGCATCAATAAGTGAGGTGTCACCGTGATGTTATTAGCAAGGTCTTTGGAGTATTTCGGAGCAAATCTTGGCAGTGCTGATAATTGAAGTCATATGGAACACCGAATAAAGCATATCTATCCGCAGGTAGTTATTAGAGATTAGAGAATAGGGGTTAGTTTTTGAAGGGCAAAACCGCTGTTCCTTACAATATGGCGGAAGGAAAAGAAAGCTTGAAGGAAAAACCATCAGGGTTTTTCCTTCAAATTC
>JAFLUH010000024.1:0-25362 GCA_022508895.1 Oscillospiraceae bacterium
TTTGCCCAGTTCCGCAAGGCGCTGGAGGAGCTGACCGACAACTACATGAAATCGCTGACCGCCGACGTGGAGCAGTTCAGCCTGAGCTTTGACTACCGCAACGCAGGCAGCCTCCACAACGCCGACATGGAGCACGTCCGCACCTCGGTGCAAAGGGCGGTGGAGTTTCTGACAGGCAGAAAAGCGGTCGAAAAATAAAACCGTCGCCGCACATTTTTATGCAGCGCCGAATGAAACTTTTTCAGGCAGGACCGTGACTTCATACTTAGGGTAATTGTGTACAGAGAGGAAGAAACAATATGCTTCATTTACTTATCATCGATAACGTCAACACAGGGATCGGCATCGACCTTCTCCCGATACTTATCGCAGGAGGAGTGGTTATAGCAGCCATTATTTTTGGCGTCGTCCTGAGCGTGGTATCAAAAAAGAACAAGCAGAAAAAGAAGGCGCAGAGAAAAGCGCAGAAAAATTCAAATAATAAGCAAAGCTGACCGACCAACGGGAATACCATGTGTGTTCCCGTTTTTGTTTTAGGAGGGATTTATGATTTTTGCAGTAACCACAGCGCAGATGAAGCAAGCCGAGGAGCTCTCGGAAAAAAAGGGAGTGACGAGGGCAACTCTTATGCAGAACGCAGCCGAGCAGTGCCTTGAAGCAATAAAACGGCGCATCGGCAAAACGGCATACAAGCGCTTTGCGATCCTCTGCGGCAGCGGAAACAACGGCGGCGACGGCGCAGAGCTGGCGGCGCTTCTGAGAGAGGAGGGCGGCGAAGTCACCCTCCTGCTCACCGACGGTCTGCCCGATACTCCCACCGCCCGTGCCTGCATGGAGCGGCACGGCGAAAAGCCGAGCGCCATTTCCTGCAAGGAAGCTCCCGACGCTGCAAAAAGCCTGCTCAAATCGGCAGACGTGATAATCGACTGCGTTTTCGGCACAGGCTTTCACGGAGAGCTTCCCCCTGTCGCCGCCGAAATGCTCGCTTACGCAAACGCAGAGTGCAATGCTCTTAAAATAGCCGTGGACATACCCAGCGGCATAAACGGTGACAGCGGTGAGATAGCAGACAACGCCTTCAGGTCCGATATGACCCTTGTTCTCGGCGCAATGAAAACAGGCTTGCTGAACCACCCCGCCTGCGAATACTGCGGAGAAATGCAGGTGCTTGACATAGGCATATCCGACGGTTGCTACACCGAATACGAGGCGGTATTCACCCCGCCCTCCATAATGGACAAGCTGCCTCCCCGCCCCATATACTCCAACAAGGGCGACTTCGGCAAGCTGCTGAACGTGGCAGGCAGCGTGAGCTATATCGGCGCCACCATACTGTCCTCAAAAGCGGCTCTGCGCATAGGGACAGGTCTTGTGACCCTTGCCTCCACCGAATACGTTATAGGCGCTGCAGCGGCGGCAATGCCCGAATGCGTCTATCTCCCCCTCTATCAGGACGACAGGGGCTACATATACAGCGCAAACGCAAAGCTGCTGTGTGAAGCCGCCGAAAAAGCAACGGCGGTATCGGTCGGCTGCGGCATGGGCAACAACGAAAACACCGCCAAATTGACGGAGGCGCTGATAAAATCGGGAAATTGTCCCATAATTTTGGACGCAGACGGAATAAACTGCATTTCGGACAATATAAATGTACTGAAGGACAACGACCGCCCCATCATTCTGACACCTCACCCCGGTGAGTTTGCACGGCTGCTGGGCATATCCGTGGCGGAGGTGCAGGCGCACCGTCTGGAGCGTGCAAAGCGCTTTGCCGAGGACTACGGCGTGGTGCTGCTGCTTAAAGGCATGAACACCGTGATAGCCGCCCCCGACGGCAGAGCCGCAGTCAACCCCACCGGCAGCAACGCCTTATCCAAGGCAGGCTGCGGCGACGTGCTGACAGGCATGATAGCAGGTCTTGCGGCACAGGGCGCCGAGGCGTATGACGCTGCGGTGCTGGGCGCATACATACACGGCAGGTGCGCCGACCGGCTTGTCAAGACCCGTGACCCTTCGTCCGTGCTTGCAGGCGAACTGGTGGAATGCCTGGGTAAGATATGATGTCGGTCAAATCTCTGTCCTGACGGAGATAATATGAAATTTTCCAAAGTAATTTTAAAATGCCTTGCAGCTTTGCTTTGTGCGGTCTCTCTCGCCTCATGCAGCGGAAACGGCCTGCTTTCCCCCTCTGTTCCCAATCTCAACAAGCAGCTTGCCCTGACCGCCCGCATAACCACCGACGGAAGCAGCTTTACCGCCGACTTTGCCCGTTCAAATATCGGCAAGTGGCAGGTGACGCTCACCGAGCCTTACGAGGTGCAGGGCATTTCCTTTACCTGCGACCAGGGCAGCTTTTCAGCCTCCTTGGGCGACCTTACCGCCGACGTACTCACCGCCGACTTTGCCGCCTCTCCTCCCGCGCTGATAATATCCGCCTTTGAGAATGCGGTGAAGGACAGTGCCGCAGCCGTGAGCTACCAAAAGGAAACCTACACGGTGCAGTCAGGCGATTGCACGCTTACCTTCCGGCAGGGCAGCCCTGCGCCGATAGCCATGGAGCTGCCGACCCTGAAAGTCGAAATAACCGACTTCAGGATAACGGGAGAAATCTTTCCTGAGGGAGCGGACGTTGTTGTCGGTGAATAGTGCATAGTACAGAGTACACAGTAATGGCGGCAGCTTCGCTGCTTATTTAAAAGTGCCGGGCGAGAAAAATTCTCACCCGGCATTTTTAATCTGTTTTGCCGCAGGCAAAACTCCGCTACTGTGTACTATGCACTGTGCACTGTTCCACTGTCCGCTGCCGTCAGGCTGTTCAGCATCTTCAGCTCCTTTTTCAGCTCTTTCCTGACGCTTCTCTGCCAGAAGCACTCGCCCATGAACAGTATCCTGCTTATGCCCCGCCTGTGGAATACCGCCCCGAAAAAGCGCTTCAGGGAGTATATCCTTTTGCTGGCGGCGATTATCTCCTGCTGTAATTCGCAGGGGGTGAGCTTTTCGGGGTAGTGCACCACCTTGCCGATACAGCGGGACCAGTCCCTTGTTCCGCCGCCCATACCGTTGTTGATGAGCTTGTCCTTGTGCTCCTCGTAGGAGGGCGTTCCGGGGACGAAGTACATGGACTGTATCAGCACGCCGCAGATGTCGTTTTCGATAACGAAGTCCGCCAGCCGCTCTCCCACGCCCTTGGTGTGGTTGTCCGCGCCCACTATGAAAAGCCCCCGCACCCGTATCCCGTGGCTCTGTATGTTCTTCACCGAGCGGAGTATCTCCGAGTAGGTGCTCTTTTTGCGGTTTATCTCAAACGCCTCGTCCTCAAGGAACTCGATACCCATTGCCAGCTCCTGGAAGCCCGCCTTTTTCAGCAGCTCCAGCAGCTCGTCGTCAAAGCCCACCTCGTATCTTGCCTGCACCGTGAACATATATTTTATTCCGCTGTCGATGATTTTCCGCAGCACCTCCACCGCCCAGCTCCTGTCTGCGAAAAAGTTGTCGTCGGTTATCCACAGACACTTGGACAGGCGGTGATTGCCGCTGTCGAAAAACTCTATCGCCTGCTTTATATCCTCAAGCACGTTGTCGGGGCTGCGGGTCCTTACGCACCTTCCGAACGCAGCCACAAGGGAGCAGTAGGAGCAGCTGTGGGGACAGCCCCGTGAGGCGTGTACCTGCGGCCAGATAGTGTTGTATTTTGTCATTTTTTTGAAGTTGAAGCAAAGGCTTCTGTCGGGGATAACGTCAATGTTTTCGGGCAAGGGCGCACGTCCCCTGTCGATAACATTGCCCTGCCCATCAATGCGGAATATCCCCGCAAAATCGGGCGTCTCGCCCTTTTCCACGCACTGAATGAGCTTCACAACCGTCTCGTCCCCTTCGCCCGTCAGCACATAATCGCAGTGCAGCGCCGCCTCCTCCGGACACAGGGTAGCGTGCAGACCGCCGATAACGGTGACCGCCCCGCTGTTTTTCCGAACATAGTCGGACAGCTCGTAGCCTCGGTTTGCGGCAAAGGTAAAAATGCCGAAAAAAACGACGTCTGCGTCCAGCACGTCCTCCCAATTTATTTTCGAGATGGACTCGCTGTACATAAGCACGTCAGGGACGTGCTTTTTCGCAATGGTCGCAAGGGTGTTCAGCCCGTTGGAGGGAGTGCGGATATATTTGTCGTAAACGAACAGGTTGCTGAAAGAGGGGCGGTAGGGCGGATTACCGGGCTCAATAAAGCGTATTTTCATTTTAGCTCCTCAAATCTGTATAAAGTGCCAAGTGAGAAATTCCCACTCGGCACTTTCAAATCCGTTTTTGCCATAGGCAAAAACTCCACTACTGTTTACTGTGTACTGTACACTGTACACTGCAATTACGCCAGTAACTGCAGCAATCCCTGCGGCTGCTGCATAGCCTGTGCCAGCACCGCCTGCGCTGCCTGAAACAGAATGTTGAACTTGGTGTAGTTCATCATTTCCTTTGCCATGTCCGCGTCTCTTATGCGGCTTTCCGCGTCGGTGAGATTTTCCTTGGCGGTGGTAAGGCTGCTTACCGTGTACTCAAGGCGGTTCTGCTGTGCGCCGATGGCGGCTCTCTGCATGGACACCTTTTTTATGGCGTTGTCAACAATGTCGATGGAGCTGTTGGCTTTGTCCACGGTGGACACGTCAACGTCGTCTATCCCCAGCGAGGAGGAGCCCATATCGTCGATATACATAGTGACCTGCTGGTCCTCGGTGCCGTTGGCGCCTATCTGGAAGGTAAGACCTTCGCCTGTGCCCACTGCGCTTTCGTTGCCTGCGCCCTTGCCTGCCACGGCTTCCTCAAGGGTGACGGTGCCCTTTGCATTGAAGTAAACATAACCGTCGTCCGAGCCGTCGGGAGAAGCGCCGTCGGTCAGGCTTACGGAGTAGTCCGCTCCCGCTTTTTTCAGGAGGCTCTCGATGTCCTTCTCGCTGTATTTTACGCCGGTGGACAGGTGCAGCGTCACCTCGCCGCCATCGTCGGTCTTCTTGTATTCCGCGCTTTCCTTGCCTGCGCCCACGTCGGTGACGATGTTTATCTTATCCACTACCTTGTCGTAGTTCGCTTTGTCTCCGTAGGTGTTTGCCGTGAAGACGATGTTGTCGGAGGAGCCAAGTGCGCCCGACTTTTGGTCGCCTACCAGCTCCTTCAGATTGCCTGCGGTGTTTGCGGCGGCGATGGTGCCAAGAACCTGACGCACGCCTGCCACGGTGGGGGAGGTGCTTGCCTCTGCGGCGGTGATAACGCCATGCTCGCTCTTGAAGGCGATGCTGCCGTAGGGATTGGTCATTCCCATACCCTTCGGCACGGTGGCGTTCTTTATCAGCTTGTTTATCTCCTCGTCGGTATACGCCCTGCCCTTTGCCAGATTGACGGTGAGCGTCTTTCCGTCGCTTGACCACACCGCATTCTCGCCCCCTGCGCCTGAAGCGTCGGTGGTGAAATCTATCTTCATTCCCGCAATGTCGGAGGCGGTGGTTATCTTGCCCCCGCCGATATCCGATATCGTTTCCACCTGCCCGTAAAGAGGACCGTATTCGGTGCTGCTTCCGCTGCCGCTCAAAGAGCCGTCCAGCAGCTTCATGGTGTTGAACTCGGTAGCGCCGGATATCCTGTCTATCTCCTCCTTGAGAGCGTCCACCTCAAGCTGGATAGCCGCCCTGTCGTCCTCGGTGTAGGTGCCGTTGGACGCCTGCACCGCCAGCTCTCTCATACGCTGCAAAATGGCGTGGCTCTCGTTAAGACCGCCCTCTGCGGTTTGCAGCAGGCTTATGGCGTCGTTGGTATTTCTTATCGCCTGATCCAGCCCCCGTATCTGCGAGCGCATTTTCTCGGAGATGGCAAGCCCTGCCGCATCGTCCGCAGCGCAGTTGATGCGAAAGCCCGAGGACAGCCTTGCGGTAGCCTTTTGCAGTCCGCCCAGATTGATATTCACATTCTTCAGCGCATTTATCGCCATCATATTGTGCTGTACCGATATGCCGCCCACGGCTGTCACTCCCTTCTCCGACAGGTGAAATAAGTATAATGAACGCTTACGCATTAGAGTATTCTTCATCTGTTATATCGGCAAAGATCGTCAAAACTTTAGCCAAATTTTCAAATAAATTTGCCACTGACAATCTTTTCAGATGTAAAACAAAAAAAACCCGAAGGCTTTTTTCATATATTTTCGTCTATCCACTTCGCTCTCATTTCGATAAAGTCCCTGATGTACTGCACCTGAAGCTCGAAGCTGTCATACTCTGCGCTGCGGTCGGACTGATAGCCCACCTTTTCGCCCCATATCTGCCACACCTCGAAATTCTTCTCCTGAGAGGCGTACATTTTTTCGCTGCAGAGATCTATGCAGCTCATTGCCGTATCCATCAGGCTGTCACGCACCTCGTACCAGCGCTGGCGCAGCCGTGAGCGGAAGTCCTCGCTCTGCATAAGGTAGTTGTACCAGTTGGTTACCACATAGGATTCGTTGTAGCTTGAGCCGTAACCTACCGTTACCCAGTCGCTGTAGTTCTGATTGTCGATGTAGTAATTTCCGAAGGCAAGGTCAAAGTCCCATATCGGACCCATTTTCAGCTTGCCGCCCTTGTCCTTCGTTATAAAGCAGCTCCTTCTGAAGCAGCTGTCAAGATTGTAGGAAAGCTCATGTATTATCATCCAGTCGCAGAAGCTGTCCACGTCGATGTATTCCTCATAGCCGCTGCCTGAAATTATCGCCCGCTCCGCCATGTTCATGTAATCCTGTATGAACGTCCTTTGCTCCTTTGTGATAACGTCCTCCTCGGGGCTGCGGATAACGACATAATTCGCCAGACCGTAATCCGTGTGGAAGTAGTACTTTACCTCCTCCCAGGTAATTACGCCGCCTATCTCAAGCAGATAGCCCGTATCCGCTTCGTCGCTGTCCTTTTCGATATCCACACGGTCCTTACCCACCTCCATGTGCTCGCCCAGTGTGTAGACCCCACGGTATTTGCCGTTTACGAACAGATCCACGGGATACTGGGTGGGAGTCCAGTCCAGACCGTCAAGGGCATGCCCCATCTGATACGCCACAACATTGCGCATAAGGGATTTGTCGGAGTAGTTTGCCAGCAGTATCCAGTCCTTGTTTTTGTCAAGCCCCAGCACCGACTCGCCTTTGTCCAGCTTTATCCTGTAGGGCTGCTTCTCCCACCACCAGGTGGAATGTCCTCTGCCCCGTATCCTTCCGCTGAGCACCTCTGTACTGCTGAAGCCCTCCACTTCTTCTGCGTCCACAAAGAAGGTCATGTTGGTGTAATTGTACCTTTCGATGCTGTAAACCCCTGCCATGTCCTCCAGATATATATTCACGATGGGAATGTCGTAAACCGTCCTGTCGGTCACCACGTTATACTTCCTGTGCAGTCCCTCGCTGTCCGTAAGGACTATCCTTGTGAGCTTGGTAAGGTCCACCGTGCCGTCGGGATTCAGCGCAGCTTCCTCCACCTCGTACTCGCCGTCGATGACCGATATATCTATTATGCAGTTTTTCAGCGTGTAGATATCCACATAGTTATCGTAGTCGATATTCACCGACAGAACGCCGTTTTCGCCGTCTATGGCGTACTCCGTCGGAGCGCTCATAAACCTGTTTTCCTCAGAAATGGCAAAGTACCCGATATCCGCCGTGCAGTCGTCGCTGTACTCAGGCTCGGGCGGCGTGGTAGTGGTGGCTTCGGTGGTGGTGACGGTTGTCGTTGTCGTGGCGGAGGGGTCGCCTTCCCCCGAGCCCTGCACCACAAGCTCAGGTCCCCCGCCGCAGGAGGACAGGATAAGTGAACAAGCCGCCGCTGCGGCGATAAGCCTTTTTTTCATGGTACGCCCCTTTACACTAATGTAGATCACTACCAGAGTATACCATATTTTCCATCATTTTGCAACACAGTCAAATCCAACTCCCACAACCTTACACCAAAAATAAAAACCCCCATTAGGGGTTTTTATTTTTTACATACCTGTTATACCTGACCTTTCGATACCCTCGATAAAGTACTTCTGCAGGAAGCAGTATATCAGCAGTATCGGTATCAGTGAAAGCAGACACCCTGCTTCTATCCACACTATACAGTCCGTTGCGATGATCTTCAGTCCCGTGGTAGTCTCACGCCACGATGAAATGGTGTAAGCCAGATTGCTCACCTGCAGGGCTATGGTGTTGGACTTGGTGTAGAACATACCCGAAACGTAGGAGTCGTTCCAGTACCATACCAGCGAGAAGATGAACACCGTCAGGAAGGAGGTGCGCGCATTGGGCACCATTATGCGGATAAAGGTGGAGAAGGGTCCGCAGCCGTCAAGGTGGGCGGCGTCCTCAAGCTCCTTGGGAAGCCCTCTGAAGAACTGTCTGAACAGCAGCACGAACAGTCCCGAACGGATACCGTTTACGCACACTGCCTGCAAGTACAGCGCCCACGGGCTGTCGGTAAGGTTGAGACCCTCGCCGTTTTTCAGTATTGCGGCAAAGATGCCGAAAATGTCGAAATATCTGAACTGCATGAACTGCGGGATAAGCACGATCTGGGTAGGCACGATGATCTGCAGGATAACTATCACGAACAGCAGACCTCTGAACTTGAACTTGAAGCGCGCGAAGCCGTAGCCCGTGATGGAGCAGGTCACCACCTGCAAAAGCGAACAGATAATGTTTACCGAAAGTGTATTCCACAGCAGCGACGGGTAATCTATAACTCCCCATGTGTCCGTAATGTTGCTGAAAATGAAGTTCTTGGGTATCCACATTATGGACGGGTCATTCATCTGGGACTGGGGACGGAAAGCCGCCGATATCATGAACAGCATGGGGTACATGATAACGAAGCCCAGACCGAATAGTATCAGAAATCTGAATATCGGCCATACCTTGGAGGCGATGCGCCTGCCGAAGATGTAGCGGTAGTGCTGCTTTTCGGCGGTGCCGTAGGTCTTGTAGTTCCTCAGTATCTCCCAGTTGCTGACGTGGTACTGCTTGTGCAGCGCCTTGCGCTCCTTTTCAAGCTGTCTCAGCTCTTTTCTGGTGTACTTCTTTTCCACCTTCGCGTCGTCGTCGCTTACTCTTACCTTTGTGTCTTTCAGAGCGTCTGCGGCGTGAGCGGCGGTTTCTTCAATTTCCGCCGTCGCTGCCGACTCAACTGCTTCGGCAGTCTGTACGACCTCAGCCGCCTCCTCAGGGACGGAGGTGTTTATTTCATTTTTTATGTCTTTTTCAGCCATTATAAACCCTCCTTAATCTACCTGATAGAATACGAACTTTGAAACGATAGCCGCAATTATTCCCAGCGCCACGCCCACTATCAGGAAGTAGGTCCACGCCATTGCGGTGCTCATGCCGTATTCCAGCTGCGACGCCTTGCTCAGCACCTGTTTCATTACGGGGTTTGCGGCGTCTATGAAGCAGTCGATGACCGTGTATATGAGGTTTGCCAGTATCATGGGGCTGATGGTGGGGAAGGTTATCTTCCAGAAGAACTCCCAGCCTGTTGCACCCTCCATCTGCGCCGCCTCCTTTGCCGCAGTGGGTATCTGCTGCAGGGCGGACAGGAAGATTATCGTCTGGATACCGCATCGCCATATCAGGTTGAACAGATCGCTGGCTATCTCGCCCAGCTGGTCGGCTATGCCCTGACTTATGTTGGCGAAGCCCATGAACTCAAGGAAGGAGTCCACCATGTCCACCTCGAACAATGAGCTGAACTGTGAGGCGTCGCCTATGCCCTGACTTCCTATATCGCCGTTTATGACGCTCAGCACCGGTCCCGTGGCTACCAGCACCGGTATGAAGAATATGGCTCTGGCGAAGGCTCTGCCCTTGAACTTCTGGTTCAGCAGCAGTGCGATGAACAGGCTGAACACCAGTATCATAAAGGTGTCGCCGGGCATTGCGCTTATGGATTCTATCAGGTTCGGTATGAAGTCCTGGTCGGTGTTGAACTCGTCGTAGTAGTTCTTGAAGTTGTTCCACTCGCAGTAGATGCCGGGTCCCGTCATTCCGGGATAGTTGCCGTAGTTGTATATGTTCACCAGCTCGGTCTTGGACAGCGAGTATTTTACCGACACCACCATGGGAATGATGAACATATAGATGGTGCCGAGGAACCACAGCAGTATGAACGCATAGCCGTAAAGCCTTTTCTTTTTCTCGTAGGAAATGCGGGTCTTTTTGTTGGGGTCAGGTTTCTTCCCGCCGCTGCGCTTTGCGTAGCCGTCGTCGGCAGCGACCGCCGCTTCGCCTTCCGCAGCCGCCGCCTCGGCGCTCTCCGCCGCCGCAGCTTTGACCGCATTGAAGTTCTCGATGGCAGTGACCGCTTTAGTGCTTTCGGCAGCCTTGACGCTTTCAGTCTCAACAGTTTCAGCCGCCTTGACGCTCTCTGCCTCAACTGCCTCAGTCTCGGCTTCCTTTACCGACTCGGCATTTTCGGCTGCAACAGCCTCGTCCTGTCTGTCCTTGGAATTGAATTCTGACATTGTTTCAATCGCTCCTTTCAACTCGTGTAGTCAGCAAGACTGTAGGTTGTGCCGTTGATGGAGTAGGTGAGCGCCTCGGCGTCTACGTTTATCACCGTTCCGTCGGAGTAGGTGGTTGTGTAGTTCCTGTCGGAGCTGCGCTCATACTTGATTATAGTCTTGTCGCTGAGGTTGGAAACGGTATCCTTGAACAGCTTGTAGTTGACTGCCGCTTTTTCCAGCCAGCCTGAGTAGTCGGCGTAGAAGTAGGTGTCATATTCGCTGTCGGTGAAATCGTTGGGGCTGTGATACATCAGCTCGTAGTGCACCCCTGCGCCTGTCAGCATGGACAGCAGCAGCAGCTCGTCTGCGTTGGAGCTTGCGTTTACGGGCTTGGAGCTGTAGGGTATGTAGCCGTGTACCACCAGCTGATAGAAGGGCACGTCGTAGTCGAACAGGTCGTAGTTGGAGCTGTACAGAGGCACGTTGGTGATGGCGCTCACATAAGGCAGAGCGTAGGCGTTGCACTCCTGTGCGATGATGGAGATGCCTGCGCCGTTAAGCTGCCTGTAGCCGTTTATCAGCAGATCCATAGCGTCCTGTCTCAGTATGTGCTCCTTACCGTCGGCATTCCTGCGTCCGAAGTCGCTGTACAGCACCGCAGTCGCCTGAGTCAGCGAGATGGAATCTATGCCCTCCTTTTTGAAGGAGTCGGTTATCTTGTTGAACAGGTCGGGCCAGTAGTAGGGCGAAAGTATCGTCCAGCTCGGCTTTACCTCCGTGTCGGGAAGACCGTAGGCAAGCTCGAACGCCGTCTGGGTAGCGTAAGCGTTGGTCATTCTCTTGGAGCTGTTCAGAGTGAAGGAGTAGCCGTAGCCGCTTCTCACATATTCCATTATGTCAACGCTGGGGTATAGGGTGAAGCCATTGCTCTTGACGTAGCCGTAAAGCTCGTCGAATGCGTTTTTACCGCCCAGCTTGCCCGAATAATTCACGCCGTCGGATATCTTTCCCGTAACGCCGCAGTCGTTGAAGTCGTTGTAGGTGACGGTGATGCCGTCTACCCCCAGCTCATTCAGCTTCTGTATTATCTCCAGCGCCTCACTGTAGGAGGTGGCAACCGTCTGCATATCGACGGGGAAGCCCAGTACCGACTGCTTCTTTACGGTGCCGCCCATGGTGGTCAGGTAGAGGTCGGAGGAGTCCTCCATAGACTGCTTGGCAAGTCCCTTTTCCTCTATCAGATAATTGCGGTAGGTGTCCGCAAGGTCGGCGATATTCAGCTCGCTGTCGGACATTACATAGTAGCGCACCGATATTTTGTCTATTCTCAGGTCGCCCGACTGGAACACGGTAAGGGGAGTTTTGGTGCCTATGGTGTAGGTGTCGGTGGCTCTGCACTCGAAGCTGAACCATGCGCTGTTGATGGAGGTAGTTGCCTGACCGCTTACGGTGGCGTTTACCGAAGCGTAAGCGTCGCCCTCGGTGACTACTGCCAGCAGCGCCTCGTCGCCTGCCTCAAGCTCCTTCACTATGCCGATAACGGGAAGGTAGGTCTGCTCGTTCTTCACGCCTGCCTTATTGCGGCTTATGGCAAGGTCGGAGCCGTAAACACGGGACTGGTAAGCCTGAGTGGAGGTCTTTCCGTTGTTGAAGTTTATAACTGCGCCCGAGCCGTCGGGTACAAGCAGGTAGCCGTTTTCATCGGCTCTGCCTGCGCCCATGGACTGAAGCAGGTTCATGGTGACCAGCTCGTAGATAATCGCACCGTCGTAGCTGCCGTACAGCTCGTCGATCTCGTCGGTGTGGACGGTGGCGGAAAAGCTGTTTTCCTCCAGCACTATGGAAACGGGAACATAGAAGAAATGCGAGCCGAAGGTGAAGTTGAACCTTACGCCGTTTTCTATCTGCTCCACGTTGAAGCTGCCCTTGCTGACGCTGGCGTCATAGGAGTAGTAAATGATATTGGCAAGGTTGTTGTTGGTGGCGTCGTAGGGCTGATAGGACAGGGTGGACGCCATCATGTTCTGCTGAGTGGAGGAAGCGATGGGGTCAGACTCAAAATCGTAGGGCGCCGACCACCAGACATATCCGCTCTTCTTGTTTTCCACTGCGAAGATGCAGGTCGCCTCGTTGACGTACAGCTTCAGATTGTCGTTCTGGGCGTACACCTTCATTGCGGCAAGAGCCTCTTCCTGAGTAACGGGGACTTCCTCGTCGCCCTCGCCTGCCTCAATGCCGTCGCCGCCAAAGCCGCCGAAGGAGTCGTCTTCTTCGCCGTCGCCTTCCACGATCCCGCTCTCGCCGTCAGTGTCTCCGGCTTCCTCACCGTCGTTTACTATGGCGTTATCGCCTATCGGCACCTCCACAAGATACGGATCGGCGTCTGCCTCCTCCGACCATACAACACCCGAGCTCAAAGCTATAGCAGCGGCAAGAAGCGCCGCAAGAAGCTTTCTTCTGTATTTTAGCATCGTTATGATCTGCTTCCGTAGAAGCTTTCTCCTTTCTGAGAGTATAGGGTCAATATACTGCTACATGCTGAATCTGTACATCAGCTCAGTGTAGATGGAATAAACGAACATTACCACCTGCTGGAACAGGGAAACAAGCAGGATAAGCACAAGGATTATGATGACCATTGCCACTACGGTGAATACGATGGCAAGCAATGTCTTGGGCATTGAATACTGGTGTACCGCTTTCATGGCGGAGATGACCAGCACCACCGACCACACTATCCCGATATAGGATATGAAGGTGAGGATAGAGCCCTCCTGCCTTGTCAGCACATTGCTGGCGAAAATGTACACTATCTGGGAGATTATGTAGGGCACCAGCGCATAGGCGGTGACGCACATTATCTGCTGCATCTTGCCCTCGCCGTTGAACAGCGTGCACAGCGACCAGTTGCCCACTACCCAGATAAAGAATATCAGCACCGAGCTGGAAAACAGGGGAACAATGTTGAATACCTTTTCAAAGTTCATCTGGAACACGAAGCCGGTCATAAGCCTTGCCGCCACGGTCACCAGAAACAGGCACAGCACGATCACGAGGGCGACCTTGCTGTTGTATGCCTTTTTCCACCTTACGTCCTCGAAGCCCTCGAAGGGGTGTCTGCATACATAGAACGGCCATTTCCATGCCGGCATATCAAGATCAAACCGCATCGCCGTCACCTCCCGCAGCAGCCTGCGCCGCCTTTTCTTTTCGCTTTTTCATTATCTTGCCCGCCTTGGAGATAACCACTGCCAGCACTATCAGCACCAGCACCGCTATCATGAACACGTTGAAATACTGACGTATCATATCCATTCGGTATTCCTTGAAGGCACGGTTGTAGCCCACCTTGCTGTTCATGTAGAAGTACTTCATCGCCGTCTCGTGCTCGCCCATGGTGTAGTAGGCGTTGCCTAAGCCCACATAAGCGAACCAGTAGTTGGAGTCACGGAGCAGTATCTCCTCAAAGGGCTCCTTTGCCTCCTGATAAAGACCCTTGTTGAACATCTCCACCGCTTCCTGCACCATTGCGCCGAACTCGGTGAGCTTGAATATCGTTATGCTGTTTTTACGTCCGTCGGTGACATACACCTTGCCGTTTCTGTTCTCCACTGCGGTGGGAGAGGTGAACAGTCCCTTCTGGTTTCCCTCGCCGCCGAAGATGAACTCAAGGTCAAGCTCGTTGGAATACTGGAATATCCTCTTGCTGAAGAAGTCCAGCAGGAACACGTTGCCGTTCTCGTCCACGTCCACGTCGTCGATGACGGAGGCGTAGGTCTGACCGTTATAATATGTGGCAACGTCGCCGAAAAGCATATCGTCGAAGCCCATGTTCAGATAAATGTTCTCGCCTGCGGGGTTCAGCTTTTTCAGAATGTCCTTATCCGCATTCTTGGAGGAGGTAACGGTGTAGATAAAGCCCTGAGCGTCTATGTCGCAGTTGGCGATCTCTATTGCCACCGCTCTCTGTCTTTTCATCATCTGATCGCGGTTCATGAATAAGCTGTAGAATGCGTTCTGGAGCACCTCGGCGGTGGTCTCGACACGGTTTGCGCCGTAGTAGCCGTTGAAGTTGCCCTCGTAGCTGAACTGCACCATACCGTTGGTGATGGAGGGGATAACTGCGTAGACGTTCAGCGCATTGTCCACCACCACCTTTTCCGGACGGAAGGAGATGTTCGCCTCGTACAGGTCGCTGGAAGGCTTGGTGTACTCTCTGAAAATGGTCCCGTCCTCGTAGCAGCCGATGACTCTCTCGTTCATGTAGTCCGCTATGTATATCAGCGTCTGCTCCTTATACACCATTACGAAAACGCCCATAGGCTGACTGAGCTCGGTCTTCTGCACCTTGCTCTGGGACTCGGGGAACTCCTCGCCGTAGCGGAAGCTTTTCAGCTCGGTCGCCTTGCTCGGGTCAAAGCTCTCGTCGGTGATGACTATCCTGTTGTTGTTGGTATCGACTATGTATATTTTTCCGGTAGTCTGCTCGATGAAAATATCGCTGGGAGTGTTCAGCGGGCCTACGCCTATATCCACGCCGGTTACCACACGGTCTACTATGTAGCCGTTCTGGGAGGGAACGGGGTCGTTCCACCAGTTGTAGTTATATCCGTAATATGCCTCGTCCGCCGATACCGACGAGGTCAGCACACCTGCTGCCACAGCCGCCGACAGCGCTGCCATACCGATTTTCCTGAATAACGGCACTGATCTTCATTCCTTTCATCAATAGATTTATGACAATTGCAGGGCTTAATCCTTCAGACCGCTCTGCGCCATGGTTTCCATAACGTTGCTCTGGCAAATGAGGAATACCACGATAGGCGGTATCATCGTAATTACCACCGCCGCCGCCGCAACGCCGGCACGGGCGATACCCGCAGCGGATATCTGCTGCATAACGGTGGGGAGAGGTTTAAGCTCCTCGCTGTATATAAAGGAATAGCCGGTGACCTGCCATGCGCCCTGAAATGCGAAGATCATCAGGGTGAGGATAGCGGGCTTTACGTTGGGCATCACTATCTGCCAGCAGATACGCAGATGCCCTGCGCCGTCAAGCTTGGCAGCTTCTATCATCGCGTCGGGTATCTGTCCCATGAACTGTCTCATCAGGAACAGTCCCATAGGAGTTGCGATGTAGGGCAGGGTGATGGCGAGGTAGGTATCTATCAGACCCATGAACGCCATTACCATGTACTGCATGATAAACATTACCGAGGAGGTGAACAGCAGGGCGACCTCAATGACCTTGTTCAGCGCCCTTTTGCCGGGGAAGTCTCCCTTTGCCAGCACATAAGCGGCGGAGGAGGAGAACAGCAGCTGCGCCACGGTAACTACCACTGCCACCAGTACCGAGTTGAATATGTAACGTGAGAAGGGCACCCACATATTTGACGCCGTGTTCAGCAGGTCAACGAAGTTCTGGCTCGTGGGCGACATAACGTACAGCTTGGGCGGGAACAGGAACAGCTCCTGCGAAGGCTTCATGGACTGCACCACCGACAGATATATGGGGAACAGCATGAACAGTCCTATGAGAAACAGCAGGATAAATATGAATACGTCACCGGCCCTTGAGCCGCCGTACTTTTTTCTGGATTTTTTTGCTCTTTTCATGACTACCGTCCTTTCGATTATTTAGCAGTGTTACGGTTACTAATCAAGGTATCTGCCCAGCAGCTTCTTTATGCCCCAGTTAGCCAGCAGCATGACTGCGAACAAAACGAAGCATATCGCCGAGGCGTAGCCCATCTCGTATCTTATTGAACCGTAGTCATAAGCGTGAGTCATTATCGTATGCGCCGCATAGTCGGTGGAGGGGAAGGAGGTAAGGAATCGTCCCACGTCGCCTGCGGTGAAGGAGGAGATTATCTGCATTACCGCTGCGAACAGCATCTGGGGTCCCATTGCGGGAACGGTCACCATCAGCAGCTCCTGCATACGGTTCTTTACGCCCTCAACGGCTGCCGCCTCGTAGCGGTCTCTGGGGATACCCTGAAGACCTGCACGAAGCGCAAGGAAGCCTGCGCCCAGCGACATCCAGAGCTGCACCACGATGACTACGCCGAATATGTAGTTTGCGTCGGTCAGCCACTGTCTTGCGCCGTTCAGTATACCTAAGTTTATCATGTAGGCGTTCAGTATGCCGTAGGTATCGCCGGAGAAGATGAGCTGCCATGTGGTGTAGATGTTGCCTGCCAGTGTGGGGGCGTAGAATATGAAGGTGAATATGGTTTTCAGTGCGCCGGGCATCTCGTTTATCAGCCACGCCAGCAGGAAGCAGAGCACATAGCTGATAGGACCGGTGACGATGGCGAATACCAGCGTGTTCTGTATTGCCTTCAGGAAAACCTCGTCCTCAAGGAACAGCGCATAGAAGTTATCCAGACCCACCCACTGGGGGAACTGCACCATGTTGAAGTTGGTGAAGCCCATTGGGAGGGACAGTATAACCGGTACCAGCGTGAATATTGCAAACAGAATGAAGAAGGGCGCCATAAGCAGATAAAGAGCCTTGCTGCGCTTTATCTGATAAAGGGTATACCGAAACTTGCTGTCTTCGATATGCAGGGTCTCGCCCGTTGATGCTTTTGCCAATTGAATTACCCCCAATAGTTATTAGTTAATGGTGATCGGCAGTCAGCTGCGAAATCGTATCGCCGAGCCGCTGCTTTTACCGTCTCAGTTTCCGAATACGGAAAGCTCCTCGTTCTTTCTTGCGATCTCCATGTTTATGTCACGGTTGTAGCTGGTGAGAGCGTAGCGCGCATTGTCGCCGTCGTTTACCACCGCTCTGAATGCGTTCTTGGTGTGGCGGGTGGTGGCGTAGGAGGCGGGAATGATGGGTACCTCTGCGGTCTGCGTCATCTGTGCGGAGATCTTCTCTATCTCTGCCGTTGACCAGGGGAGCTGCTGGAGCGCCTCCAAATTGGCTGTATCAAAGCGTCCCAGAGGTCCTAACAGGGCTTCGATGGTCCTGCCGTATTCCACCTGTACGTCGGTGGTGGTGAACCACTTGATGAACTCCCATGCCGCACTCTTGTTGGATACCTTGTCAAAGATTATTGCGCCTGCGGAGCCGGAGTTTGCGGTGTGATTTACCGTGCCGTCCTCCTGCCTTGTGCCGGGTACCAGCGTGAAGTCCCACAGACCCTTTATCTCGGGGGCGGAAACGGAAAGCTGATTGTAGAAGGTGTAGGGCTGTATCACGATGGGCATTTCGCCTGTTCTGAAGCGGCTGAATGCGTCAAAGGTCTGATCCAGCGCATATACGTTGTAGAAGTTGGTCCACATTTCAAAGGCTTCCAGACTTGCCTCCTGATCGTAGGTGGTCTTGGTCAGGTCGTCGGTGTAGATGTTGAGACCTCTCTGGAGCATCAGCATTACGAAGGTGTCGCCCGTGTCGAATATCGAGCTGGTAGTTACCGCCGCAGGAGTTATCAGACCTACGTCAAGGTATGAGCGCTGGAACACGTTGATAACGTCTATCAGATCGTCCCACGTCTCGGGCGGTTCCGTCATGTTAAGCTCGCCTAAAATGTCCTTTCTGTAGAACATCATCGGGAAGGTCTGGGAAACGGGCAGACCGTAAACGCCGCCGTTATATGTGTAGAGGGTCATCAGGTTGGGGTTGAACCGTGTCACCACCTGATCGTAGTCGTTGAACCGTGTCAGGTCTACCAGCAGGTCACGTGCCGCTAACTGTATCGGGAAGTCGCCGCCGATGAACAGCGCTATCTCGGGGCCCTTGCCCGCCAGTGTCGCTTCCAGTATACCGCCTACCACAAGGTTGATGGAAGCGGTTATGCCCTCGCTGTTTACGTTGAAGTCGCTGTCTACCATTTCTTTAACTGCCATAGCCTGGTCACGAGCCAGCGCTATCCACACGTCAAGAGCGGTGTCGGCGGCGTTCTCGGAAATGGTGTTGTAGTCCTCGAAGAAGGAGCCGATGAATGCTTTGAAGCCGAATACCAGATTGTCCCAGAAGCTGCCGGTAGCGGGAGAAGCGTTCTCATGCACCGTCATTACCTCGATGTAATCCAGCTCGAGGGGCTGGTCACGGTAGTCACGCATCCACGCCGACAGGGAAGCTATGTAGTCCTTCAGGGTGGAGGCTATCTCGGGGATATCGTCCGGATCCTCCAGACAGCGGTTGAGTATTACCGCCACGGTTTCCAGCGTGGACGCCTCGGAGCCGGTGCCTAATTTTTCTATGGTAGCCTTTTCTTCGTAGAGCTTGTCGATTATCCTTTCAAAGGAGGGCAGCAGCTCGGGGATAGCGGTATCTACATAGTAGTCGGTGTATTCGTCCGGTTCGGGACCGGTTATCATCAGTATGCGTCTGTAATAGTAGTTCAGCTCGTATACCACGTCGTCCAGTCTCTGCATTACCTCGCCGATGTCGCCGGGAATGGCTTCCATGGTGACGGTGTGCTTGCCGGCGGTGAGGTAAACGTAGACCGCACTGCCGTTTTCGTCCTTTACGCCCTGAGCGTACCAGTTGTTGCTGTAGGGGAACAGCACGTCGTCGTAGTACTGATTGGGCACAACGCCGTCGATGTAAACGCGGCGGTTGGCGTAGAAGCCTCTCATCTGGTTCTGACGTGCCTTGAAGCTGAATGTATACCAGCCGTCGTTGGGAACGTTGAACTCCCATGTTATCGCTTGGGTCGCCTTGTTCCATGTAGCCTGACCCACGGTGTTGTAGCGCTGCTTGGTGGGGTGGGAGGGGCTTACCATGCACTCGGTACGGTCGCTTGTGGCGTACAGGGTGGAGGCGGTCTTGTACAGGCTGTTCTCTGCCTGAATGAATATGGTGTGAGTGCCGATGAAGTTCTCCTCGGAGATCGCGGGCGTAGCGTCCAGCTCGGACTGGGAGGGAGCGCTGTACACCGCCACCTCGGGGTAGTTCCTGAAGGTCATGGACTTCAGTGCGATGTTGCACTTGATGCCGGTGACGGTCAGAGTGTGGCGTCCCGCCTCAAGGTAGAAGAAGTAGGGCTCGTTGAACAGACCTTCCTTATCCTTGATGGGATAAGTCACCCATGTGTCGTACATTGCCTGACCGGGACGAATGTCGTTGTCACGGCTGTCCTTGAGTATGGCGGATTCGTCCTGCCAGTAACGGTCAAGAGTAAGCGTCTTGCAGGCGGAGAAGGGGTACTCCCCGTCTATCTCCAGGGCAAGCTCAACGACGGTGTTGTTGCCGGAAATGGTGTAGTACAGCATTTCCAGATTGTATAAGCCTTCCTGCGCCACGTTGAATTCGTATTCCACAACGCCGCCGTGATTTGTCCACAGCAGGACGCCCGACTCGCCCTCATAATCGGTGACCTCCGCCTCGGGCATAACGCCTCTTGCGTCCTCACTCATTCCGGCATAGTCGGCTGCTTTTATCGCTATCTCGGCGTCGGGGTAAGCCGCACCCTCGTGTCTGCCGAGATAATTGGCATAAGTATCGTCACGGTTCACTCCCACGACCAGTGACTGATTTATGGAGGATTCTTCCTTTTCTCCCTCCTGAGCGCTGACGGTCACAGGCACACCCATGATAAGCGTCGCCGCCAGCAGCACGGACAGAGTTTTTTTCAGTCTGATGTTCAAGCTTGCCAAAATAATATCCACCTTTCTGATGAATTTGATTGTCTATCCAACGACCTTGTCGTATATGAGAAAATCACTCTCGGGGTCTTATCGTTATCCCGTTCTCCTCCAGCTCTACCCGTACCTTGTCGCCGCCCTTTATGCCCAGCGCCGACAGATACTCCTTGGGTATCTGGAGCCGTCCCGCTCTGTCCAGCACCGCCAGCTCCTCGCCCGCCGGCTCGTCCTTCATTTCGGACAGGTCGCCGAGGCTGGCTATCTCCGTTTTGCGTATCATTTCGGTGGCGGTCTTGCCGTCCCTTATGGATACCACACGGTCTATGGATTTGGACAGGTTCACGTCGTGAGTTACTATTATAATGGTGACGCCAAGCTCCCTGTTCAGCCGCTTGAACACCTCCAGCACCAACGCCGCCGTCTTGGTGTCGACTGCGCCGGTCGGCTCGTCTGCAAGCAGCATTCGGGGATTGTTTGCAAGGGCTATCGCTATTGCCACACGCTGCTGCTCACCGCCGGACATCTGCCCCAGCAGCGAGTTTTTCCGTGCGGATAAGCCCACCATGTCCAGCAGCTGCTCCGCCCTCTCCCGTCGGGTCTTGATCCCCTTCAGCAGCATGGGCAGCTCCACGTTCTGCACCGCCGTCAGGTAGGGTATCAGGTTTCGTGCGTTGTTCTGCCACACGAAGCCCACGGTGTCACGCATATATGAGATAAGCTCCTTATCTCCGAATTTCAGCAGGTCCTTTCCGTCTACGAAAATGGTGCCCGCCGAGGGCTTGTCAAGCCCTCCCAGCATATTCAGCAGGGTGGACTTTCCCGAGCCTGAGGAGCCCACGATTCCCATCAGCTCGCCCCGCTCCACCGTCAGGTCAAGCCCCTGCAATGCCATTACCTCTATCTCATCGGTCTTGTATATCTTGACTAAATTCTCGCACCGCACCATCACGTGCTCGGGCGGCGCAAGCAGCACATTTTCAGGCATCTGCTCCACCTCCCTCGCCGTCGCGAAGGTCGTTATACACCGCCGAGGAGATAACGCCGTCCTCCAGCGAGTACACAACGTCCGCCAGCTCCATCATGGCAGGGTCGTGAGTGGTCATCACTATCGTCAGGTCTTCCTCCTTCACCAGCTCACGGAACAGCTTCAGCACCGCCAGACCCGTAGGGGTATCCAGCGCCGCCGTAGGCTCGTCTGCAAAGACTATCCTCGGTCGGTGGCAGACGGCTCTTGCTATTGCAACACGCTGCTGCTCGCCGCCGGAAAGCTCGCCGGGGCGGTGGTGCATACGCTTTTCCAGCCCCACACGGGTGAGACATTCCTTTGCCCGCCTGCTCCGCTCGCCTATGGGAACTCCCGCAAGCCGCAGGGCAAATTCCACGTTTTCGTAAGCGGTCATGGTGGAGATAAGCGCCACCGACTGGAACACGAACGCCATTTTGTGCCGCCTGAGCTTATCGCAGTCGGCGGAGGAAAATTCGGTTATATTGTTTTCTTCAAAATAAACGTTTCCGCCGCTGGGCTTATCAAGCGCACCCAGTATATTTATCAGCGTGGTTTTTCCCGAACCGGAGCGTCCCCGCAGACAGACCAGCTGTCCGCCCTGCACCTCCAGATCAATGCCGCTGAGGGCGTGGACTACGCTGCCGTCGCCGATGGTGAAATCCCGTGAAACGTTATCTGCTTTCAAAAGAACGGACATATAAGCACCTAAAAAATATGTAGAGCGTCGCCGAAAAGCGGCAGGACAGCCCCCTCCGCTAAATTCGACGATGCCTTTATAAAGCCGTTTCACGTCCTTTTTCAACGCAAAACGAACATAAACCTATCACAAGGCTTACCCTATTATATCAAAATTTGTGCAATCTGTCAAGTTTTCATAAAATATTTTTTCTTTTTTTATTTATTCTTTGCAATTTATACAAAACCGTAAACTAAAACGGCGGCTGCAAGCTTGTGATTTTGCGAAGCAAAATCACTTGTGCAGTCGCCGTTTCCGTCTGTCCGCAAAGCGGATATCGCTAACGTACAACACCCAAAGTATACAGCAAGTCTTCAAGGTCATAGCCTATCTGCTCGGCGCCGTTCACAAACCACTCTCTCAGCCCGCCGCCGATGACATTTCTCTCGGCTGCCACCCACACATTATCGTTGCTGCGGCAGACCAGCGCCCAGCCGAGATCCTCGGGAGTGCCGCCTATCAGGATATAGCTGTCCTTATTATTGTCACTCTTTTCGGCAGCGTAAACATAGGGCTTGCTCTCGCTCAACAGGTCGGTGATATCGGTGTTCTGACCGCCCGCAACCAGTATCACCCTGCCGTCAGCAGTTTGTGCCACAGGATCGATAAGAGAGAGATCAGGCAGCTCAAACAGCTCCAGCTGCAAAAATGCGGAGATAAGCCATGCGTCCGGGCAGTCCTCCTCCCATGTAAGGGGTATGCTGTCTGCGCTTTTATGATCGTGTCTGAACACCTCGTTCTCCTGTATCTCGCCGTCGCCGTTCGTATCCTCCCGACGGTGATAGTAAATGAGCTCCGACGTATCGGACAGGTACCATCCGCGCATATTATTCATACTTCTGCCGCTGAACTGCAGTTCTCCGTCTTCGCCGTACTGCCTGATCGTCACGCTTATGTCGCCGACGTGAAGCGTCTCATTGTTCATAAATCCGCCGCACCCAGACCAGCCGAAGCCCTCAAAGCATATTATCTCAACAAATGCCGGATCGTCGGGGTCGCCGCCCACGATTATGTGTGCGGGAAAGCCTGTCTGCGGGATAGTGTAGGAGTAAATATACGGCGTCCTGCGGTCGATAAGGTCGGTGATATCCGTGTTTTGCCCGTCGACTGTAAATATAAGCCTGCCGTCCCTTTCCTCGGTGGGATAGATAAGGTCGGTGGTCTCATAGGAAAACACGTTGGAATGGCTGTAGATATCGCCGCCTTCATGTTTGTCCCAGGAGTCGTATTCAACTCTGGCATTGAGAGCAGTGGTGAAGTGTCCCTTGCCGATAATGGAGGAGGAAGCTATCGTCGCTCCCGCAAACACTGCCGCAGCTGCCGCCGCCGCAGCCAGCGCCTTGAACATCGGCTTCATGCGCTTTTTGGGCTTCACCTGTGCCAGCAGCTCGCTCACC
Source organism: Oscillospiraceae bacterium (assembly GCA_022508895.1). Lineage (GTDB taxonomy): Bacteria > Bacillota > Clostridia > Oscillospirales > Ruminococcaceae > Ruminiclostridium_E. The sequence goes on from JAFLUH010000024.1 coordinate 23,219, forward strand.
GCCTTCTCGGTATCGACGGTCTGCTCTCCCTCAAGGAAAAATTCGTTGTCGCTGTAATTCTCCATTAACTCGGATATTTTATATTCTTTATTCATACCGTGTACCCCTCCTTGGTCAATATCTCTTTCAGCTTCTCCCGCCCACGGCTGAGCCACGTTTTCGCCGTGGACAGGTTCAGCTCCATATCACTTGCCGCTTCGCCTATCGTCTGCCCGTACCAGTAGTGCCTGACGAACAGCTCCCTCTGCTGCGGCTCAAGCTGCGACAGTGCCTGCTCTATCAGCATTGACGTATCCAGCCGCTCCGTCTCGCTGCCCTCCACGATGATAATATCGTCTTCAAGGGGCAATGTCTCACGTCTTGCCTTCAGCAGGTTGAACGCCTTGTTCCGTGCCACGGTGCCCAGCCAGCTTTTCAGCTTATCGGCGTTCAGCTTGTCTCTGTCCTTCCACGCCGCAAGGAACACGTCGTAGGTCAGCTCCTCGCAGTCCTGAGGGTCGCCGCCGATTATCCTGCCGATTATGGAGGATACATAGCGTATATAGCGGCGTATCAGCTCCTCAAAGGCGGCGGCATTGTCTTTGCGCAGGGCTTTTACCAGCTCTTCCTCTGTCACTTGGTCACCCGCCCTTCCTGTTTGAAACGTTTCTGTCTATAATAACAACCGACAGGTGCAAAAAGTTTCAGGAGGGGAAATTTTTCTGCAAAAAATAAACCCCTGCGGGTGCAGGGGTTTGAAAAATTCTGTGCGGCTTATCCTATCGGTTCGGGCAAGCAAGGCTCTGTCTGAGCATATCCTTCTCCTATGCTTTCAGTCTCCTCCGGTTTTTCTGTTGCAGCCGTAGTCACTATGGGAGCGTTGGGGTCCGGCACTTCGATAAGTCCCAATTGGTCAAGCGCATCAATCAGCCATACCATACTGCTGACCTCCCGCCAGTTGGGTGGAATGTCAACGTGGGCGATAAAGTCGTTGTTATAACCGTATCTGTAGGTTTTTTCCTCACGGTCATATTCACCGTTTCCGTTTGCGTCCTCGTAGCCGTCCCAATGGAAGCTCCACCCATGCTCATGGAGAATATTTCCGTCAGCGTCAAGCACAGGATCGTCATCAGTTTGCACCATTATTTCTTTTGCCCATTCGCTGTCGGTTTTGCCCATGCCCCACCAACCAATGCCTTCAAAATATGCCAAATGAACAAATGAGTAATGCTCGGCAGTTCCGCCGATTATTATGTGGATAGGCTGACTGTTGCTTTCAACATTGTAGGAATAGATATACGGTGTTTGGGGGTCGATAATGTCGGTGACGTCCGTCTTTTCATCGCCTATCACAAAGTACAGTCTGTCGTCCTCCTTTACCAGCACGTCCTCGCCTAAGTCAAAGGACGCAGAAGCACCGCCGTTCGGATAAAACTCGTAAGTTCCGCCGCCGCCGTTGATAGTGGTGAACCTGCCGCCCCTGATTACGGTGGCCGCCATTACCGTCGCCAATGCGACCACTGCCGCAGCCGCAGCCGCGATCACCTTGAACAAAGGCTTCGCCTTTTTCCTCTGCTTCACCTGCGGCAAAACTGCGCTTACCACCTTCTCCGCCTCAACACCCGCTTCTCCTCCGATGTTGAACTCGTTGTCGGTGTAATTGTCCATTAACATGGTGATGTCTATTTCTCTTTTCATACTGTATACCCCTCCTTTTCGAGTATTTCTTTTAATTTCTCCCGCCCTCTCGCCAGCCACGACTTTGCGGTGGACGGGTTCACCTGCATTTCCTCGGCGGCTTCCTTCACCGTCTGCCCGTAATAGTAGTGTCTCACGAACAGCTCTCTCTGCTGCCTGTCTAGCATGGACAGCGCCTTTTCCAGCAGCAGAGCGTCGTCACGCTTCTGCGTCTCGTCCTCGACGCTTTCCTCCTCGATGACGATAATGCTTTCCTCAAGGGGCAGCGTCTCCTGCATCGACCGCAGCCGCTGGAACGCCTTGTTGCGTGCCACTGCGCCGAGGTAGCCTCTCAGCCTGCCCTCCTGCAGCTTGTCTCTGTTGTTCCATGCCACCAGAAACACCTCGCAGGTCAGCTCCTCGCAGTCCTGCCGGCAGCCGTTCAGTATCCGTCGGATAATGGAGGAGACGTAGCCGGTGTAGCGGCG
>JAFLUH010000024.1:25462-28139 GCA_022508895.1 Oscillospiraceae bacterium
GACCAGCGCCGCCGCAGCGATAAGCACCTTGAATATTGGCTTCATGCGCTTCTTAGGTCTCACCTGCGCCAGCAGCTCACCCACTGCTTTTTCGGTATCCACAGCCTGTTCCCCTTCAACGAAAAACTCGTTGTCGGTGTAGTCGTCCATGATTTTTGTTATATCCAATTCCTTTTTCATATTAAAATCCTCCATTCCTCTTGAGGAGGTGTGAACCTTCGGTTCACACCGACGGGTTTTAAAAGCGAAGCTTTTAAAACGTATACCCCTCTTTCTCTAATATTTCTTTCAGCTCCTCCCGCCCTCTCGCCAGCCACGTCTTGGCGGTAGAAACATTTATCTGCATTTCCTCGGCAGCCTCTCTCACCGTCTGCCCGTAGTAATAGTGCCTGACGAACAGCTCCCGCTGCGGCTTGTCCAGCTGCATGAGCGCCTTCTCCACCATTGCCGCATTGTCACGCCGCTCCGCCGCTTCCTCGACGCCTCCCGTGTCAAGCTCTATCATGGTGTCCTCTAACGGTAATGTGTCCTGCCGTGAGCGCAGCAGGTCGAACGCCTTGTTCCGTGCCACCGCACCCAGCCAGCCCTTGAGCTTTCCCGTGGGCAGCCTGTCACGCCCGTTCCACGCCGCAAGGAACACGTCGTAGGTTATCTCCTCGCAGTCGGCGGAGCAGCCGCCGACTATGCGGAAAACGATAGAGGAAACATAGCGTATGTAGCGGCGGATAAGCTCCTCAAAAGCCGCAGTATCGGACTTTTTCAGGGCTTTTATCAGTTCTTCCTCGGTCATGCAGTCACCCCCGTTTGTCAGTGTACAGTGTACAGTTGACAGTGTACAGTTGTGGTGGCGGCTTCGCCGCTTATTTAGATCCATCTGCGAAGCAGATACCATAACTGTTAACTGTACACTTTACACTGTACACTGCCAGAAGGCCTTCTGTTATAAATATCGGAAATTTCGGGGATTTGGTTTCAGGTTTCGGGGAGATTTTTGCAAAAAAAGAAAACCCCTGCACATTTAAGCAGTACAGGGGTTTTGATGTGGGGATAAAAATTCCTGCGGAAGGTCAGGGGCTTACTCTGCGGGATAACCATACCTGGTAGCTTCGTTTAATTCAAACCAGACATTTTCACCCCAATTTCTGATTTCGCTCCATAGCCCCAGCTCGTCAAATGCGGCAAGACACCATGGTTTGAACCACGGTCTGAGCGGGTCGGTATCATGGTAAGCCGGTTCGGGAAGACGTGAATTCCATCCCATTTCCATCCACACTACAATATTCTCACCATCCTCCTCTATCTTATAGGGCAGCAGCTCAATGTATCCGTAATCGTCTGCCGCTCCGCCTACCACGGTATAGCAGTCGTCCCCGTCGCTGTTTTGGTAGGTGTAGATATAGGGCGTGTTCTCGTCCACAAGGTCTGTGATGTCGATATGCTGCCCATCTGCAACGAACATAAGTCTGTTGCCCTCCTCAACCTTTATGGGATGTTCTCTGTCCTCGGCATAGTCCAAGCCTCCGCCGTCGCTCATACTTATTCCCGTGGGAGTGGTATATCCGCCCCTTGTCGCCATCGCCGTTGCTCCTCCCGCCGCCAGTATCGCTGCCGCCGCAACTCCTATCAGTACCTTGACAAGCGGCTTTATTCTTCTCTTTGCTCCCGCCGCCTTTTCGATAACGTTATTTTTAACAGTATCCATATTTACCTCACTTTCTCCCTGAATAAAAAATTCATCGTCGGTGTATGCGTCCATAAGTCGGGATATTTTTATCGTATTCTTCATAATTCATAACCCTCCTTAATTAAAATTTCTTTGAGCTGCTCCCGTCCTCTTGCCAGCCAGGTTTTTGCGGTGGAGAAATTTACCTGCATTTCATTTGCAGCTTCCTTCACCGTCTGCCCGTACCAGTAGTGCCTTACAAACAGCTCCTTCTGCTGAGGCTCAAGCTGTGACAGCGCCCGCTCTATCAGCCGTGCGGTATCCTTTTTCTCCGCAAGGTCGCAGGGAATGTCGCTGTCCTCAAACAATATATCGTCCTCCAAGGGCAATTCCTCCTGCAAATCCCGCAGTCGGTTGAACGCCTTGTTGCGGGCAATGGCGCCGAGGTAGCCTTTCAGTTTATCCTCCCGCAGCTTGTGGCGGTTCTCCCACGCCGCAAGGAAAACGTCCTCCGTCAGCTCCTCGCAGTCCTGTCTGCGCCCCGACAGTATTCTGCTGACCACCGAGGAAACGTACTTCCCGTAACGGTCTATCAGTTCCTCAAGAGCGTGGACGTCGCCCTTGTTCAAAGCACGTATCAGCTCACGGTCGGTCATGCAATCGCCCCTTTCTATGTAAAGTGCACTTCACCTATCATAACACAAAATTTTGCAGCTTGGTTGCAAAATTTCAGTAAAAAGTTGAAAGTAAAAAGTAAACAGTAGTGGCGTGACTTCGCCACGGATTAAAAATGACGAGTGTAAATTTCGCACCCGCCATATTTAAATCGTCTGCGAAGCAGACACCACTACTGTTTACTGTTTACTCATTACTGTCCACTGTCTTCAAGCTCTTTCATCGCTTCTTCCCACTTTTCCATCAATTCCGCTTGCAGTGCTTCCAATTCCGACAATCTTTCGGTATCCTCCAGCACCTCCTGATAATCCCGTGAAGCGTCCGCAAGCCGTTTGTTTA
>JAFLUH010000025.1:0-23173 GCA_022508895.1 Oscillospiraceae bacterium
AAGTATTCGCCAAAGCCAAAACCGTAAAAAGCGAATTTGTCCTCATGGCAAAGGGTCTGCTCAGAAGCCGTGAAAGCGTAAACACCGAAATAAAAACAGGCGGCGTTGAGATTCTGGTAAACGACCTGCGCATTCTCTCCAAAGCCCAGACCCCGCCCTTTGAGATAACCGACAACACCAACGTAAACGAGGAGCTGCGCCTTAAATACCGCTACCTTGACCTGCGCCGCAAGACCTTGCAGGACAATCTGATACGCCGCTCCAAGATAGCCAAGGTGACTCGTGACTACTTCTACGAAAACGGCTTCATCGAGATAGAGACCCCCATGATGATGAAGTCCACCCCCGAGGGCGCCCGTGACTACCTTGTCCCCTCCCGTATCCACCAAGGCAAATTCTACGCACTCCCACAATCCCCTCAGATATACAAGCAGCTCCTGATGATATCCGGCTTTGACCGCTATATCCAGCTTGCCCGCTGCTTCCGTGACGAGGACCTGCGTGCCGACCGTCAGCCCGAGTTCACCCAGATAGACATGGAAATGAGCTTTGTTGAGGTAGACGATATTTTAGCCATCGGTGAGGGACTTATCAAGCGCCTTATGAAAGAGGTGCTTGACAAGGACATAGAAACTCCTCTCCCCCGCCTGAAATACAACGACGCAATGGAAAAGTACGGCTCCGACAAGCCCGACATTCGCTTCGGCATGACCATAACCGACATCAGCAAGCTTGTTGAAAACAGCGGCTTCTCGGTATTTTCAGGAGCGGTTCAGAGCGGCGGCAGCGTAAGAGGAATAGTAGCCAAAAACGCCGCAGCCACATTGACCCGCAAAGAAATAGACAAGCTCACCGAGTACATCAAGGGAATAGGCGCAAAAGGCCTCGCCTACATTCGCTGGGTAGAGGAAGCCCCCACTTGCTCCTTCGGAAAATTCATGGCGGAAGGCGAGCTTGAAGAAATAATGAAGCAGTTAGGCTGCGAAAAAGGCGACGTAGCCTTCATAATCGCCGACAAGAACAAAGTGACTCTCCCCGTCCTCGGCGCACTCCGCCTGAAAGTCGCAAAGCAGCTCGAAATAATTCCCGAGGGCTTCAGCTTCCTCTGGATAACCGACTTCCCCTTCTTCGAGTACAACGAGGAAACAGGGAACTGGGACGCAATGCACCACCCCTTCACCATGCCCAACGACGAGTGCCTGCCCTATCTTGAAACCAACCCCGAAAAGGTCTTTGCAAAAGCCTACGACCTTGTCCTCAACGGCACCGAGCTTTGCAGCGGCTCCATCAGAATAACCGATTCCGAGCTTCAGGAGAAAATGTTCAAGGCTCTCGGCTTAACAAATGAAGAAATAGAAGCCAAATTCGGCTTCTTGGTAAACGCATACAAATACGCCGCTCCTCCTCACGGCGGAATGGGAATAGGTCTTGACCGTCTCTCCATGCTTCTCTGCGGCGCAGAGAATCTCCGTGACGTAACAGCCTTCCCCAAGATAAAGGACGCCAGCGAGCTTATGTCCGAGTGCCCCTCTGCTGTAGACAATGCTCAGCTTGAGGAACTTCACATCAAAACGGTAGAATAAGCTGTAAGTTAAAACGGCAGAATGAGCAGCAAGTCAGAACGTTAGAGTAAGCGCACATTCGTCAATACAATGAAACTCCCGATCACAACCAACCGTTTCAATATATTGAACACTGTACAATTTATTATTCTATCCGTATAAAAGCTCACCAACACTTTTACACTATAGCGGTTCCTTCTATTAAACACTGTTCAATAGAAGGAACCGCTATTTAAAAGCACCAAGGAGACCTGCAATGACAAAGGAACACCAACCCAAAGCCTATCTTATCTGCGGAAATATATGCACTGGCAAGACCTATCTTGCCAAGCAGCTTTCCACCGAAAATAACGCTGTTATCCTCTCCTGCGACGAGATAGAGAACGACCTTTTCCAAAAAAATCTCGGCTCAGCCCACGATGAAATGGCAAAAAGAATCCATTCCTTCCTACTGAAAAAAGCCGCCGAAATAATTGAACACGGTACAAGTATAATTTTAGACTGGGGCTTCTGGAGAAAATCCGACCGACAAAGCACGTCAAATTATTTTAAATCTCTCAACATTCCCTACGAATGGCACTACATGGACACATCTCCTGAACAACGTTCAAAAAACATAGAATACAGAAACCGAGCCGTCCGGAACGGCGAGTCCACAGATTATTTTGTAGACGAAGGCTTGCTTAATAAATGCAATACCCTTTTCGAGCCTCCAAGCAGGGAGGAGATAGACGTATGGCACGACCAAAAATAAAACACCGCCGACCTCAAAAGTCGGCGGCTATTTTATGTAACAGGCAGCAGGGAATTACTCCTCCTCCCAGTTATGCCAGACATTCTGCACGTCGTCATTGTCGTCCAGAGCCTCCAGAAGAAGTCCCATCTTCTTGATATGCTCCTCGTCGGTCAGCTTGACATAGGTGGAGGGCACCTGCTCAGCCTCAGCCGAAACCACCTTATATCCCATTCCCGTCAGCTTTTCCGCGACCTCACCGACGCTGTTGGGATCGGTAGTGATCTCCACGCATCCCTCCTCAAAGGAGAAATCGTCGCCGCCTGCCTCAAGGATATCCTCCATAGCCTTGTCCTCGTCGATATCCTCGTCCTCATTATCCAGCACGACGATACCCTTCAGGCTGAACAAAAAGCTTACGCAGCCCGTAGTCCCAAGATTTCCGCCGTACTTGTCGAAATAATGCCGCACCTCGCCCGCAGTACGGTTGCGGTTATCGGTAAGGCAGTCCACGATGACCGCCACGCCGTTAGGTCCATAGCCCTCGTAAACGCAGTTTTCGTAGTTATTCTTATCCCCCTCGCCTGCGGCTTTCTTGATGAGCCTGTCGATATTGTCATTGGGGATATTGTTTGCCTTAGCCTTGGTAATAAGCGCCGCCAGCTTGGAGTTGCTTGAAGGGTCAGCCCCGTGCTCCTTGATACAAACGATTATCTCGCGGCTGATCTTGGTGAAAATCTTGGCTCTTGCACCGTCCTTTTCACCCTTTTTTCTCTTGATGGTACTCCATTTGGAATGTCCTGACATGATATTTTCTCCTTTCCTTTATGCATTGTCGTGAAAGCCCATACCGAGGACTTCGCCTGCATTGGTTATTATAATAAACGCATTAGGGTCGATCTCCTTCACCTTGCGTTTGACCTTCGAGTACTCATTCTTGTGTACTGCGCAGCAGATAACGTGCTTTTCGGCTCTGGAGTATCCCCCTTCGCCGTCCAGCAAGGTAACGCCTCTTTCCAGCGAATTCATGATAAATTCGGTTATAGTTTCATATCTGTCGCTGAATATCAGCAGCATCTTTCCCTCAAAGCTGCCGTACAGTATCACATCCATGACCTTGCTTGCAACAAATATGGATATTATGGAATACAGACCCGCTTCAATGCTTCTGAAAACTACCATCGAAGTCATAATGACGACAGCGTCCGTCGCCATCATTATAACTCCCATACTGAAATGCGGGAATTTCCTGTTTATCAGCTTGTTGATAATATCCGTACCGCCCGTAGTACCCTCTCTCAGATACACAAGCCCCATTCCCACGCCGAAGAAGATGCCGCCGAACAGCGCCGCCAGAATTTTATCGCCCTCGGAATACACGGGAACATTAAGGTAGGGAAGCAGGTAGTCAGTGGCTGCCGTTATCACTGCAACGCTGATGACCGTCTTTATCATCATCTTTTTGCCAAGGAAAATAAGTCCGATAATGATAAGCGGCACATTTATCGCACCGTACAAAATACCTACTATGTTATGTCCTATCAGCTCACTGATAATGATGGAAATACCGCCTACGCCTCCCGATGCGATATCATTGGGTGTAGCAAAGCAGTGCAGCCCGACGGAATACAGTCCTGCTCCCAATATTACCAGAACTATATCCACTATCCATCTTAGCACTTTATTATTGCTGTGCAGCACGGTATCGGCTCTCAGCTTACTTTTTTTTCTGACTTTTTTTTCCTTAACCCTTTTCTCTTTTATCTTTTTCTCTTTCATTCCATATTACCTCAAAAAGCGTTTCCGCTCTTTCAAATTCTCCTACAAGGAACAAAAACCCGAAAAGCGCCTCGAATCCCGTAGCGCGGTGATATTCCTTCGGCGTACTTGACTTAGGCACAGAGAGCCCCGTGGCATTCCTGCCCCGCCTCATGATATCCGCTTCCTCCTCAGTCAGCAGCCCTTCAATAATATCCGCCGCCCGAGATTGAAAGGAAGCCCTTACCAGCTCCACCGACTGCTTATGCAGCTTAGCAGAGGGAGCATTTCCTTTTCCCAGCAGCTTTCGTCTTACAAGTATCTCCCAGACGCAGTCCCCATAAAACGCCAGCGCAGCAGGACTGTACCCTCTTGCTTCTTCTTTAGTCAATATCTCCATAGCTATCTTACATAATCGAACTCAAAATCATATATGGAAACCGTATCGCCCTCCTGCACGCCCTGCCGCTCAAGCTCGTCTATTATCCCGCTTGACCGCAGCACTCTCTGCAAATACTGAAGGCTCTCGTAATCCTCCATATCCACCGTCTGCAAAATAGGCAGCAAAAACTGCCCCGTGACCTCAAACAGTCCTTCGTCCAGCTTCTCCACCTTAAAGGAGTGTTTTTCTCTTTCAAATTCGTCTATCTCCGCCCGTGACAGCGGCTGTGCCTCAAACCTGACAACAGGCGGCAATTCGTCCAGCTTAGCCGCAACAGCCTCCACCAATTCCTTGGTACCCATGGTGGTAGCCGCCGAAATAACGAAGCAGGGAAGCCCCTTTTCCTCGATAAAATCCTTAAAATTACTTATCTGTTCCTCGCTCGCCATATCCGCTTTATTGGCAGCCACTATCTGCGGTCTTTCCGCCAGCTCTGCCGAGAAATTGGCAAGCTCAAGATTTATCTTTTCAAAATCCTCTTTGGGGTCTCTGTCCTCAGACCCCGACACATCGACGACGTGAACAATAAGCCGGCATCTTTCAACGTGCCTCAGAAATGCGTGACCTAAGCCTATACCTTCGCTTGCTCCTTCAATAAGCCCGGGAATATCCGCCATAACAAAGGATTTCTCATGAACGCTTACAACTCCCAGCACAGGGGAGAGCGTAGTGAAATGATAGTTTGCTATCTCAGGCTTAGCCGCACTTACAACGCTTATAAGGCTTGATTTCCCCACATTGGGAAAACCCACCAGTCCCACATCTGCCAGCAGCTTCAGCTCCAGCGTAACGTCCAGCTTTTCTCCCGGAACACCCGGCTTAGCGAATCTCGGCACCTGTCTTGTAGGCGTAGCAAAGTTCATATTCCCCCTGCCGCCTGCGCCGCCTTTAGCGATGACCACAGGCTCGTCTCCCGAAATATCCGCAATTATCCTTCCCGTTTCGCTGTCTTTTATGACAGTCCCTCTGGGAACATCGATAACGGTATCAGGCGCAGATTTTCCAGTACAGCGGTTCCCACGTCCGTTCTGCCCGTTTTCCGCCGCATATTTTCTCTTATACCTGAAATCTATCAGCGTAGACAGATTATCGTTTGCACGGAACAGTATACTTCCCCCACGGCCGCCGTCGCCCCCGTCGGGGCCTCCCGCAGCCACATATTTTTCACGGTGGAAGCTCACTGCTCCATTGCCGCCGTCACCGGCTTTAAGTGAAATTTTAACGATATCGACGAACATAAGCCCTCACATTCGGACAAAACAATAAGGGCGGAGTTTTAATCCGCCCGATATGTTATTTTCAGTCAGCGTAAACGCTTACCTTTTTGCGATCCTTGTCAAGACGCTCGAACTTTACCTTACCGTCGATAACGGCGAACAGGGTATCATCAGAGCCTCTCCTTACGTTATTGCCGGGGTGGATCTTAGTTCCACGCTGTCTTACCAGAATATTTCCTGCCAGCACGAACTGACCGTCGGAGCGCTTAACACCCAGTCTCTTGGACTCGCTGTCACGACCGTTCTTGGTGGAACCCATACCTTTTTTATGTGCGAAAAACTGCAAACTTAAATTCAACATGATAATTTCTTCCTTTCCGAATTATATTTCCTTGATAACAACGTTTATACCGCCGTTTTCCCGTGCAAGCATCTGCAAATGCTCCTTCAGCGAATAGACCACAGCCCTTGCCGTCTCGTCTGCTTCAGGCTTATTCAGCCTCAGTCCCACCGCATTTTCCTTGATCTTAATAGAAGCGTCAGCCACCAGAAAGTCTGTCACAGTATTCACGGTAAGCATAACTGCCGAGCTTACTCCTGCGCAAACAATATCGGTGCCGTACCGCCCGCCTGCGTGTCCCGAAACAATGAACCCGCAGTACAAGCCGTTCTTGCGGTAAAAGCTTGCCTTGACCATTGTCTTATGCGTTGATGGTCTCGATTTTTACCTGGCTGTAGGGCTGTCTGTGACCCATAGCTCTCTTGGAGCTCTTCTTGGGCTTGTAGGTGAAAACGTGGATCTTCTTGCCCTTGCCGTTCTTCAGCAGGGAAGCGGTAACGCTTGCGCCGCTTACATAAGGAGCGCCCACAACTGCTCCGTCGTCCTTGCCTACAAGAACCACCTTGTCGAACTTGACCTCACCGCTCTCAACTCCGAGCTTCTCGACGAAAATAACGTCGCCCTCGGATACACGGTACTGCTTTCCGCCCGTCTCAATAACTGCGTACATAAATATTTACCTTCTTTCGTATAACTCGCTGTGTTCAAGAGCAGGACCTGCTCCCCGGGGGAAGTCGAACCCCTATCTCCCTCTTTGGAGAAAGGCGGTGCAATCCAAAAATTGCACACTTAAAAAAGCCCTACACAAGCGGCTAAATTATTTTAGCACATTTTTCCCCCTCTGTCAACACCTTTTAAATAAATTTTTGCGTATTTTGCATTTATATTGTGCCGAGTATCGGAAAAATATTTTCACAATCCACCTAACAAATCCGATTTCCAACAGACTATACACATGAAAGTGAGGTTTTTTTATGAATAAGCATGAAACACAGGACTTAAACAGCCGGCTTCTGGACATTTACTGCGGAATTTTGTTTAACCAGCCGTCATTTGAGGAAGGCGAAGCCGTCACTCTGCTCTATGACTTTGACTGTCCGGAGTATTCGGAGCTGAAAAAACGCTATCCTTTAAAAAAGACGGCAGGAAGGGGAGGCGATTTTGAACATGCCTTGCGGCTGTGCCGGTGGCTTGCTCCACGGCTGAAACACGTAAGCGATTTTGACAACAGCGTCCCCTGCAATTCGCTTGCTCTGCTGGATTATTGCTTTGAAAAGCCGGAGCTTGGCATCAACTGCGTGAACAAAGCCAAAATACTGGCGGAGTGCTGCCTTGCGCTGGGAATTTATGCCCGTCGGGTGTGGATGTTTCCGAATTCCCCTTATGATATGGACAACCATGTAGTCACCGAAATCTACGACAGGTGGCGTGAAAAGTGGATCGCCCTCGATCCCTCAACGGGTGGGTACTTCAGCAAGGGCGAACGTCCTCTTTCCTGTCTTGAACTGAGAAATTCCTTTGCGGAGCATTCTCCCGTCAGCGTGGTCTTAAACAGACAAAACCCTGCAAAAATCAGCGAGCTTTGCCTGCGCAATATCGAGCTGAACAGCTATTATGCAAAAAATTCCTGCTATTTCGCTGTTGAGACCGTTTCAGCCTTTGGCAAGCCCGACGGATACGACGCTGTCTACGTTGTCCCCAAAGGTCTTGATGTGAAGCGCATTCGGGTTCAAAAGGCAAAATATTTCCTGGAGGTAGTCAGAAAAGGGAATTACCCCGAAAGCTTCGTCAAGATGATGGAAGAGTCATATGAGTATACACTGAAGGAGAAGCCTCTCCGCATTACCTCAGCCCATGTGTGGGATAGGCCTGAATCTATACAGGAATCCAAGAGTGTGTTATAATAGGTATAATAAAATACAAATATTTTTTCAAACCCACCTAACAATCCCCATTCCCCACAGACTATATACACGAAAGCAAGATCGATCAACTGCTTTGGAGAAACCCATGAAAAAACAAGAATTGCTGAAACTCATTGACGAAGAGCTGCTGGAAAAGCTGTACGGCTTCTGCTACTCCGGCACCAACGACAGCTGGCAGGCACAGGACCTATGCTCAGACATAGTATACGCCCTGCTGAAAGCCGCCAACACCGATGGCGACGTAACCAACCCCTATGCCTTCATCTGGCGTATCGCCCGCAACGTCTACGCCGACTTTTCCAAATCCCGTCGCCTTAACGCAGATATGCTCTACGAAGGCGATCCAACGGAAAAGTTAGAGCAAATCGCCGCCGACGACCCCGAGGACGACTACAGCGGCGAGCTTATCACCGCAGTATATCGCCGTATCTCCTTCTTGACAAAGTCATACCGTGAAGCCATGATAATGTTCTACATAGACGGCTTATCCACGGCGGAAATTGCCCACCGCCTGAACACCAGCGAAACTGCAATTCGTCAAAGACTGTTTTCGGCAAGACAAAAAATACGAAAAGAGGTAGAAGAAATGACGCAAACTAACAATAAACCTGTATTCCTTGACAAAATGGATTACGAAATTTGGGGCAACGGCAATCCTTTATGGTCAGACCCAAGAAACGTATGCACAAGACAATTCTCCAAGCATGTAATTTGGCTCTGTCGCCAAAAGCCCCGCACCGCCGCAGAAATAGCCGAAGAACTGAACGTGCCAACCGTATACGTTGAGGAGGAGCTTGAAATACTGACAAACGGTGAAAACGGCAAATACGGTCTGCTCCGCCGCCTTGAAAACGGCAGATATGCAATAAACTTTATCCTTCTTGACAAAGAGACTATTGAGAAAGCTCATGCGATTTACACTGAACACATTCCCGCCGTTTCTCAGATAATTTCCGATTTCATAGAACAGCATAAAGAGGAATATCTTGCTTTCCCCTACCTTAATAAAAAGGTTGACCTGAACCTTATCCTCTGGCAGCAGATAAATGTTATAGGATACAGTTTTGGCAAAAATGTTTACAGGATACTGTCCGAGAAATACTTTGCAGATATAGAAGAAACCAAACGTGATTTCCATGTTTTCGGATTTGTTGATACAGGAAAATATTACGGCGGAGGAAATGACGGTGTCGATGCCTATAATGTGTGCGGCTATTCTCACATAAGTCTTTCCAACATTTACATCAAGCGTATAAAACAGCATTTTGCCTGTGGTCTTAATGTTTCAGCCGACCCGCAGCTACAGCTTGCTATCCGCTCAATAAACGGTCTTGACGCAGATACCCTCACCGAAGCCGAAAAAGAACATGCAGCAAAAGCCATAGAATGCGGTTATCTGTACCGTGACGGCAAAACCCTCTACACAAAGATACTTGTCAGCGATATGAAAGATAGCAGCAGACTGCATGACATCAGCTGGAAACTGTCAAATGGCTATTTTGAAGAGATAGCGGAGGAAACCGCCCGAAAAGTCGCCGACCTGATAAAAAACGCTGTTCCCGATTATCTCCTTGGAGAATGGAAATTCGCAAACGACCTTGCAGGTCTGCCCATGATCGACCTGTTGGTCGAGGAACTTATAAAGCAAAACATCCTCACCCCACCCGCCGACGGCATAGGCGCTGAAGGCTGCTGGATGTGCGTAGCGAAATAACACACAAATACCGCCGAACTGACCCTCGGCGGTATTATTATGTACAAACCTACTTCTTCTCCCAAACCATATAAACATGCGGAATACCGTCATACATAAACTCCTCCGACACGGTAACGAATCCCATCTTCTTATAGAACCCCTCAGCGTAGCTCTGTGCCACTATCCGTATCTTATCCGCCCCAAGCTTCTCCGCAGCGACCTTTATTCCCGCTTCCATAATCTTTTTCCCAAACCCCTGCTCTCTCTTTTTTGTGACAACTCTCCCAACAGAGACCTCCTCAAAAGCAGCTCCCTTATCCAAAACTCTCAGATAAGCCTCCAGCCCGTCATCATCTCTCAGAAAGACATGCCAGGCTCCCTTATCCTTATCGTCAATATCCTGATAAACACAGTCCTGCTCAACGACAAATACCTCAGACCTCAGCCTCAGTATCTCGTAAAGCTCCTCCACCGTCAGCTCCTCAAACTGCTTAACGACGGTCTCCATCTTATTTTCAATACATCCTTTTCCACCTTTTCTCTTATCAAACAGCAGAGAGATAAAATTCTTATAGTAGGGAATAAACTCCCCGTTGTCTATCATCGAAAGTATTTCCTCACAGTCTGACCATTTAACCGTCTTAACTTCTTCATATTGCAATTTCAAGGTGCTTATATCAATATCCTTTTTGGCAATATAAATATCATCAAACCCATGCTCAAAATTAACGGTCATATCAGGTCTGCTGTCACTGAAATCAATATCTATCCCGATCTCCTCCAGCAGCTCCCGATGCGCAGCGTCCCTGCTCGTCTCGCCCTTAACGGCGCTTCCGCCGCAGGTAACGTCCCACATATCCGGCCAGCCGTGCTTAAAAGGCTGTCTCTGCTGTATCAGCATCTTTCCTTCGCTGTTGAAAACGCAAACGTGTACAACAATGTGATAAGCTCCTTCCTCAAAGCTTTCGCCCCTCACCATCGTTTTTCCCGTCAGCTGCCTGTCCGCATCATAAACGTCCCAAAGCTCCACTATGTACTCACCTCCGCTTCTTTTTCTTTTTATTGTCCATGTCTACCTTAAAAAACTTAAAGTATATCACAAACTGAAACGCCGCCAGCCCTGCTATCAAAAACATAGCAATGACCGTTCCGGCGTTCCACATACCGTTCAGCGAAAAATAAACCGCAAGGTAAACACCTGCAAGGCAAAGAATTATCCCCGTAAAAAGGGGCGACTGTCCTTTCTTCATCAGCTTTGGAGCTTCTTGGCTCTGAGTGTGTTTTCCATCAGCATAGCGATAGTCATAGGACCCACCCCGCCCGGTACAGGCGTAATAAAGCTGCACTTAGGCGCAACACTGTCAAAGTCCACATCTCCGCACAGCTTGCCCTCGGCATTCCTGTTCATTCCAACGTCTATCACCACAGCCCCGTCCTTCACCATATCCGCAGTAACAAACCCTGCACGTCCCACCGCAGATACTAAAATATCAGCCCTTCTGCAAACCTCGGCAAGGTCCTTAGTCCTGCTATGGCAAACGGTAACAGTCCCATTCTCATGCAGCAAAAGCATAGCCATAGGTTTCCCCACGATATTGGAGCGTCCTATAACAACGCATTCCTTCCCCGAGACCTCGGTCCCCGTAGAATGTATAAGCTCCATTACCCCCGCAGGAGTACAAGGCAGAAACGCATAATCCCCAATCATTATCCGCCCTACATTAACTGCATGGAAAGCGTCCACGTCCTTCATAGGACTTATATGCTCGATTATCTTCTTCTCGTCGATATGCTTCGGCAGCGGCAGCTGCACAAGTATCCCGTTCACCTTGCCGTCCCCGTTCAGCGTATCCACCAGTTCCAGCAGCTGCTCCTCGGTAGTCTCCTCCGGCAGCGCATACTCATAAGAGGTTATCCCGCAGAACTCGCAGGCCTTCTTCTTGTTGTTCACATACACCCTGCTCGCCTGATCATTTCCCACAATGACCACTGCCAGCCCGATCTTCAGCCCTTTTTGGGCTATCTCGTCCCTCACACGTTCCTTTACCGCCTGAGAAACCGCTTTTCCGTCAATAAGCTGCATAAAAATATCCTTTCCCGATAATCAGTCGTTACTGTTGTCGTCGTTATTTTCGTTCTCGTCGTCCCCCAAAATACTGGGAGCCTTAGCCGCCTTCATAACCTTTTCCGCTTCTTTCATAGCTTTTTTGGCAGCCGCATTTTCCTTTTCCAGCACCTGCTTTTTTGCAAACGCCTCTAATCTTTCCTTGCTGAGTTCAGTATCAGCATAAAGCGCCTTTTCAGATTTTGCGGCGCTTATCCTGAAATAAACTATCATTATCACCGCCAGCACTGCAGAGGCAATGGCGATGACCTGCGACACCTTCAGCGATCCCGCATAAAGGCTGTCCGTCCTCAGTCCCTCTATCCAGCCACGACCTGCCCCGTACCACAAAACGTAGTACAAAAACACCTCGCCGTCAAACTTCCTGACCCGTCTGCCCACAAAGTGTATCAGCAGCAGCCCCACAACACACCACAGGCTCTCATAAAGAAAGCATGGGTGAACCAGCACAGGCTCCGTATTGCCGGTCTGCGCTGCGACAACGATAGGATCCAGCGCAATCGTAGTACCCGTCATGCCCCAAGGGAGGCTTCCTGCCGTAGGCGCACCGTAGCACTCCTGATTGATAAAGTTGCCCCATCTTCCTATAGCCTGTCCGATAAGAAAGGCAGGAGCCGCCAGATCCAGCAGCGGCAGCAGCGGCGACTTCTTTATCCTGCAAACGATAAGCGCCGTAATAACGCCTATGATAACTCCGCCGTAAATAGCCAGTCCGCCGTCATGGATCTTTGTGAACATAGTAATTATATTGTACTTGTTTTCCGATTCGGGGTTCATCAGATTATAGAAAATGCAGTAATAAGCCCTTGCCCCGATAAATCCCGCAATGACCGAAATAAAAGCCGTATCGAAAACATTGTCCGCAATAAGTCCGAATTTCTTAGCCATTTTCATTGCATAGGAGAAAGCCAGTACAACGCCTATGGCAATAAGGATACCGTACCAGTAAATATCTACTTTTCCGAACAGAGTAAACGCCACACGGCTCACCTCGATGTCACCGGAAAACAGATTGGGAAATTCGATAGATTCCTTGAGAAGGTGCATAGAAGTAATTCCTTTCTTAAACTGGCTCTACCACCGAAATGCAGGAGTTATCTATATCCATATCCTCCAGCGCCTTGATAATATCCTCATAGGTCACCTCAGCCGCAATGCTGATATATTCAAAGATGGAAAGCCCCGCCATTTCCGACGACAGCAGGGAAGAGGCAACGCTCTCCACGCTGTTGAAGGACGCCAGCAGCTCGCCATAGGTGCGCTTCTTGATATTTTCAAATTCCTGTCTGTCAGGCTTATCCGTCCTCAGTCTCTTCAGCTCGCTGTTCACTCTGTCCATAACTATCTGCGGTTCCTTGGACTCCCCGTCTATAACTCCCACGAAGAACCCTCTGCCGTTAAACACTCCCACATTGAAGGTATCGTTTATCAGCCCCTGCTCATACAGCTCGGTGTAGAATTTGGAAGTCCGTCCCAGACAGGTCTCCAGCAGATTGTTGTACACTATATAAGCCCTTGCCGCCTCTTTATTAGTCATCTTTGGGAATTTGTACATGATATTGAACATAGGCTGAGCGCAGGACAGCTTGGTAGTGATGGACTTTTCCTTCACCTCATAAGGCTCGTCGGGAATTATCTTCTCCAGCTTGTGGTCAGGCGAGCTTTTCAGCAGCCTGTCGCATATTTCCAGAGTTTTCTCCACGTCAAAATTACCTGCGATGGACAACACCATATTGTTGAGATTATAAAACGTATTATAGCAGCGATAGAGCAGCTCCTTATTTATCTGCGCAATGCTCTCCACCGTTCCCGCAATATCTATCCTTACGGGATTGTTGTGGTACACCGCCTGCAGTCCGTTAAAGAACACTCTCCACCCCGGGTCGTCCTGATACATCTTTATCTCCTGCCCGATTATGCCCTGCTCCTTCTGCACCGTTTCGTCGGTGAAATAAGGCTCCTGCACGAAATTCAGCAGTATCTCTAAATTCTCCTCGAACTTCTGCGAACAGGAAAACAGATAAGCCGTCTTATCGAAGCTGGTAAAGGCATTTGCGTTAGCTCCCGTCTTGGCATAAAGCTCAAAAGCGTCGCATTCGTCATTTTCAAACAGCTTATGCTCAAGATAATGTGCAATACCCTCAGGCACCACGATAAAATCCTCGTCCTCGTCAGTCTTGAAGGTGGTGTCGACCGACCCGTAATTAGTCCCGAACAAGGCATAAGCACTGCTGTAGCTCTCCATGGGGTAAAGGCATATAGTGCAGCCGCTGGGGTGCTTTATTCTGATATATTTTTCCCCTATCTTGGGATTTTCAACGATCTCTCTCTGATAACTCATGCTCAGTCCTCCTTATCATCTGAAGTGAGAATGTAAACGGAATCCAGCTTTACCGACTTAGCCGCCTCGATTATCTCCTCCCGTGTCACCTTGTTATCTTCTTCAACGGCTTCCTCAGGCGTCTTTATATCGTCGTTGTAAATACCCGTAAAATACCAAGCCTCCATAGAGGAGATTCCGTCGTTAAAGGTTTTCAGATGATTGCGGCGGTACATTTTGGCATACTCGATATCCTCGTCGGTGAAATCTCCGTTTTTCATAGCGTCAAGCTGTGCGATTATCTCATTCTTTGCGGTTTCCAGATTTTCATTCTCCACCCCGCTTGCCACGGTAAGCGCCCCCTTGGTACGGCTGACAGAGGACCAGCAGTAATAGCACAGCGACATCTTCTCCCTCACGTTCATAAACAGCTTTGAGGTAGTAGTCCCGCCGTAAATAGCGCTCATTATCTGCAATGCGGGTATATTCCTGCAATCCGTCTTGAAGCCCAGCACCAACTTGCTCTGAGTGACGGACAGCTTTTCCGTCACCAGCGCCTCAGTCTCCTTCAGCGGGCTGTACTGAGAACCGCAGGGGAATATCTCCTCTCTGCTCAGCCTTGCAAACGCCTCAGCCAGCTTCTTCCGTGAAGCCTCGAAATCGCTGCACCCCACGCAGATTATCTCTATCCTGCAATGTGTCAGCAACCTCTGATACGCATTATAAGCGCTCTTAGCCGTAATAAGCTTAGCCTGCTTAACGCTTCCCAGCGACCTTACCGCCGCAGGCTCTCCCTTATACATTATTTCATCAGCCTTATGATTTGCATAAGCCTGCTTATCGTTCAGCTCCGCCTCTATATCGTCGATAAGCTCCTGACGCTCCAGCGCCGTGGTCTTTTCGGCAAACACCCCGTTTTCCAGCAGCGGGTCGAACAGACAGTCTATCAAAATATCCGCCGCCTCGTCATTTACATTCTCGTTTTCTAGCGCATACTTATTATCGATGCAGGCAACGGAAACAGCAATGCTCTGAGCGTCGCCCACCTTTGACAGACGGCACCCCAGCTTCGCCGCATACAGCGAGGAGAGCTTGTTATTCAGTATAGCAAAGGTAGGATACTTACGGCAGGACTTGGTAAGAATACCTCCCACCACTGCGTTTTCCGAAGCCGTCTCCTCTGAGATAGGAGCCAGAAAGCGCACCGAAATAAGGTTGAGCTTGAATCGTGGGTCGGTTATACGGCTGAAATAAATGCCTTTTCCGATTTCACGCCGCTGAAATTTATTCTGCATAGAAAAAATCCTTTCTGGAATTTAATGCTAACTGATTTAGTATAGCACATTCTGCCCAAAATTTCCATAGCTTTCAGAAAAAAAGCACAAAAAAACGGAACCCCAACAGAGGTTCCCAACTGAAATGATAAATGTGTAGAACAAAAGAAAGGAGACAACTAAAAAATAAGTAAATCAAATTTAGATTTAGCTTACTTGGATTATACATCTTTTTGGCAATTTTGTCAATAACATTTTGGATTTTTAATAAATTTTGGATATTCTAACAAAACGGTGATTAACAAATTGACAAAGTGAACATAACCGTAAAAGAAAAAAGTATCATTTTGTGCAATTTCACAAGAAATCACACATTAAATCTGAACAACACCACGTCGCCGTCCTTCATCACATACTCTTTACCCTCCAGCCTGACAAGTCCTTTTTCCTTAGCTCCCGTCATGCCTCCGCAAGCCACCAGATCGTCATAAGCCACCACTTCAGCCCTAATAAAACCTTTCTCAAAGTCGGTGTGTATCTTACCTGCCGCTTGTGGAGCCTTAGTGCCGTTAGTGATAGTCCATGCCCTGACTTCCTGCTGTCCCGCAGTCAAAAACGAGATCAAGCCCAACAGTGAATACCCCTTGCTGATGATACGGTTCAGCCCGCTTTCCTCCAGCCCCAGGTCGGCAAGGAACATATCCCTGTCCTCCTTGTCCATATCCGCTATCTCCGCCTCTATCTGGGCGCAGATAGGCAGCACCGTGCTGTTTTCCGCCTCGGCGATCTCCAATATTGCCTTATACTGCGCATTATTGTTTATATCCCCCGTAAAATCCGCCTCGCTCATGTTGGCGGCATAAATGACAGGCTTATTTGACAGCAGGGGGATAGTTTTAAGTATCTCCGCCTCGTCCTCACTGAAATCAAAGGAGCGTGCGCTGTTGCCCCCCTCCATGTGAGCGACCAGCTTTTCCAGAAAATCTATCTCCTTCTGCATTCCTTTATCGCCCTTCAGCAGCTTCTTGTCCTTATCGAGCCTTCTCTGCAATATCTCAAGGTCGCTGAAAATAAGCTCAAGGTTTATCGTCTCAATATCCCTTTTAGCCCCGATAGACCCGTCCACATGAATAATGTTGTCGTCCTCAAAGCACCTTACCACATGAACGATAGCGTCCACCTCGCGTATATCCCCGAGGAACTTGTTTCCCAGCCCCTCGCCCTTGGAAGCCCCCTTGACAAGTCCCGCAATATCCACGAATTCCAGCGTAGCAGGCGTAAACTTATCAGGATTGTACATCTCCGCCAGCTTGTCCAGCCTCTTATCTGGAACGCTGACAATGCCCACATTGGGCTCGATGGTGCAGAACGGATAATTTGCCGATTCCGCCCCTGCATTGGTCAGCGCATTGAAAAGCGTGCTTTTTCCCACATTAGGAAGTCCAACCATACCTAATTTCATAACAAAAACCCTCTCTGTATACATCAATTTCAATAACTTTTTCAATTATATCACCTAAAATATAAAAAAACAAGGATAATTTTTCCAAAACCCCTTTAAAAGTTCAAAAAAATCGTATATAATATAAAACAGAACAATCTGCAACCATCAGGAAGGGAAGGTTTACCTATATGGAAAAGGTAACAGTAAGGATATGCGGACGGGAGTACAGTCTCAAAACAGATGAAAACCCCGAAAAAATAGTAAAGCTGGCGCAGCAGCTTGAAAACACCATAACCTATGTGGGCAGAAAAATACGCGGAATGAGCGAGATAGAGTTTACCACCATGGGTGCGATGATACTGATATGCGACATTGAAAACATAATCCGCAAGGACATAGAATCCGCCGAGGAGCTTCAGAAGAAGCTTGAAGCAGTTCAGGCTCAGCTTGACTCCGCCAACGTCAGGTTAGAGGAACAGCTCCGCCTTGCCGCCGACAACACCCTTGAACAGGACAACCACCGGCTTAAAACCGAGAACGCATCCTTAAAGGAACAGTTATCCACGGTATCAGCCGATTCTGCCCGTATTTCCTCCGAAATGCAGTCCTTGGCTCAGCGCCGTGCCGCCGAGACCGCCGACCATGAGAAGAAGCTGAAAGACCTTTCCGAGGAGCATGAGCTGGAAATAATGATACTTAAAGAGGGCTTTGAAAAGACCACTGACGAAAAGGACAGGCTTCTTGAAGAAAAGACAAGAGAAAACGAAAAAATGCAGACCACCCTTTCCAATTATGAGGCAAGCTTCGACCTTTATGTAAAGAAAAAGGAGGAGGAGCTGCGACAGGCGCATGAGGAGCTTGAAGCTCTGAAAGCAAAGAACGCCGAGCTTGAAAAAGAAAAATCCGAAGATGTACAGATGAGGATATGTTAGAGATACTTGCCCCATGCGGCTCTGCAGAGAGCCTGGAAGCCGCACTGAATACGGGAGCGGACGCCGTATATCTCGGAATGAAGTCATTTTCAGCCCGCAGAAACGCCTCCAACTTCACCTTTGAGGAGCTGTGCGGAGCAGTGGAGAAATCCCACAGGCAGGGCGTAAAGGTCTATATAGCCCTGAACACCCTTTTTTTCGACGATGAAGCCGAGGAGCTGAAAAAAGCCATACGTCAGGCAGACGATTCAGGCGCAGACGCCGTGATAGTGCAGGACTTAGGCGTCGCTCAGCTTGTAAAGCAAACAGCTCCAAGACTAAAGCTTCACGCCTCCACCCAGATGACGGTCACTTCCGCATGCGGCGCCATTTTCGCCAAGCAAAACGGCTTCAGCAGGGTAGTGCTCCCCAGAGAGCTTTCCTACGAGGAAATAGCCCGTATAACCTCAACCGTAGACATAGAGACCGAGGTATTCGTTCACGGCGCACTGTGCGTCTGTCTCAGCGGTCAGTGCCTTCTCAGCGCCGCAATAGGCGGCAGAAGCGGCAACCGAGGCCTATGCGCCCAGCCCTGCCGCTTGGACTACACCTGCGGCGACCGCAGCAATGTCCTCTCCCTGAAAGACCTTTCCCTTATCGGCGAGCTTCAAAAGCTGGAAGCAGCAGGCGTGACCTCCGCAAAGATAGAAGGCAGAATGAAACGCCCCGAATACGTCGCTGCCGCAGTAAGCCAGTGCCGAGCCTCTCTTGACGGAAAACCCACAGACACCGAGCTGCTCCGCTCCGTATTCTCCAGGAGCGGCTTCACCAAGTCCTACTTCGACGGCACTTTCAAAAAAATGCAGGGAATTCGTTCAAAAGAAGATGCCGAGGGCAGCGCAGAAGCCATGTCAAAGCTCCGCAGTCTCTATCGGGCGCCCTATAAACGTTTCACAGCGGATATGCAGGTAGAAGCCAAAGCAGACCACCCCATATCCTGTCTGATAACCTGCGGCGACCTGCAAGCAACGGTAACAGGCGCAATCCCTCAGTCTGCCAAGACCCGCCCTGTCACTGTCGAAGAAATAACCGACAGAATGTCCAAGCTGGGCGGCACTGTTTTCACAGCAGGGGAAATAACCTGCACTGTCGACGACGGCATTTCCGTCCCTGCCTCAGCAGTAAACGAGCTGAGGAGGAAAGCGGTTGATTTGATGAGCCGTCTTATTGCCGACAAAACCGCCGCAAGCAACAAATGAAAAATCCCCTTTTCCAACGGGGGATTTTTTGTTGCTTTTGCGCCTTTACATAAAATCAAATATGTATTATAATAACCTCATCAGAAAGAAAACGCAGTAACAAAAGAGGGAACGGCACAAATGATAACCGACATGACCGTGGGGAAACCGTGGAAGGTACTGATAAATTTCAGTCTCCCCCTCCTGCTGAGCGCAATGTTCCAGCAATTCTACAACATCGCCGACACCGTTATTGCAGGCAGATGCGTAGGAGAGAATGCTCTTGCGGCAGTAGGCGCCTCCTACCCCATAACGATGATTTTCATGGCAATAGCCATGGGCTCCACCCAAGGCGCATCAGTGGTGATAAGCCAGTTTTTCGGCGGCAAGAAGCTCACCGAAACCAAAACCGCCATAAGCACCACCTACATCTCAATAGGCTTTTTAAGCATACTGCTCACCCTGATCGGCGTCCTGTTCTGCGAACCGATGCTGAAAGCCCTGAACACTCCCGACGAGATAATGACCGATTCCGCAGCTTATCTCAGCATATACACATGGGGTCTTGTTTTTCTTTTTGTCTATAATATAGCAACAGGCGTTTTCTCCTCTCTCGGCGACTCAAAAACGCCTTTAGTGCTTCTGATATGCTCCTCTTTAGGCAACGTGGGCTTGGACCTGCTTTTTGTACAGGCATTTGACATGGGCGTAGGCGGTCTTGCCCTTGCCACCCTGATAGCGCAGGGAATAGCCTCCATAGCGGCGACTGCCATACTGTTTTTCCGTCTCAAGGCACTTGAAGCCCCTCAGAAACCCAAACCGTTCTCCGCCTATATCCTCGGCAAAATATCGAGACTTGCCGTCCCCGGTATTTTCCAGCACAGCTTTGTTTCCGTAGGCAACCTGTTCATACAAAGCATAATAAACGGCTTTGATATCCCTGCCGTGATCGCAGGCTACACCGCAGCGATAAAGCTCAACACCTTTGCGGTCACCATGTTTACCACCCTTTCAGGCGGTCTCGCCAACTTCACCGCCCAGAATATCGGAGCAGGCGACGAAAAACGTGTCAAAAGCGGCTTTAAATCCGGCTTAATAATGTCCGAGATAATTGCGGTAACGGTTATAATCGTCATGCTCCTTTTCCGTGCTCAGCTTGTCGGTCTGTTTGTAGACGAACCCACAGATCTGGTGATCTCCACAGGCACCGACTTTCTGACAATAATATCTCCTTTCTATTTTTCTGTCTGCGCCAAGCTTGTAGCCGACAGTATCCTCCGAGGTGCAGGCGTGATAAAGTGCTTCATGGCGTCCACCTTTACCGATCTTCTCCTTCGTGTGGTACTTGCTTTCGTACTATCAGGCTTTATGGGAGTAATCGGAGTATGGTGGTCATGGCCCGTAGGCTGGCTGTTGTCAATGGCATTGGCTTTGTACTTTTATTTCAAAGGCTATTGGAAAAAACATCTGCAATTATAAGGAAAGGTGTCCGCCATGGAAAAAAGCTGTGACATTCTCATAATAGGCGCAGGAGCCTCAGGTCTTGCCTGTGCAGTTTCCGCTGCCGAAAACGGGGCAAAACGCATCTGTCTTTTAGAACGCCTTTCCCGCCCCGGAAAAAAGCTGCTTGTCACAGGCAACGGCCGCTGCAACCTTAGCCACGAAAACATAACGTCACACAGCTACCACGGCTCCTACGACCCGACTGCGCTTCTAAACGAGATTCCAGATCTCCGCCCTTTCCTTCGGCAGTTAGGCTTATTCACCGTCACCGACGACGCAGAGCGCATCTATCCTCTTTCCAACACCTCTGCAGCGGTGCTTGACGCTCTCCGCTTCGCCGCAGAAAAAGCAGGAGCCGAGCTTATTACCGACGCCTCCTGCGAAAAAATAATTCCTGACAAAAACGGCTTCACCGTCAAATCCCCCAACCTCATCGTTGCCGCCAAGACCGTAGTATTAGCGGGCGGAGGCTATGCCTCTCCCGTCCACGGCAGCGACGGCAGCGGTCTCTCATTAGCAAAATCACTTGGACATGAAATAACCCCACTTCGTCCCGCACTTTGCCCCATTCCTGCGGAAAAAACCAAGCCCCTTGACGGCGTCCGCTGCAAGTGCACTGCCACCCTCACCCAAAACGGCAAAACGCTCTGTACAGAGCAAGGCGAAGTCCAGTTCACCAAAACCGCCCTATCAGGTATATGCATTTTCAACCTTTCCTCAGTATACACAGGCGGACAAGCCACAGTGGAACTCGACCTTCTCCCCAACTTCACCAATGAGCAAACCGCCCAAATGCTGACCTCTGCCATAAATTCCCGCAAAGCCTTATCAGCAGCCGACGCATTGACAGGAATTTTCAACTACAAGCTTGCCCTATACCTCCTAAAGAGAGCAAAAATCCCCGCCAATCTCTCCGCAAACGAGTTGACAAACCAGCAAATCACAACTCTTGCCAAAACA
This sequence comes from Oscillospiraceae bacterium, assembly GCA_022508895.1. Classification (GTDB taxonomy): domain Bacteria; phylum Bacillota; class Clostridia; order Oscillospirales; family Ruminococcaceae; genus Ruminiclostridium_E. The sequence goes on from JAFLUH010000025.1 coordinate 21,449, forward strand.
GCAAAATCTCTGCAATTCACCGTGACACCCCCCACCGACTTTTCCTCCGCCCAAGTCACCGCAGGCGGCGTAAAAGGCAGTGAAATCGACGACGCTCTGATGTCCCGCAAAATGAACGGTTTATTCTTCGCCGGTGAAATACTTGACATTCACGGCGACTGCGGCGGATACAATCTGCACTTCGCCTTTGCCTCGGGAATAAAAGCAGGACGCTCATGCGCAGAATATCTGAAAAGGAACCGCAATGATAAAACTCAATAATCTTAATTTACCGTTGAGATACACCGATGAAACCATAAAAACAACCGCTGCAAAGCGGCTTTCCTGTGGTGCGGACGAAATAAAAGCAATAAGACTCCTGAAGCTCTCCTTAGATGCCCGCAAAAAATCTGATATTCACTATGTCGCTGCGATCGCCGCCGAACTCCCCAACGAGCAAGTCCTCCTCAAAGCGGGCAAATGCGAGCGATACACCCCCTTCTCACCTCTTGCAATTCCCACAGCCCGCTTTTCCAAGCGCCCCGTAATAGCAGGCTTCGGTCCCGCAGGCATATTCGCCGCTTTAACTCTCGCAAGAGCAGGTGCAAATCCGATAGTACTTGAACGTGGACAGGACGCCGACACCCGCCGTAAAAAAACCGACATATTCATAAGCGGCGGCGAGCTTGACGAAAACTGCAATATCCAGTTCGGTGAAGGCGGCGCAGGCGCATTTTCCGACGGCAAGCTGACAACAGGCATAAGCAGCCCGCTGATAACCCAGATACTCCACGACCTTGTGAAACACGGCGCACCTCCCGAAATTCTATACCAATCAAAACCCCACATCGGCACAGACCGCCTCCTCCCTACAGTAAAAAGCCTCCGTGAGGAAATAAAGTCTCTGGGCGGCGAAATATTCTTCGGCGCAAAGCTGACAGACATTGCTGTAAAAGGGAACCGCCTTACCGGGGTAACCTATGAAAAGCAGGGGCAAGCTTTTGATATAGAAACCGACAGCTTGATTTTAGCGGTAGGTCACAGCGCCCGTGACACCTTCAAACTACTGCTGAACAAAGGCATAGAGCTTACTCCGAAGCCTTTTTCCGTCGGCATGAGAATAGAGCATTTACAATCCGACCTCAACCGCAGTATGTATGGTGAAAAAGCTCCATTCCACCTTCTGCCGCCTGCCGATTACCGTCTTGCAGTGCATCTTGATAACGGCAGAGGCGTATATACTTTCTGTATGTGTCCCGGCGGCAGCGTAGTAGCCTCCTCCTCCGAAAAGGGAACCGTAGTAACCAATGGCATGAGCTATCACGCCCGAGACGGCAAAAACGCCAACAGCGCCGTTTTAGTGGGAGTAACTCCCTCCGACTTTCCCGATGACACCCCTCTCGGCGGCTTCCTTATGCAGCAAAAAATAGAGCGCACCGCCTACGCCCTCACGGGCACCTACCAAGCCCCATACATCACAGCAGGCAAGCTCCTGAACCAGACCGCAGAAACCGCTTATGGCAAAGTAACTCCCACCTACCGTCCCGGTGTATTCTACTGCGATCCTCACGAATACCTCCCTGATTACGTCATATCCTCAATAAAGCAAGCGCTCCCTCTTTTCGCAAAAAAAATCTCCTGTTTTGCTGACCCCGAAGCAGTCCTGACAGGCCCCGAGACTCGCAGCAGCTCTCCCGTCCGCCTCACCCGTGACGACACTCTCCAGAGCGTCTCTCTGAAAGGTCT
>JAFLUH010000025.1:23273-27473 GCA_022508895.1 Oscillospiraceae bacterium
CTCCCGTCCGCCTCACCCGTGACGACACTCTCCAGAGCGTCTCTCTGAAAGGTCTTTACCCATGCGGCGAGGGCGCAGGCTATGCAGGAGGCATAATGTCAGCGGCAGTTGACGGCATAAAATGCGCCATGGCAATTCTTGAAAAGTAAAAAGCCGCCTAATACTAATTCACCATTGAAAGTGTATACAAAAATTCTTCGCAAAAACCATATACGCGAGTTTTTGCTCGAATTTTTGTACACTTTCTAATGTGAATTAGTATAACAAGGCGGTTTTATTCATTTTTGCAGTCTCATTCTTTCAATATAATCCCGTATCGCCTTCTCCGCCTCACTGACTTCCTCCAACAGCTCCGAAGCGGACACCCTCAGCGCCCCGTTGCCCAGTATTATCACCTGCTCCGCTCCGTCCGAGGTAGCCACTCGCACCCTATGCTCCTTCACCAGCTCATGGGACACCTTCTCGATATAAGCGTCAGCCGTCTCATGCTCCTTTGTATAAACAATGCTGATACCGCCGCTTTTCTCCACCTCCCGAGTATCCCCGGGCACCTTGTAAGCGTCAAACACCAGTATGACTTCGCACCGCTTATACCCCTGAAAATTGCACAGAATATTTATAAGCCTGTTCCGGGCAAGGTCGAGGCTTTCCTCCGCCGTCTTTCTCAGCTCGTCCCAAGCGAAAATAATATTGTATCCGTCTACAAGCAAATACTCCGGTCCGCTGTGCACATTAGCACGGCTTTTGTATTTTACATTTTTTTCAGCAGGTCTGAACGCCTTCCTCGGGTCACGGTCTATTTTCCCATAAGTACGCTCGAATATCTCCAGCAGCTCCTTATCCTCCGCCGCCCTGTCCACAAAGCTCTCCGCACGGCGATAGGAAAGTATCCGTTCCTGCTCTTGTTTTGCAGTTTTTATGCAGGAGGGCAGGTGCATATACTCAGTCACTTTATCCCACTTCACGTTAAATCCCGCCCCGTGTGAGCAGAACACCGAATCCGCCGTATTTTCAGTATCCCTGTCGCAATCGTACCCAATGCTTTCGATAACTCTTTCAGCGTCCTTACACTCAGTATACCCGCCAAAGGAGCAGAACAGTCTGCCTTTTCCCCTTGTATAGCCAACTACCTCCCGCTGATACCCGCTCATTTTAGCGGCAGGACAGCTGCCCTTTATAACGGTATTCTCCCCCTCGGTAACAGGCGTCTCAAAGCTCCCGTTCATCTGTCCTATATCGGTCATAGCCCGTCCCGAGCAGTCACTCGGAACTATCAACGTAAAGTTATAGTAAGGCTCCAACAGCACGTTTTCCGCACACCTAAGTCCGTGCCTCACCGCCCTATAAACAGCCTGACGGAAATCTCCCCCCTCAGTATGCTTCAAATGCGAACGCCCCGAGCAAAGGGATATCTTCATATCGGTAATAGGCGACCCTGTCAGAACGCCCAAATGCGTCTTTTCCTCAAGGTGAGTAAGCACCAGCCTCTGAAAGCTCCTGTCCAGCACCTCGTCACTGCAAAGCGTGTCGAATTCCAGTCCCGCACCACGGGGAAGCGGCTCCATCAGCAAATGCACCTCCGCATAATGTCTAAGCGGCTCATAATGCCCCACACCTTCAACAGGCGCAGCAATAGTTTCCTTATAAGCCACCGCCCCCTGCCCGAACTCAACCCTTACGCCAAACCTGTCCTCAATTATCCCCCTAAGTATCTCCAACTGCACCTCACCCATCAGCCTCACAAAAATCTTACCCACATTACTGTTCCACATCACATGAAGCGCAGGCTCTTCCTCCTCAAGCTGCCTCAGATTTTCCAGCAGCTTAAAAACATCTGTCTCTGCAGGCACCTCTACCGAATAGCTCATAACAGGCTCCAGCACAGGCTCAAAGGAGTTTTCCTCCGCACCGAACCCCTGACCTGCATAGCTCTGCGTAAGCCCCGTCACAGCACAAACTGTCCCTGCTTCTGCACGATCAACAGCAATATATTTATTTCCCGAATAAAGCCTTATCTCATTCACCTTTTCCGAGCGCACCTCACCGTCCGCCCCCACATATTCCACCGAATCCCTTACATTAAGCACGCCGCCCGTAACCTTAAGATTGGTAAGCCTTTTCCCCTTATCATCACTGGAGATCTTATACACCTTCGCCCCGAACTCACCACCTCTTTTCGGCTCCTTCACAAACCTGTCAAGCAGCGCCGCCAGCTCCTCCACGCCCTGCATTTTCAGCGCCGACCCAAACAGGCAGGGAAATACTCTGCGCCCCGAAACAGCCTCCGCAATGCAGCTATCTGATACAGCATTATCTTCCAGATACTTTTCCGCAATTTTATCGTCCAACATCGCACATTCTTCAAAAAACGCCTCCGCAGAGGTATCCGAAAAATCAACACACCCTTTGCTGAGCCGCCTTTTCAGCTCCTCCAAAACACCGGCTCCGTCAGCATTCACCATATCCATCTTATTCACAAATATAACCACAGGCACGCCGTATTCTTCCAGCAGCCGCCAGATAGTCTCCGTGTGGCTCTGCACCCCGTCAGTCCCGCTTATCACAAGCACCGCAAGGTCAAGCACCTGAAACGTCCGCTCCGTCTCTGCCGAAAAATCCACGTGTCCCGGCGTATCTAACAGTGTATACAAGCCCCCGTTTATCTCAAACTCAGCACGGTGGGCGAAAACGGTTATCCCCCTCGCCTTCTCAGCTTCATGGGTATCCAGAAACGAGTCGCCGTCATCAACTCGCCCTCGCCTGCGTATCTCCCCCGCACAAAACAGCAGCGCCTCTGAAAGGGTAGTCTTGCCCGAATCCACATGGGCAGTTATCCCCAGAGTAATCCTCTTTTTACGTTCTTCCATCGGCAGCCGCCTTTCATTCGTTTATGTACTAAGTATACTGCAAAACCTCCCAATAAGCAATAGGGAATTGAAAAAGGAGCGAGCCAAGCTCACTCCTTTATTTTTTTATTTGGCAGCGATCTTCGCCGCCGCCTTTTCCTTCAACGCCTTAACTCTCTCGTCATTCTCAAAAAACTTGTCATGGTAGCAGAAGTTGGTCAAATGCTCCGCCATTTCATCATAAAGCGTATTTTCAGTATGCTTTGTAGTACCGTCACGAAAATCGGTCACCTCGCTCAGCCAGAACACGCTGTACTTGCTCTCGGCAGGACGTTCTTCAAAGTCCACCGCATACTGCCAAGCCTTTTCAAGAGTGTCTACTGCTTCCTCAAACCGTTCCAGCTTAGCAAACTCCCATGCCATACCTATGCCATTGTGAAACAGTCTTTCATTATAGAAGCGAGGATTTTCACCCAAAGCCGTCAAAATAAGCTTTTCCAACATCTGCTTAATTTCAAGCTGCTTCTGAACGTCATACCCTGCGCACCCGTCAAGCCTGCCTATCGTAAGATCCAAGATATCAACAAAGCTCAGTATATTCTGCTGATACAGCGGTACTCTCTCCTTTGCATCTTTGATAGCTCTGGGAAGTATCATATCCCGAGTTACCCACACATTGGGAAGATTTTCGGCTATCTCCTTGGCTTTATCGTACTCCTCCAAATTGAAGTAATTGTAAACCAAAAGCTGATTGCACCAATGTATTATCCAAGGCTTATTGGTATACCTCATCGCCCTTTTGCAAAGCTCCACTACTTCATTGGCATACTCCTTGAACTTCTCCTTGTCCAACTGAGTATCACCCTGATAATAGTAGCTGTAAATCGCACCTGCAAGATTTGACAGCAGCTCCGCACTGTTAGGATACTCCTTCACCTTCTCCCTCAGCAAGCAGCTTGCCTCATAGCTTTTCCCCAAATGCTCCAGCTTCTGCACCTCGTCCAGTATCTTCTTTATCTCCTCCTCCTTCCTCTCGATATCCACTCCCAGCAGCTCGTCCACCGTCACATCGAAATACCCCGCAATAACCGGCAGCAGCTCAATATCAGGATAAGCCGCCTGATTTTCCCACCGACTTACTGCCTGTGGGGAAACCTCCAGAACTTCTGCAAGCTGTTCCTGAGTGATACCCTGCTCAGTCCTCTTTTTCTTGATATTCTCGCCTAATGTAATAGTCATAATATTCTCCTTAAACTGTAAAGTTAGATTTTAGTAGCTACTGTCATAATTATAGCGGGAATTTTTCTCACTTTCCACAACTTATTTGTTGAGAAAAACTTAACCAAAGCGAGAG
>JAFLUH010000026.1 GCA_022508895.1 Oscillospiraceae bacterium
GGAAAGAATGAATGGACATACATATCAGGCTGCTCTTGAATGATTTCCGTAAAAGAGCATGGGAAATATCGTTCTGTTTGTGTTTATGCTGTTGTCGGTGACAATTGCCGCCTCGGTGCGGTCAGCGGCACCAGTCGCAAGGCGACTCCTGATACGCTCCTAATCAAGTAGGAGCGTATTTTTATATTCTGCAACTTAAAAATCTTTTTCGTCACGATAACACAAGTACTTTGCCCCCGAATCGCCCCAACGGCAATCCGTTTTTTGCTTCGCAAAAACCTTTTATCAAAGTTTTTGAGTACAATTTCAACGAGAAATCATCACTATACTCTTTCCAATAAAAATTACAGCTGCTTTTTGTCGTCGCTTCGCACCTCGACCTCTTTGCCGTTGACGGTAAACCTCGTCCTTCCGCTGACGATCTCCAGCCTGTCCCCGGACAGGTATTCCCTTTGATCGACCTGCGTTTCCAGCGCAACGGTCGTGTCTGCACAGAAAAGCGTGGTTTTTGTATCCTTGCTGAAGCCGCCGAAGGCAAGCACCTTTTCACCGCCCGCAGTACCTCGGAAGGACGCTCTTTCCACCCTGAAGCTTGACGAACCGTCAAGCGCGCCGACGCAGGTGCACCGTCCGGCTCTGATATTGACTATCACGTTTGCGTCGTCGATAAGAACATTGCAGCTGTCCCCGCCTACGGTGCCGATGGCTGTTATCTCGGTACCGCCCATGTAAAGCTTTGCAGACGATCTCCATATATGTATGTCTGCACGGCAGGTCAGCGAGCCTATCGCTGAGCCTCTTGACACGGAAATGTCGGTGCTGATATCGGAGCTGCATATATCAAGCTCACAGTCGGCGTATAATGAGCCTATGGCTATGCCCATATCTCCGCTTATATTGATGATATACTGCCCCTGCTTGACGGATATTTTCCCGCCGAGCCCGGAGCCTATGCCTATCGCCGTCTTGCAGTCGGCGTCTATCCGTATGCAGCCAGGCTGGTCAAATATCAGCTCTCCGTGCTTGAAGGAAATACCGTTTCCTATGCCGAAGCATTCTGCGTCGCTGAGGCGTATGCTCAACCTGCCCTCGCCCTCAAAGGTGAGCTTTGAGCTTTCGGGTACCCGTATACCGCTCTTGTCCAGCTTGTTTTCGCCCAGCAGAACGAGGACTGCCTCGCAGTCATCGCCTATATCTATGCAGGGACGGTTCTTCACATTGGACAGGCTTACGTTTTCCAGCGTTATCCTGCCCTTGAAGCCCTTGGATACCTCAATGTGCATATCCGTGTCCAGCAGGGGGCGACCCACCACCGTCACGTCGCCGCTCATGATAAGGATACATTTATAGTCGTCCTTTACCAGCTTATCCAGCAGTATGCGCTCCGAGCCTTCCGCCGTGTATATCTGCTGATCCTTTCCGTCCTGACGCTCCTGACGGTAGCGCTTTATCTCCTGCCTTATATCGTGCGGGATAGCGTCTATGACCTCGGCGCTCGGTCTTGCAGTATAAAAGCCCTGAATAAGATCGACGCCCAGCAGGATAACGGTGCGAAGCTCCTCCAAGGTCTCAACGCCCTCCGCAAGCGCCATAATGCCGTTGTCGTGGCAGAACTCGATGATCTCACGCACGAAGTGCCGCTTTGTGGGACTGTTCTGTATCTCGCTGAGCAGAGAGCGGTCTATCTTAACGTAGTTGGGCATATACATCAGCAGATTTTTCACGTTGGAGTAGCCCGTCCCATAATCGTCTATGGCTACCTGTACGTTCATGTTGCGGTAGCGCTCTTTAAGAATGCTGAGCTCATGCTCGTCAGGCTCCGACTGCTCGGTCATTTCGACCACGACGGTGTCGGAATGGCTGACCAGCAGGCGGCAGACGTTTTTCAGGTCCTCGCCGCAGAGCTTGGTGTTGGGAATGCTGTTGAGGAATACACGTCTTCCCGAAAACATTTCCTTTTTTGTGTCGATGATATTCAGCACATTGAGAAACGTGGCGCACTCTATCTCGTCAAGCCGCTCGGTAAGCTCGGCATATTTGATTATGTGATAGGGGCTCAGCTTTTTTTCGCTTCTCGGACGCATCAGAGCCTCGTAGGAATATATCCCGCCGTCCGACGCACTGACAATGGGCTGAAAATGGTAGTCAAAGCGGTTTTCGCTTATTATGTCCTCGACCTCCGAAAGCTCCGCCTTTTCTTCCTCGGTAAGAGCGTCCAGCCGCTTGTTCGGGTCGCTGCCCGCTTTGGCGATAAGCTTCCCGCCCAGCATTTCGGCGTCCTGCCAGAGCTTGTATATAATATCCTCCTGCCGCTCCGCCGAGTCTATTCCCAATTTTTCCGCATAGCTTCCGGCAAGGGAATTTAGCTCCGCCTTGTCGGAAATGCGGGTTATATCGTTTAAAAAGCTGTGTATCAGGTGCAGCTTTTGTTCCTGCATCGTTTCTCTCCCCCTTAGTTGGTCTCTGACCTCAGAATATGTGCATACAGGATATATATGCGGCTTTTCAGGCGTATCCCGTCGGAGCCGCTATAGCTGCTCCGCCTTTCTCCTCCGCTTCTCCTCATACATAAGCCCGTCGGATCTTTTGATAAGCTCCTCAAAGGTAAGCCTTTCGTTTTCCGAGGTGTGATAGATACCTATGCTTGCGGACACGGTGTAGGGCTTTCCCGACTTTGCGTTGTGTTCCGCCAGATACCTGCCCGCTTTATCACGCAGACCGGAATCCTCCACACGTCCCCTGCATACCGCCAGCATTTCGTCTCCGCCGAACCGCATACAGACTGCGTCGGGCGGGCAGGCGTGCCTGAGCGCCTTTGCGGCGGTGCTGATAGCGGAGTCTCCCTCCTCGTGACCGAAATTGTCGTTTATGTACTTCAGCCCGTCAAGGTCGCACATTACGACAGTCAGCGGGCCGTCTCCCGTTTCTTCCAGCAGCCTGTCGTACTCAAAATGGAACCCGCGGCGGTTGTACAGCCCAGTCAGCACGTCGATGCGGTACATCTCGTCTATCTGCCTGAGCAGGTAGTGCTGGTGCCTTTGGCTGCGCAGTCCGCCCAGAGCATTGTTCAGCATATCCACCGTCTGCGGTATCTTATAAAAATTACCCGAGACATAATCGCTGAAATGGAAGCACACATATCCCAGCGGAACGTCCAGATGATACATTGCGGCAAAAATAAAGCTTCTCCCGTCGTCAAGATAGTAATCCATGGTGGGGATTATTTCGTCTGCGGGCATATCGTAGGGAGAAAACCGCTCGCCGTGCAGAGCCATATAATCTATCATATCGCTGTCATACAGCAGGAAAAGCTTGTCCCCGAAGCCCTGCTCCCTTATCTTTTCGGGGTCGGCGCTCTCGTCCGTGCACTCCTGCTTTATAAGACAGCACATGGCGTACATCAGGTCGTTTTCCCGCATGACAAAGGCTATCTCCTCAAAGCTGCTGCATTTTTGTATCTCCTTGTTTATCGCCGACATGATTATATTTTCGTCCTGAAAGCGGTAAAAGCAGTTGTGCTCCTCGTTCAGCAGGGCGGCGGAGTTTATCTTCTTGTCCGAGCTGCAGCCGCAGGATTCGTTGAGTATCGGGCGGGGCATTACGGTGATCTCGCCCTCGCAGCTTCCCCCCTTGAACACTTCCGTCAGCGAATCGCAAATGACCTTGGCTATCGAATCGTCGCTTATTTCTATCGAGGTGATGGTAGGCTCTGAGCTGTATATGGTGGAAATGCCGTCAAAGCCCGTCACCGCCACGTCCTCAGGCACCGATATGCCGTTGTCCTTGAGATGATTTACCACCGCGATAGCCATGTGGTCGTTGGCGCATACGATGGCACGGGGCAGCTTTCCGCTTTCAATGAGCTTTTGCGCTGCCTCGACGGCAGGTATGGACCAGAAATCCCCGTAGCTCACCATGTCGTCGCTGAAGGGGATATCGTGCTGCTCCAGAACCTCCCTGAACATCTCTATCCTGTCTTCCGAATAGGAATTGCCCTTTACGCCTGCTATCATGTGCATATCGGTTATCCCGTGAACGTCGATAAGGTGCTTTACCGCCTCGGCAAAGCCTGCCCTGTAATCGTATTCGATGTTCAGACAGCCGCTGAAACGCCCTCCCAGCACCATGACAGGGATACCCGACCGATGGGCACTGTCGATGATATCACGGCATATATTTCGGTTTTTGATGCGGTCTGCCTGCAATATCACCGCATCGACAAAGGAAGCGTTTATCAGCCCGAATATGGAGGTCTGTCCGTCGTTTTGCTCCCTGCCCTCGAGGATATCCGAGCAGCAGGTATATACAAACAGCCTGCAGCCGATCTCGGACAGGCGGCGATGAAAAGCTGTGATAAATTTATGACACTCATCATCCTGTATACGGCAGGTGCAAAGTGCGATTATTTTGTATTTTCCGATCATATCTTGTCCTCCGTCGGTTCCTGCAGAGACAGTAAGCTCTTTGGCGTGACCGTAACTGTTTACATAATTATACAGCCTTTTGAGCGGAAAGTCAATCGCCGGCGTAATGAGGGAAGCTGCTCCTGCGCTTTTAAAAGGGCGTTTGCGTTGTAAAATAAAAAAGGACCCCGAGGGTCCTTTTTTTATTTTGCAATTTAGCCCAGCAGCTGGAGAACTGCCTGAGGCTGCTGGTTAGCCTGAGCCAGCATTGCCTGAGAAGCCTGCTGCAGGATGTTGAACTTGGTGTAGTTGATCATCTCGGTAGCCATATCAGTATCACGGATCTGGCTCTCTGCATTGGTCAGGTTCTCTTCGGTAACGGTCAGGTTGTTAACGGTGTACTCAAGACGGTTCTGCAGTGCGCCGAGACCGGCTCTCTGCATGGATACCTTGGATATAGCGGTGTCAAGCTTATCTATAGCGATGTTTGCCTTATCCTGATTGGATACGTCCACGCCTGCTACGCCGAGGGAGTCGGCGCTCATATCGTCAACGTTCAGAGTAACTCTCTGATCCTCAACGCCGTTGGCGCCTATCTGGAAGGTCAAGCCCTTGCCGCTGCCGTATACGAACTCTCTGCCTACGCCTGCGCCGGGGGTGCCGTCGGCTGCCTCCTCAAGAGCAACCTCGCCCGCCTTGTTGAAGTATATCGTGCCGTCGGCAGCGCCGTCGGGGTCTGCGCCGTCGGTCAGGGTAACCGAATAGTCGTAGCCTGCCTTCTTCAGGATAAGCTCGATGTCCTTTTCACTGTAATGCACGCCGGTGGAAAGGTGGAGAACGATGTCTGCGCCCTGTGTTCCCGATTGTGCTTTATTCTCAACGATAACCGATTCCTTGCCTGCGGCTACGTCGGTTTTTATCGTGATCTTGTTTAACAAAGTATCCCAATGGCTTGCCTGATCGCCGTATGTGTTGGCGGTGAAGATGATGTTGTCGGAGGAACCGATACCGCCGTTGGAGCCGTCTGCCACCAGATCCGCCAGGTTGCCTGCAGTGCCTGCAGTGGCGGACTGACCCAATCTCTGGCGCACGCCGGCTACGGTGCCGAGCAGACGTTCATCATCGGCGCCGCGAATTGCGCCGTATTCGCTCTTGAAGGTGAACTTTCCAGGGGGATACTCCAAACCGGAATCCTTGGGCATGGTGGCGTTGTCGATAAGCTTCTGGATATCTTCGTCGGAATAATTTTCGTCTTTCACCAGATTGATTATCAGGTAGTTGCCGTCTTCAAACCATACGGCGTTTTCACCGCCTTTGCCGGAAGCGTCGGTGGTGAATTTTATACCTGAATCTATAATATTGGAGGTAAGAGTTATGCGTCCGCCGCCTACGCCGGATCCGCCGGTGTCGATCACCAAACCGTAAAGTGCGCCGAAATCGTTGCTGTCCCCGCCGTAGCCGAGAGAGCCGTCAAGCAGCTTCAGGGTGTTGTATTCGGTAGCCTCCGAGATCCTGTCGATCTCGGATTTGAGAGCGTCAGCCTCCAGCGAGATGGCGTCACGGTCTTCCTGAGTGTAGGTGCCGTTAGCAGACTGAACCGCCAGCTCTCTCATTCTCTGCAAAATAGCGTGAGTCTCGTTCAAACCGCCTTCAGCAGTCTGGATAAGGCTTATGCCGTCGTTTGCGTTCTTGGTCGCCTGTGCAAGGCCGCGTATCTGGGAACGCATTTTTTCGGAGATCGCCAAACCTGCAGCGTTATCTCCTGCACGGTTTATCTGATAACCGGACGAAAGCTTTTCGGTAGCTTTCTTTAATCCGATCACGTTGGTGTTCATTTTGTTGTTGGCGTTGATTGCGGAAAGGTTGTGCTGTACTACTAATCCTGGCATTGATTCTTCCTCCTTGATATCAGCCCTCCGAATCCATTCGGCGGCTTGTGATATGTATTTTTGCTTTCATAAAGTATATCGGCTGAAACGGAAAAAACTTTAGCTTTTTTTCAAAAAAAATTCGCCTTTTTTGCTGAATATAAAAGGATTTGCGGGCGCTTTAGCCAAATAAAAAAGAACCCCGAAGGGTTCTTTTTTTTATTTGTTTTATGGCTATTAGCCGAGCAGCTGGAGAACTGCCTGAGGCTGCTGGTTAGCCTGAGCCAGCATTGCCTGAGAAGCCTGCTGCAGGATGTTGAACTTGGTGTAGTTGATCATCTCGGTAGCCATATCAGTATCACGGATCTGGCTCTCTGCATTGGTCAGGTTCTCTTCGGTAGTAGTCAGGTTGTTAACGGTGTACTCGAGACGGTTCTGCAGTGCACCAAGACCTGCTCTCTGCATGGATACCTTGCCGATGGCCTTATCCAGCATATCGATAGCCTTGTTAGCGGAATCCTGAGTGGATACGTCAACAGCAGCTACGCCAAGAGCATCTGCGCCCATGTCGTCAACGCTCAGAGTAACTCTCTGGTCCTCAACGCCGTTAGCGCCGATCTGGAAGGTCAGACCCTTGCCCATGCCGTCTACGAAGTCCTTGCCGAGGCCCTTACCGTCACCGTTGGATTCAAAGTCAACGGTTTTGTTGCCAACGTTGAAGTATACATAGCCGTTGTTTGCGCCGTCGGGATGACCGCCGTCGGTCAGGGTTACGGTGTAGTCGAAGCCGGCTTCCTTCAGCAGGTTCTCGATGTCCTTCTCGGAGTACTTAACGCCGGTGGACATATGCAGGGTAACCTCGTCAGCGCCGCCGGATACGGTCTTAATCTCAGCCCACTCCTTGCCTGCGCCTACGTCGGTCTTGATGGAGATCTTGCTTGCCTGGCTGGGAGTCTTGTCGGACTCTTCGCCGTAGGTGTTAGCGGTGAACTTGATGTTATCGGAAGAACCGATACCGCCGCTCTTGCCGTCAGCAACCAGCTCAGCCAGGTTGCCGGCAGTACCCTCTGTAACATCGTCGCCTAAGGTCTGACGAACACCTGCTACGGTTGCGGTTGTGCTAGCTTTGCCGCCCTGGATAATGCCGTATTCGCTCCTGAAGGTTACCTGAGGAGGAGGGTTCTTCTGACCGCCGTCCTTGGACTGGGTAGCGTTGTCGATCAATCTCTGGATCTCAGCGTCGGTATAAGAAGTGTTTGCGTCCAGATTGATGGTCAGGGTCGTGCCGTCTTCGCCCCAGAGAGCGTTCTCGCCGCCCTTGCCGGAAGCATCGGAAGTGAAGTTGATGGAAACGCCTGCGATATTGGAAGATACATAGATCTCGCCGGGGGTAAGCTCTGTCTTAGTGCCTGCAGCGTCTACGGAGCCGTAGAGAGCGCCGTAATCGTTGCCGTTTCCGCCGCCGGTTGCGAGAGAACCGTCGAGAAGCTTCATGGTGTTGTACTCAGTAGCTTCGGAGATTCTGTCGATCTCGCTCTTCAGAGCTTCAGCTTCCAGCTGGATAGCGTCACGGTCTTCCTGAGTGTAGGTGCCGTTAGCGGACTGAACAGCCAGCTCTCTCATTCTCTGCAGAATAGCGTGGGTCTCGTTGAGGCCGCCTTCAGCAGTCTGAATAAGGCTGATACCGTCGTTTGCGTTCTTGGTAGCCTGAGCCAGACCACGGATCTGGGAACGCATTTTTTCGGAGATCGCCAAACCTGCAGCGTTGTCACCTGCACGGTTGATCTGGTAACCGGACGAAAGCTTTTCGGTAGCCTTCTTCAAACCGGTCACGTTGGTGTTCATCTTGTTGTTCGCATTGATAGCGGACAGGTTGTGTTGTACTACTAATCCTGGCATAGTTTTTTCCTCCTTGATTTCTGCCCCTGAAGTCCTTTCAGGTGGCGTGTGCGGCGGCATTGAAAAATTTTACCGCCGGCTTTTGGTTTGATTGCTCTGCAGAACTTTCAAGGCTTTCTGAGCCTTTCAGAAGTTATATCGGTTGATTTTGGGAAAACTTTAGCGTTTTTATAAAAAAATTTTGCGTTTGACGAATTTTACAGCCGACAAGATACGCTTTTGGTGATTTTTCACTCAGCTTACAAGAAAAGCGACGTGGGAAAGTGAATTCATGCCGCGTTCCGCAAAGTCTCTCATAGTCAGGTCCTTTGCAGTGCTTGTGTTTATCAGCACCTTTACTATATTATTCATCGCTATAGCCAGCTCTTTGTCGCCCCAGCCCTCCGACAGGAAGGCTGCAGCGCCTGTTTTCAGGAAGCTGTACGTCAACGCAAGGGAGAAGTAGTCCGCCCAGAGCTCCTCTCCGCTGCCGGAAAATCTTCCGAAGGCCAGGCTCACCAGCAGGTTTTCGGTTATGTAGGGTCGCTGTTCCTCTATCCTGCGGTATATGGCAAGGTTCTCCGCATATTTTTCCGGGTTAAAGTGATAATCGAATTTTCCCTCGGCATTAGGCTCGTAGGTCAGCTCCACGCTGTCCGCCATGGCGTTGACAAGCTCGGTGATGTGGCTGTCCGGCGCGACCCTGTTTTCAACCTCTGTCAGCTTGAAGAGTGTCTCGGCGGATCTTACGATCAGCTGAGATTCGGGCTGATAGGGCTTCAGGGACTGAGCCAGCTTTTCACAAAGCTCTTTGTCCAGCATCATTTTACCCAGCTGCGCTATCTTTTCCGGAGAGCTCTCAAGATAGCCGCAGACCTTTTGGGTGTAGTAGCCGAGTATCAGCAGGCGCTCCGAAATGCTGAAGTCACGGTTTTGCAGTATGTCAAGCTGGGCGGTCTTTATGGACCAGATATGGGGGTAGGTGGGGGATTCCGGGGAAAGCACCCCGTTCCATTGGTTTTTGCTTATCCACTTGTTCTTTCCGTCGTATTCCTCCTCGATAAGGGAAAGCCCCTCGGGGTGCCTCATCAACAGCTCCACCACATGACAGCAGGTGGGTAAGAGGATAAAGACGGCAGCGTCCGCATTTCCGATCCGTATCCAGTTTCGGGGGAAGCCGCGGCAAACTATGGTCAATGCCGTTTCCCCCTTCTCCTTTTGCAGCATACACAGCCTGTCCTCGCCCAGAAGCGGGCAGGTGCCGTCCTCTCTCAGATCCACCTTTGCATAATGATCGTCGTTGCCCGACTTGATACGCTTGAACGCCGAATCCATCACCGCCCTTAATTCGGGGCTGCAGTCAAGCTTCTTGTAGTCCAGGTATTCCCTTTTGGTGAGAAATATCCGCCAGTGCTTGCAGCAGCTGTCCCCGCATTCGGGTCCTGTACAGGCGAATTCGTCGTAAACATTGAACTTCAGCGTCTGCATGATACCACTTCCTTTCCAAGGCTGCACCGCACAGTCATTGTGCGGTGCAGCCTTAAAGTTCTGCCCTTATATTTTATACTATTATATATAAAAAGTCAATATTAAATCTGCATTAACAAATTCCCCCCGTTCATCATACAATGATAAAGCAAAACGCTTTGAAAGGAAGGATCACATGGAACGGTTCCTATTCATCGGCGGCGACGCACGCATGGGCTATGCTGCCGAATATTTAAATAAAGAGCGGGAGTGCAGCTTTGCTCCCGAGGGGCTGTCTGACGCCGCCGTACTGCCTCTGCCGATAAAGCCCGACTTCGACCTGTCCCTGCTGGATAATGCGGTAAAGCGGGGCGGACGTGTCTTTGCAGGGGGCAGCTTTCCCGCTCTTGAAGAATACTGCATGGCGCACGGGCTGACACTGCACAACTATCTTGCACGGGAGGAGCTGCAGGTGCTGAACGCCGTCCCCACAGCAGAGGGCGCAGTCGAGATCCTCATAAGAGAGCTGGACATTACCCTGTGGGGCGCAAACGTGTTGATAACGGGCTTCGGCAGGATAGGCGAGGTGATGGCGAGAATGCTCACCGCTCTCGGCTCTCATGTCACCGTCTGTGCACGCCGCCCAGAGCAGCTTGCCAAGGCGGAGGGCATGGGCTGCGATACCGTAACGTTTTCGGGGGAGCTCGATAAGCTGCTGCCCTGCTTTGACGCCGTGATAAACACCGTTCCCGCCGTGGTGCTTGACGAAAAGCGGCTTTTGCTTGTGAAAAAGGGCTGCCTTATAGTTGACCTTGCTTCAAAGGCAGGCACGGAAACAGGGACACAGACAGGGGCGAAAATAATCCACGCCCTTTCCCTTCCGGGAAAGACTGCGCCCGTGACCGCAGGGAAAATAATCGGAAAAACCATAGAAAACATTCTGAGAGAGGAGGAGATAAATGGAGGAGATAAGAGCTGACCTGCACGGCGTCAGAATTGGCGCTGCAATATGCGGCTCCTTCTGCACCTTCAGGGACGCCTTTGCAGCGGTGCAGAGGCTGAAGGAGCTTGGCGCAGAGATAATCCCCATTATGAGCTTCAACGCCGCTTCCCTTTCCACACGCTTCGGAGAAGCCGAGGAAAATGTAAGGATACTGGAAAGCATTGCGGGACGCAGCGTTATAAATACCATAGAGGACGCAGAGCCGATAGGTCCGAAGAAGATGACGGATATCATGCTGCTGCCCAACTGCACGGGAAATACCCTTGCAAAGCTGGCTATGTCCATAACGGACACCCCCGTCACCATGGCAGTAAAAAGCCACCTGCGGGGCGGCAGACCGGTACTTATAAACGTCGCCACCAACGACGCCCTTGCAGGCACCGCCAAGAACATAGGCGCGCTGATGAACCTGAAGCACTACTACTTCGTACCGCTGAGGCAGGACGACCCGGACAAAAAACCGGCGTCGGTGGTGGGAGATTTCGGAAGGATACCCGATGCGGTTTTGTCGGCGTTGAATGAGGTGCAGATACAGCCGGTTTTTTGCAGTTGACAGTAAAGAGTACACAGTACACAGTAAAGGTGTCCGCTTTGCGGACGGATTTGAAAATGTCGGGTGCAAGCCTGCAAGTTTGCACCCGACATTTTAATTTTTTGCCGAAGGCAAAAACGCCACATACTGTTTACTGTGTACTTTTTACTTTACACTGTCAAGTCTGCTGCAAAGCTTGCACCTCTTTTCATTGTATTGCATATTCCTTCCATGCTATACTTTGCCCATAGAACCGACGGCGGGCTTTGCAGCGGACTTGACGGCAAGCCTTCGGCTTGCCTCAGATCTGTCCAATAAATGGTCTTGACAATCGGAGGGAAATGGAGGATAATATATATAAACTCCGACACGACATAAGATGGATTTTCCGCTGTCTGCGCCACGGACAAGCGGGTAGGGAAGCTTTTGGTTGATCAGACAACGGAGGAGGCTATGACGGTAAAGGAATATCTGAGTCAGGCGGCGTATCTTGACCGCCTGATAGACGGGAAGCTGGAACAGCTGGAGGAGCTGAGGAAGATCACCTGCTCCTCGGGCGGTATAGTTACAGTGTCGGAAGGGGTCAGCAGCAATGTGAGCAGAGTACATCGGACGGTGGAGAAAATATGCCTCATGGAGGAGGAGATAAACCGTCAGATAGACAGGTATGTGGACGTGAAGGACGGCATTTCAAAGCTGATAATGAGCGTGCCCGATCTGCAGCAAAGGCTTGTTTTGGAGCAGCATTACCTGCTGTTTTTAACGTGGGAGCAGATAGCGGAAAAGTGCTATATGAGCCTGCGGAACGTGCAGTATATCCACAAGAAGGCGCTGGCTTGGCTGGAACGGGATTTTGACGGCGGCAAGTCGGCATAGAGAGGAAAAATATGAGCGTTGAGATTTTTTACGGCGATGCGGGAACGGGTAAAACCGCCGCCATGCTTGAAAGAATAAAGGAGACGGCTGAGCGGGGGGAGCAGTGCATACTGTTCGTGCCCGAGCAGTTCTCCTTCGACACCGAAAGGGCGGTGTACTTCGGGGTGGGAGCGAAAAATTCCCGCTTCGTGAAGGTCACCGGCTTTTCCAAGCTGAGCCGTGAGATACTCACATTTTATAAAAAGGCACGTCCCTGCGCCGACGACGCGGTGAAGCTGATAACCATGTGGAAAACCGTGGAGGACATACGGCGTGATTTCCTTTCCTTTAATAAGGAGAAAAATTCGGCGCAGCTTTGCCGCCTTATGCTGAAAACCGTGGCGGCGTTCCGCAACGGCGGCATCTCCCCCGAGCAGCTCCGCAAAACCCTTGCAGAGCAGTCGGGAATGGAGGAGGAGCTGGCGGACAAGGCCGAGGATTTTCTGCGCATTTACGAGGAGTACGACCGTACTCTCACACTTGATCTGGACGACAAATTGGACGACGTTTCACGGGCGGCGGAGCTGGCGGAGCAGCACGGCTACTTCAAGGACAAGCACCTGTTTTTCGACAATTTCGACAGCTTCTCTGCGGCGCAGAAGCGGCTGCTTGCGGCGGCTCTGCCGCAGTGCGAAAGCGGGGTCTTCTGCTTCACTGCGGACAGCCCCCACAGCAGAAAGCGGCAGTTTATCTGCGTCAGCAAGACCGTGAGAGAGGTCGGCGAGATAGCTCCCGCAGAGCTGAGGGAGTTCAGGCGGCAGCACAGAGCCGCAAAGCGTGACGAAAGCTCCGTGGAGATATACGCCGCAAAAACGACATACGACGAGGCGGAGCTTATTGCGGCGAAAATACACCATTTAGTGCGGGAGCAGGGACTGCGCTACCGTGATTTTTTGGTGCTGACTGCGGACGCCGAGTATGAGCAGATACTTGCTTCACAGCTTGAAAAGAGTGAGATACCCGTGTTCTGCGACTTCCCTCACCCTATGACGGACAAGCCTGTGGTGGGGTTCGTATTGCAGCTCCTGCGCTGTCTCGATTTTGATACCGAGGAGATACTGCGCCTTGCGGAAAGCGGATTCAAACGTATTCAAGAGGGGGAACGGGCAAGGCTCTTGCTCCACAGCGAGGCTTACAGCCTGCGGCAGGCGGCGACTGCATACGAGATAGCTCCCGAGGACTGGCAGCGAGACTGGAGCAGCGACCCGCGGCGTGAGCTGAGAGAGCTGGAGGAGCTGCGAAAGGGTATTGCAGAGCCGCTTATCAAGCTGAGAACTTCCCTTGAACAGGCAAAGAACGGAGCGGAAATGTCCGAGATATTCATGACCTATCTGCTTGAGGAGGAGGATATACAGGCCACCTTCAAGGCAAGGGCAAAGGCGGGCGCAGGCGGGGAGACGGACTACCTTGAGACCGACCCCGAAAGCGCCGAGGAGTACAGCCGTATCTGGGACGCACTCAGCGAAGCCTTTTCGTCAATGGCGTACTGCCTTGAAAACGTTAAGCCTGACGCCGAGCAGTACCGTTATCTTTTAGAGGAGATACTGACGGGGATAAGCCTTGCAAACCCGCCTGCGGTGCTGGACAGCGTTACCGTGGGCGACATCGAGCGCACCCGCAAGGCTGCTCCGAAAATAGTCATTATCGCAGGGGTGAACGAGGGGCATATCCCCCGCAAAAGCAGCCTGCAAAGCGCATTTACATACTTCGAGCGGGAGAGCCTGACGGACTGCGGGCTGCCCCTTTACGACACCAACCTTAACCGCTGGTCAAAGGAGCACTACTTCACCTACCGTGCCATGAGCCTGTACGAAAAGCGGCTGATACTGACCTATTGCAGCCAGAGCACGGCGGGGGCGGAGCTTGCCCCAAGCGAGGTACTGGAGCAGTTCCGCCTGCCTCACCAAAATGTTGAGGAGCTGCCCGACGAATTTTTCCTGAACACCGTGGGAGACGTTCGCAGAGCGCTGGCGGAGTGCTGGGGAGATAATGAGAAGCAGGAGCTTGCAGAGGGGCTGACAAAGCTGCTGGGTGACGAGAGGTACTGCGGCGGGCTGCAAAATTCGCTTTTGCTGATGAAGGGACAGAGGAAAATGCGGCTGTCCGAGGATACCGCAATAAAGCTGCTGGGCAGCGCCGAGTATTCCCCCACACGTCTTGAGAGCGCCTTTGGCTGCCCCTTCAATTACTTCTGCAAATACGGTCTGAAGCTGTTCGAGCCGCAGGACGCCGACCCTGCCGCCGCCGTAAACATAGGCAATGCGGTGCATTACATTATGCGGCTTGCCCTTGAAGAAAGCGGGAATATAGCGGGGAAAAGCGACGAAGAATTGTACGGGCTGGCGGAAAAGACGGTGAAAAGGGCGGCTGAGGAGGCTGCCGAAAAAGACCCTACCTTCCCGCCCCGCACTATGGCGATATATCAGGGACTGATAAACCGCGTCCATGCGCTTTTGAAGCAGACACGGCTCGATATTGAGAACAGCGGCTTTGTGCCCTCCGAATTTGAAAAGCGGGTGGACTTCGTTATAGAGGACGACAGCCTGCCCGAGCATAAGACCGTGCGCATTGTCGGTGTTGCGGACAGGATAGACCGCCTTGAAGCGGACGGGAACACATACATAATGATATACGACTACAAGACAGGCAAAAAGGGCTTTTCCGCAGAGGGAGTGGAAAGCGGCAGCGATCTGCAGATGCTGTTGTACCTGTTTGCGGAATGTGAAAAGGACTTGCCTGCGGGAGTGAGCTATGTAAGGGCAAGCAAGCAGACCCCGCTGAGAGCGGAAAACACCGAGGAGACCTCTCCCGCTGCGCAGGCTAAAAGCTGGTACTCCGAGCATTCCCTTTCGGGGGCGGTGTTTGACAGCCCACAGGTGGTAAGCGCCTTCGAGAGGATAGAGGCGGCGCTGTGTGAGGAGACGGACTACAAGCCGCGAAACGGTCACAACCGGCTGCTGAAATTATCTGCGGCAAAATTCGGCGAGTTTCGCAGCTTTGTGGAAAAGCAGGTGATACTGCCCAAGATAAGATCGCTGCTTGAGGGCGGGATAGAGGCGGTGCCGCTGGAGAACGGCAGCAAGCTGCCCTGCGCCTACTGCCAGTTCTGGGCTTGCTGCGGCAACAGGAACGGCAAGCACGGCAGCGCAGTCTGCACGGGCAGCAAGGTCGAAGAATACGAAACGAAAAAGGAAGCGTAAAATGGGATTCACACCTGAACAGGATAAAGCGATAAATTACCGTGAGCGCTCCGCAGTGGTGTCCGCCTCGGCGGGCAGCGGCAAGACCATGGTGCTGGTGGAGCATATCGCTAAGCTTATTTCCGATGAAAGCAGCCCCGTTTCTGCGGACAGACTGGCAGTCGTCACCTTTACCGAAAAGGCGGCGGCGGAGCTGAGACAGCGCCTTGACAGCCGTGTGAGCAGGCTGCTTGAAGAAAAGCCCAGCGAGTTTTTGCAGGAGCAGCTTGTGAAGCTGTCCTCCGCCCGTATCTCCACCATCAGCAGCTTTTGCCTTTCCCTTATTCGGGATAATATACGGCTGCTGCCCCTTTCTTTAGAAGAGGGCTTTTCGGTGGGCGACGAAACCCAGACGAAGCTGCTGGCGGCAAAGGCGGTCAAAAAAATGTTCCGCAGGCTGTACTCGGAGTTTTCCGAGGAGGAAAAGGCTGAGACGGCACGGCGGCTCGGCGGCGAGGAGGAGATAGCGCCTGCGGTGGAGCAGCTGCACGAGTTCCTCTCCAACATTGCCGACGGGGAGAGCTGGCTGGAGGAGCAGCTGAGGGTGTTCGGCGACCCTGCGCTGTATGAGGAAAGGTATGTGCGTAAGGCGAGAGAGGCGGCTATAGCCGTCCTTGGAGACAGGGAGGAGCTGCGGGCTTATGCGGGAGAGCTGATGGCGCTTGCCGCTGAGCAGAGCAAATCGGCGGATAAGATGACCGAGTTTTTCGGGCGGTATTTCGACAAGATAGACATGATAGTTTCCGCTTTGGAAAAGGGCGATAACGAGGCGCTGCTGACCGCTCTCGAAACGGAGGTGGGAAAGGCTCCGCCGCTGACCGCAAGCGAGTATCATCTGAAGCTGAGAGACATAAAGGATACGCTGAAAGCACGCATCGAGGAGTGCGCAAAATTCACGCAGGTCTTGCCCTGCGTCGAAAGGGACGCAGAGGACTGCGGGCGTTCACTGGAGCTGCTTTGGCGATTGGAGCGGATATACAGCGAGGAGTATAGCTCGCTGAAGGCGGCAAAGGGGATAGTGGATTTTGCAGACCTTGAACGTTACGCTTTGCAGGCGGCAAGACTTGGCGGCGGCAGGGGAATGTTCGATTACATAATCGTGGACGAGTTTCAGGACAGCAACGATATCCAGTACGAGCTGTTCCGACTGTTGTCGAGAAATGAGGAAAACCTGTATTTTGTGGGAGACGTGAAGCAGTGCATTTACTCCTTCCGCAGCGCAAATCCCGATATTTTCGCATCGCTGCTCCACAATGAAAAGTACGAGAAAATAATCCTGAACGAAAACTTCCGAAGCTCGGACAACGTTATAGAAACCGCAAATCTCATGCTGAGCGGGAAGATGCCCCGCAGCTTTTCGGGAGACGGCTGGGAGGATATGACTGCGGGCAGGAAGATACCCGCCTCCGCCGAAAACAAAAGCGAGCTGGTGATACTCAATTATCGGAAAGAGGAGCGGGACATAAGCAGAGAGGCTCTGTACACCGCTTTGCGGATAAAGGAGATGGTGGAGGAGGGCTTTACCGTTCACGCAAGAAGCGGCGAGAGAGCCTGTCACTACGGGGATTTTGCGGTGCTGCTCAGGACGGGCAGCAAGCTGAGCCACTACCGCAAAGCCTTTGAGGACGCAGGGATACCTTACATTGCAGTAGGCGAGAAGTCGTTCACCGACCTGATGGAAATCGAGATAGCTATGTCTATCCTGGGAGCGGTATTGCGCCCAAGCGACGATATTGCGGTAACAACGGCGCTGATGTCTCCCGTTTACGGCTTTTCTGCGGAGGATATGGCGAAGCTGCGGCTGGCAGATGCCAAGCGCCCGCTGTACCGCAATCTTTCGGATATGCTTAAAGAGGGCGGGCTTCCCGAGGGAGCGGAGCGTTTCCTTGCGGACATGAAGCTGCTGCGCAAGGCAGCCGCCAATACCGTTTCCCATGAGCTTTTGCAGGAGATATATTCCGTTACCATGCTGCCCGAGCTTATGAGCGTGGGGACAAAGGGCAATGAGCGAAGGGAGAACCTGCGGCTGCTGCTCCACTATGCAAGGAGCACGCCCCGCCCCGCCGACTTTGCGGCGCAGATGCGGACGATAAAGCGCAGCAGGTTTGAAATGCCGCAGGCGCAGGTGCGTGAGCAGGAGGAGCGCTCCGTCAGAATAATGACCATACACGCTTCAAAGGGCTTGCAGTTCCCGGTGGTGTTCATCGGTCACTGCAACAGAATGCCCAAAAAGACGGACTTTTCACTGCCCTTTATCTTCGACAGGAAAACGGGTGCGGGAGTGATGGTCTGCGACTATAACAAGCCCGTTCGCAGCGTTACCGCAAGCCACCTGCTTTTGCAGGACAGGCTGGAGGACAGGATAAACGGCGAGGAGCTGAGGCTGCTGTACGTTGCCATGACAAGGGCGGAGGAGAAGCTGATAGTCACTGCGGAATGCGAGGTAAAGGAGAAGAAGGGCGAGGTAGACGAGAACGGGGATATTTCCAGCTGGAAGGGCAGCTACTTTGATTTTATCCTGAACAGACTGGAGCAGGCGCCCAGCGCCATGTCCGTCACCCGCATACATTCCCACAAGCCGCTGGAAACCGAAAACGCCGAGACGGAAAAGGGGTCAAAGCGGCTCCCCGACCTGTCGGAGCTGGGTCGGTGGATAAACAGCGAGTACAGGTACCAAAGCGCAGTGAACACCCCCGCAAAGTTCACCGCCACCGCTTTAGGCGTTGCGGCGGGAGAGGCGGGAGACGAGGCTACGTTAGGCGGAGCGCTTTACATGGGACTGCCGCTGTTCATGAAGAAGAACAGACCGCTGACCCCAAAGGAGCGGGGCGACGTTTACCACAAGGTGATGGAAAATCTGGACTTTGCTGCGGCAAGCGCAGAGGAGGAGCTGTCCCGTATGCAGGCTGACGGCACCGTCACCGAGGACGAGCGCAGAGCCGTTGACGCTGCGGAGCTGCAGAGCTTTCTTGACGGCGATATCTGCCGCAGAGCAAGAGGCTCCGCTCACGTTGAGAGAGAGTTCCGCATTTTCACCACCGTGAACAAAACGGGACTGCCAGACCCCGACAACGATGACCTGTCCTTCGTGCAGGGCGTTGCGGATATGTTCTTTGAGGAGGACGGGAAAATAGTGCTGGTGGACTACAAGACCAACCGCAATACCACTCCCGAAAAGCTGACGGAGGAGTATAAGGGGCAGCTGGAGATATACAAAAAAGCCCTGTCGGAGATGACGGGGCTGGAGGTGGGGGAGTGCGTTTTGTTCAGCTTCTCCTTAAAGAAGAGCATAAAGGTTCTATAAAAATAAACCGTTCGTGAATTGCCACGAACGGTTTTTCTTTATTCAAAATCGTCTTCCTCGTCTCTTGCTGCGATAAGCTCCGCAAGCGCCAATATCTCCTCCTCCGTCAGGCTCACGCCCTTTCCCATTCTCTCATGGTCGGGAGACCATTCTCTTATGTCGTATTTCGGCTCACGCTCGTTCCAGCTCACTAAGTTCAGCTCCTTGCGCCAGCCCTTTGCGTTCTCCGAGATAACGCCAAGCTCCTTGACTATCTCGTATTTAAATTCTGCCATTTTCCGTTACTTCCTTTTCTGTTAAGATTTTTCTGAATATTGCGGTTTTCGGGGTCTCCGCTGCGTCGAATATTCCGTCGAACACCGCCTGAAATTTCGGGGGTATCAGCTTGTTTATATGGTGCCTGCCGAAGAACCAGCGGACGAACTCCGTCTTTTCACGCACCTGCTCCAGAAAGGTGTTCACATGGCTGCGGTCGCTTTTGCCCAGCTCCATGAACTCGCTTATCTTTGCGGGTGGCTCGTAGCTCACTATGTAATCCACCGTGAAGGCGCACTGCTCCAAATTGTTCATGCCCTCGGCAAGCTCCTCCTCGGTGGGTATCTCCTGCTTCCAGCGCAGGCGTGCCTCGTCGTCGTCGCCGTTCAGGTAGGAATCGTTATCCTCGCTCCTGCCGCCGCCGAAGGCAAATATTTTCTTGCCGTCGATGTCGAACACCTGACCCCGCATAAGCTGCCGCAGGTTGCCGCTTATTCTCCGCGTCATGCCGCCGCACCAGCGCTCGGTGTCGTACTTTTCAAGCTGGCTGAAATTCTCGTGGACGCCTTCCACGAAAAGCACGCTGTACTTCCGCTTGCCCAGCCATTTCAGCAGCTTCTGCTCCGCCTTTGAGCCGTCCCATACGAAGCCGAAATCGCCGCATATTATAAGTGCGTCGTTTTTTCGCAGCCTTTTCAGCTCTTTTTTCCTGAAGCGGCTCAGGTCGCCGTGGGTGTCTCCCGTAATAAGAATCATTTTTTCAAGTCCTTTTTGATATTTTATGAAAAAAACGTGATTTTTTCAAAAAAGCCTTTAATTTGTTTCCTTTTTATGGTACAATAAGCATATATGTACAAGTCCTATATGACCGTTGTAATTATTATACTCTAAAAAAGGAGTTTTGTCTATATGCTTAATGTAAAAAAATGCGGGGGCTTTCTTGCTTTTCTTTTAATATTCGCCGTTATTTTCCAATTTTCGACAGCTTTCACGGTGAACGCCGCCTTTGTTGCGGACGTGGACACGGTGTACAGCGAAGGGGTCTACATGGTGAACCTCGATACGGATATCACGGTGTACAAAAAGAACGAGAACAGGCGGTACTACCCCGCTTCCATCACCAAGATAATGACCGCCGTGATAGTTATGGAGAACTGTCCGAGCCTTGACGAAAAGGTAAGCATAACGCACTACGCCTTTGACGAGTTCTGGGGCACCGACACCAACAAGTGGGAGGTCTCGGACGCCGCTTTTGAGGCAGGGCAGACCAACATAACCTACCGTGACTGCCTGTACGGGCTTATGGTGGCTTCAGGCTGTGAAGCGGCAAATATCCTTGCGCTGAATATCGCAGGGAGCATCGAGGGCTTCACCGACATGATGAACGCCAAGGCGAAGGAGCTGGGCTGTCTGGATACCCACTTCTCCGACGCTCACGGTCTGTGGGAGGCGGAGAACTACACCACGCCCTACGATATGTATCTGATAACCCGCTACGCTTACGACAATGTTCCCGGATTCATGGAGATATGCGACACCACCTCCTACTCCTTCCCTCCCAACTCCGCAAATCCCGACGGCTACACAAAATACAACACCAACGCCCTTATTTCCCCAAGCTCCGACTTTTATCTGGACTACGCCCACGGCGTAAAGACAGGGAGTATGCCGAACTATGTTGACGAAAACGGCACTCACGACGGCTTCCGCTGCCTTGTGTCCACCGCTCAGAAAAACGGCTACACCTATATGATAGTCACCATGCAGGCGCCTTACAAGATAGACGGAGTAAGCGGCAACTTCCCCGCAGAGGACCATAAGAACCTGTACGAGTGGGCGATGGATAATTTCGTGTATCAGACCGTGGTGGAGGAAAGCGAGATATGCAAGGAGATAGACGTTGAGCAGGGGGAGGAGAACCGCCTGCAGCTTATCACCGAGGAGGGCTTTTCCACGCTGCTGCCCAGAGATATCGCCGAGGCGATGGCTGCGGGAGATAACGGCGCCATAGAAAAAAAGGTGACGCTGATGTACGACGAGATAATCGCTCCCGTCTCCAAGGGCGAGCTGATGGGGACGATGGACGTGGTGTATCAGGGGGAGACCATCGCTTCCATAAGACTGGTGGCGGCTCGCTCCGTAGAGCGCTCTCAGGTGGCGTATATCATGGACAGGGCAAAGTCGCTGGTGGACACCTCGTGGTTCGTTCCGCTGCTGATACTGCTGGGCGTTCTGCTGGCGGCGCTGTTCGTGCTGCTGACCATACGCCGCCGTCAGCTTGTTATCGAGGCAAGGCGCAACGCAAGACGTAAAAACGTGAAAAAGATAGGAAGATGAACGTCACGCTGATATGCGTGGGCAGGCTGAAGGAGGATTATCTCAGAGCCGCCTGCGCCGAGTATCAAAAGAGACTTCAGGCATTCTGCCGATTTAACGTGGAGGAGCTTGAAGCCGAGAAGCTGACCGACGCTCCCTCCGAAGCGGAGATAGCTGCTGCGCTGGAAAAGGAGGGGGACAGGATACTGGCGAAGCTCCCCAAGGGCGCTTACGCCGTGGCTCTCTGCATAGAGGGAAAGCAGCAGAGCAGCGAGGAGCTGGCTTCGCTGCTTGCGGATATACCCGTGCAGGGAAACGGCTCGGCGGCGTTCGTGATAGGCAGCTCCTACGGGCTGTCCGATAAGGTGAAGAGAGCGGCGCAGCTGAAGCTGTCCATGTCGAAAATGACATTTCCCCATCAGCTTGCACGGGTAATGCTTATGGAGCAGGTCTACCGTGCATACTCTATTATAAATAACAGAAAATACCATAAATGACAGTACACAGTTGTGGCAACGGCTTTGCCGTTGATTTGGAATGGCAGGTGCAAGGAGCAGTTAGGAGCCTTTGATGAAATTCAACGAAAAATTCTATCCGCTGGTGTGCCTTGTTTTCGGGCTGGCTATAATTGCGGCGGGAGTGTTTGCTCTTGCGGCGGGAAACGTGGTGTTTGCCGTGGCGTGCTATATCGGCGGCGCCGTGGCGATAATGCAGGGACTGGCAAGGGGCGTTCTGGCAGTCACCAGAAGAAAGACACTGACGGACAACGCCTTCGGCGTGCTTATCGCAAGCTCGCTTTTCAACGTGCTGGTGGGGGTGGGGATACTGCTGCTGCCCCTGATGAAAATGGTTCCCGTTTATATCGTGTTTACGGCGTATGTTTTTGTCAATGCGCTGATAAAGCTGGTGGATTACAATATCGACCGCAGGGACGGCGTTCCCGGAAGACTGAAGGAGCTTATGCTGTTCGTATTCTTTCTGGTTTTCGGGGTGCTTATGGTGTTCGTTCCGGGAATGGGCGAGACAGGCTTTCGCATCGTGGCGGGGATATACTGCATTCTGTACGGGGTGTTCCTGCTGTGGGATTTCGTGTTTCAGTGCCTGCCCCAGAGCGTAAGGCGGCGGTTCGACCATAAGACGAGCCTGCCCATGCCGCTGCTTGTGTCGTCGCTGCGCCCCTTTGCACGGTTCAAGGCACGGCAGAGGAAAAACATACTGTCCCCCGAGCAGACCCGCTCCGAGCCGGAGCCTTACTTTCCCCAAGGAAAGGAAACGGGCGAGCCTCCCGACATGGAGGTAATGATACACGTCAGCCCCAGCGGAATGGGGATAATGGGACACTGTGACATCTGCTTCGAGGAGGAGATATTCTCCTACGGCTCCTACGACCTGACCTCCACCACCCTGTTCGGCGGCGTGGGAGACGGGATATTCGTGGTAGGGAAAAAAGAGCCCTATATAAGATTTTACGTCACCTCCACCCACCGTGAGATATACGGCTACGGCTTTCGCCTGAACGAGGAGCAGAAGCAGGCGGTGAGGGAGGAGATAGCCCTGCTGAAGTCTATGGCGTACCCTTGGGAAACGCCCCTGCAGCAGGTACTCAGGCATGAGCCTGACGCTTCAGGCGAAACGGTGCAGGACTGGGGAAGCAAGATGTGGAACTGCACCGGCTCGGATTTCTTCAAGTTCAGAAGCGGCAAGATGAAGACCTACTTCGTGCTGACCTCAAACTGCGTTATGATGGCGGACAGGATAGTGAGGAGAGCCTGCAGCGACATTACCGCTCCCAGAAACGTGTACACCCCCGGCGGCTATTACGACTATCTGGAGCACCTGCTTGCAATGAGCAATTCTCCTGTTTTCTGCCGCAGGATATACAGCGTCGAAAGCACTGCGGGCTGGGAATACGTTCCCAGAGTGCCATATTCCGACCCCAGCATGGAAGTGATGAGCGAGACGGAGGCAAACAGGCGTGCCGCAGAAAAGCAGGGACGGAAAAACGACAGGAAGCGTCGGCGTGAGGACAGGCAGAGAGACGCCGAGCCTGCTGAAACGCATATAAAGCTGAAAGGACATATAAAAAATGAGCAAAGTGGACAACATTATGGATAAATTCGAGGGAGCGCTCATTGGCGGCGCAGTGGGGGACGCATTCGGCTACCCGCTGATGGCGCTGAGCTTTGCGGAGATATGCCAGAGATTTGAGAAAAGCGGCGCATTGGAGCTGGCGGTAAGCAGAAAGACGGGAACGGCGCTGTTTACCGAGGCAACACAGATGGCGCTCTTTACCGCAGACGGGATAATCTGGGCGTATAACGAGAACGTTGCCCACGAAAACGGAGCGGTGGCGAACTATGTGTTCTACTCCTACCAGCTCTGGCTGTATATGCAGACCCGCTCCATTGCGGGCAGCGAATACGAGTGGCTGTTCAACAGGGAGCAAAATCCGAATATGTCCTCGCTGCTGAAATCCAAGGGACTGGGCAAGAAAAGGCGGCTGAACGACAACAATCTCAACGCGCTTTTTGACGCACGAAACGGCGTGTTCGGCACCCTCGGCAGAAAGCTCAACAACAACACCGACGCAGGCGCAGTCAAGAGAGTGCTGCCTGTGGGACTGTTCTACGGGAAGGATTCGGAGATGGCGTTCAGGATAGGCTGCGATGTGGGAGCGATAACCCACTCCGCTCCCAACGGCTATCTGCCCTGCGGCGTTTATGCGGCGATAGTAGCCGAGCTGCTTCAGGGGAACAGCGTGGACGACGCCGTTAATGAGGCGATGGCGCTGCTGGCGGCTTACCCCGACAACGAGAACACCTACGCCGCTTTGCAGAAGGCGGTTGACCTTGCCAACGACGACGATATAGAGCCGAGAGAGGGACTGGACGAGCTGGGAGACGGCGTCAGCGCCGTTTCCTGCCTTGCTATCGCCGTGTACAGCGCCATACTGCACCAGACGAACTACAAGTTTGCGATAGCCCTCGCCGCCAACCATGACGGGGACAGCGCCGCCTGCGGAGCTATCACGGGGGGTATCCTCGGCGTGTGGTACGGGCTGAAGAAGCTGCCTAAGGAGTGGACGAAAAAGGTGCAGTACCGCAACCTGCTGGAAACGGTGGCGGACGTGCTTTATGATAAGTCGGAGTTCCAGGAGCCGGAGGACGATGACGAGTGAGGTGCTGCGGCGTTCGCTTGGGGTGCGGCGTCCGTTGCTTTGGCGTTCGCTTTGATGGCGCGGCATCCGTGCCGCGCTTTGGCGACCGCCTTACGGCATCCTGCCGTGCGCTTTGGGCGAACACCTACGGCGTCCTTGCCGTGGGGGGACGACCCTTTTGAAAAAGGGTCGTCCCCCAAACCCCCTCCCTAAAACTTCTGACGATTTTTTCTCAGGGTGGCAATCCACCCTGAGAAAAAATTATTAAAAGTCTTTGGAAAGGGGTCGTACTAATTTCCAAATAGAATATTTGGAAATTAGTACCGGGAATCAACCTTTCTTCAGAAAGGTTTTCCCCAGCTGCACTTCGCTTCGTCACCCTCACCCTCGGCTCCCGAAGCACCACTAACTACTAATAACCAATAACGAGGAACTATATGCCCAAATCACAAAACCAAAAGCAAAAGCTCCTGCTTTTAGAAAAGCTGTTCCGTGAGGAGACGGACGACGACCATAAGCTCTCCCTTGCCGAGATAGAGCAAAGGCTTGCCGGACAGGGCGTCGCCTGCGAGCGGAAGTCGCTGTACAGCGATATCGAGGCTTTGCGGCAGGCAGGGCTGGACATAGTTGCGGAAAAGCACGCGCGAAATACGTCGTATTTCCTCGCAAGCAGGGAGTTCCAGCAGCCTGAGCTCAACCTCCTTGCCGGCGCAGTAGCCAGCTCAAAATTCATCAGCAACAAAAAATCCGTGGAGCTTATCGGGAAGATAGCCCGCCTTGCCTGTAAGCATGAGGGCAGCAAGCTGGTGCGGCAGATAATCGTCAGCGACAGAGTAAAGTCCACCAACGAGGCGGTCTATTACAGCATAAACTCCGTCAACGAGGCGATACGCGCAGGACGGCAGATAAGCTTCCTCTACTATAATTACGACGAGAAGAAGCGCAAGGTCTACCACAACGACAAAAAGCCGCTTATCGTGTCTCCCCGCGCGCTGGTGTGGAAGGACGAGAATTACTATGTGGTGGGGTACTACGAGAAGTACGGCGGTTATGTGAATTTCCGTGTGGACAAGATGATACGGGTGGAGGTGCTGGAGCAGGAGGCGGAAAAGGATCCCGATTTCGACGTGGACGGGCACTGCAGACGCTTGTTCGGTATGTTCGGCGGACATAAGGAGAAGGTGCGGCTGCGGTTCGATAACTCCCTTGCGGGAGTTGCGGTGGACAGGTTCGGGCTGAAGACCGTTTTCTATAACAGGGGCGGCAGCTTTGAGCTTGAGGCGGAGCTGGAGGTGAGCCCCGTGTTCTTCGGCTGGCTGTTCCAGTTCGGGGAGCTGGCGGAGGTGGTTGCGCCTGCCTCCGTTCGGGAGGAGTTCAGGCAGTATGCCTGCGATACGCTGAAGCAGTACGGGAAAAAATAACCATCAAGGGTATTTTTCACAAAACCATAATAAAAGACGTATTATTTTTCACAATTCTATCACATTTGGAGCGGTTGTAAAATCGCTCCTTGTTTATTTTATTCTCGCTTTCATGATTTAACGCGGTAAAAGTGTGAGAGGGATTTTTGCTTTTGCGATTTAGTGTGCTGAAATCATGGAAGGGCAGGTTTGAGTTTGCGATTTAGGAAGCTAAATCGTGAAAGTGCAGTTTTACTTTTACACATTAGTGTAATAAACTAAGAAAATGAGCATACTTTTGCGATTTAATGTGAAGAAGCAAGAAAAAAAGAATTTGATACAATTTTTTGATTTAAAGCGATAAAATATCGGAAGATTTTTTGTGCTTTTACGATTTAATTCGCTAAGATTATGAAAACGGATTTCAATTTCAATTTTCCTTTTTCGGCAAAAATTTCGTAAAAAGAACTTCATATTTTTTTTTCCGATTTTTGCTCCTTTCAGGTGGGCAAGAAAATGAAATCGGGTTTCAATTTCATTTTCACTGACTGAAGAAAAGTGAAACACACTTGCAGATTTCCGTCAGAAAAATGCGATGCCGAAAATTTATTTTCGGAAATTTTGGTGAGCCGATTTTTCACACAGGGAAAATAATCCTGCGGCAGGCAATACTTTTTTGCCCATATTCGACCCACAGCGATTTTTTTCGTGAACGAAAGTGTGAAAAATTTGCCCAAGTTGTTTTAGGCAGGATAGGGTCGGAAAAAATCAAAATCGGCAAAGGGCTGTTGTAGGAATGAAAGGAATATCGGGGAAAGGGCTTGTACAGGCGGGCTTGCGATGTGATGACGACGGAGCGGCGGAGGATTTTTTTGGCGAAGGGAGGGGGTGAGGGTTTTTTCGGGGTGTGGAAAACTTGTTTGTATGATACTCCGACTGCCTGTGAAAAGCGGGAAAATGAAACTTTTTGCCGAAAAAAATAACGCCATACCCTGAAAAAACGCATCTTTTTTTAATGAGACGGCGGCGTATCCTTATTGAGGTCAGGGGGAATTTCCCGCCGCTTGCAGGCGGCTGAATTATATGTGCAAGAGCGCAGGGCGCACGGGCGGGATGATGTTTCGCAGACAGACGGAGAGGGGCGGTGTGGGGTAAAAATTTCGGAGTGTACTATATATAAGGAGAGGGGGCGAGTGGTGAGGGAGGGGCAGATGACAAAAATTCGAACCGTCGATATTTTTTTGGCGGGAAAGAGGAAAAATGCGCTTGACATGAGCGTATTTTTTTGCCAAAAAGGGACGGCTGCAATTTTCACAGAGGGAGGAAATTGTCGTTGTAGGGAATTTTTGGGAGGAAAATGGGTCGGACGGAATTATTTTGAATAAAAAGCTCGTGGGGATTTTCTCGGCGGCGGGAAAATGGAGCGAAGGTTATTTTTGGAAATGAGGGCGGAAAAATTTTTGGGCGGGAGAAAAACCGGGGGAGATTTTCGGAAAATTTTTTGGGAAAAAGGGAGTCGGATTTTCGGGGGAATGAAAAAATAATTTGACGTTATTTTTTGTGGGGGGAGGGGCAGGCGGGAGAAAAAATTCGGAGGTGGGGGAGGAAAATTTTTGGGGGCGGGAGAAAAATTTTCGGAGGGGAGGGTGGGAAAAATT
>JAFLUH010000027.1:0-4906 GCA_022508895.1 Oscillospiraceae bacterium
CGTCGCTGAAGAAGTAGCTGGAGGTCTCCATATTCGTCCATACCTGCTGGAAAACAAGGATAGCGGCCGTTGCGATGGCAGGTCTTATCATGGGGAGTATCACCTTAAGATATACGTCGAAGTCGGTGGCTCCGTCCATGTACGCCGCCTCCAGAAGTGAGTCGGGCACCTGCTCCACGAACTGCTTCACAAGGAACAATGCCACAGGCATCGCCACAAGGGGCAGGATATGGGCAAACAGATTGTCTATCAGACCCAGCTGGCATATAACTATGTATCTGGGAATAAGAACTGCGGTGCTGACGAACATGATGGCTATCTGGTTTATCTGGGTCAGCATATTGCGGCCCTTGAACTTTATCTTTGCCAGAGCGAACGCCGACAGAGTGGTCAGCAGCAGCGCAAGTCCCACGGTAAGCACCGTAACTATCAGGCTGTTGAATATATAGCGGCTGAGGGGTATGCCGCTGCTGTCGGAGAATTTCATCAGCTTGGTGAAATTCTCAAGAGTGGGGTTTTTCACAAAGAATGTGGGCGGGAATGCGAACAGCTCCTCCATGGGCTTGAAGGCGTGGTTGATGATGAAGATGATGGGCATTCCCATAAAGATAACAAGGGGAAGAATGATAAGGATTATCTTCAGCTGACCCTTCTCAAACTTTTTCGGGTTTATCTTCTGACCCTTATTCGTCGCCATCCGTTTCCACTCCTTTCTTCCCGTAGGGGTCTTTATCGGTGAGCAGCACGTTTGCGCCCTTGCTGAACAATTGCACTATCAGCAGCAGCACAACGGATATCGCCGCCGCATAGCCCATCTCGTAACGCAGGAAGCCGTAGTCCTCGATGTGGTTCACCAAGAGCTGCGAAGCGTAGCCGGGCGAGGGGTTGCCTACCAGCATGGAGCTTATCATACCGTTCTGGAAAGCTCCCACTATCGCCATAACTGCGGCGAACAGCATCTGGGGCTTCATCTGGGGTATGGTTATGTAGATCATTTCCTGAAATCTGTTGGAAACGCCGTCGATGGACGCCGCCTCGTAAAGCGAGGCGTCGGTATTCAGGATACCTGCTATCATACTGAGGAAGCCGATGCCCATTGACGACCACAGACCGATGATTATTACTATGGGCAGGAGAAATCTTGCGTCGGTCAGCCAGATTATCGGCTCGGTGATAACGCCCAGCTCCATAAGCCAGCTGTTGAGCAGACCCGCCTGATCGCCCGAGAAGATCACCTTCCACAGCACCGTCATAGCCACGCCGGTGGTCATGCTGGGAGAGTAAAGTATCAGCGCAAACACGGTCCTTACCGGCTTTGTCAGGTTGCACAGCGCCCACGCCAGTATGAAGGACAGCACATAGCCGCCGATACCTACCACTACCGCATACACGATGGTGTTGGGCAGGACGTACTTCATAAATTCAGCGTCGCTGGTGAGTATGGTAATGTAGTTCAGAAAACCGACAAATTCCGGAAACTCGATGGCGTTGAAGTTTGTGAAGGACAGGATAACTGCCAGAACAACGGGTATCAGAATGAAAACTGCGAAGATAAGGGCGTAGGGACCGATGAACAGCCAGCCTCTCCAGTTGTTTTCACGGCGGGAAATCTTGTTCTTCTTTTTCTTTTTTATAACGATCTTCTGAGGATCTGCTGTGGTATTCGCTTGCACTGCCATGAACGATCACCTCATCAATTTCTTCCAAGAATTACCTTAATGCTGTCTATGTCGGGGATAACGTAGTCCTTGATGGTATTCCCCTCGCTGTCGATATAGCCGAATTCCTCCAGCTTGCGGATTATCTCACGGTCGATGACCTTTACTGCCTCGTCAAGGCGGGACTGAGTGTTGTCGCCGTCCACCACGATGGCGTTGAAGGCGTTGCTCATCTCACGCTCCAGCATATATGTGCCGGGAACACGGGCAACGTCCACCACGTTAGCGGCAAATTCCAGAATGACCTGCTTGTGGGCGCTGTCTATGGGCAACTGCGCAAACGCCTCGACATTGGCGGTGGTCCACATATATTCGTCGCCGTAGGTTATCTGTATAGTCTGACCGAATTCCGACTGCACCTGAGTGGAGGACCACCATTTGATGAACTCCCACGCCTTTGCCTCACGTTCCTCGTCGCTCTTGAATATTACCGTGGACTCGGCGCAGCCGCAGGTGCTGCGGTTTATGCTGCCGTCCGCCTGCTCGACGCCGGGAACTATCGAGATGTCCCAGGAGCCTGCAAGCTCGGGAGCTGCGTTGTTTATAAGGTTGTATGTGCCGTAATCGCAGATACCGATGGGAATGTCGCCGTTGCGGAAGTGCTGGTAGAAGTTGTCGATATCCACGGGAAGGTCGTATACGGTGAACAGGTCGGTGAGCATCGTGAAGCCGTTTACCGAAGCCTCGCTGCTGAGGGTGGTGCCCTCCTGTGCGGTGCCGGAGTAGAGCGCGCCGCCGTTCTGGACGATAAGGGGCGTGGTGCCGTGGAAGTTGCGCATCGCCCTCATGCCTGCGGTGGGGTAGTAGAAGTTAAGACCTCTCATCTGCAGCTCGGGCAGCATATCTATAACGTCCTGTATGGTGTCGGGCACTTCTAAGCTCAGCTTTTCCAGAACGTCGGTGCGGTATACCAGCACCCAGAAGTTCATGGTCTCGGGCATGGAGTATACCGACTGCCCGATGGTGCCCGTCAGGAAGAAGCCCGGCTCGTATACCGAAGCGGTCTCACGGAAGTCGCTGTACTGCGCCATATCCACCAAGGCTCCTCTTATGGCAAGCTCGTAGGGTATGGTGTAGTTGATACCCGTTGCAACGTCGGGGGCGTTGCCCGAGGAATTAGCCAGTACCAGCTTATACTGGTCGGGCATTATGCTTATGTCAACGTCTATTCCGGTGGCAGGAGTGAAGTACTCGTCTATCATCTTCTGCATTACCTGAACGTACTGGCTGGAGCGGTTCACCCACACCTGAAGATGCTCGGGGTCGATATTTGACGCAGAGTAGGACTGGTCAAAGAAGGAAGCGAAGAAGCGCTGGATAGCCATCCAGAGGGACTGGAAGAAGCCGGGAGGTGAGGGAAGCTCCGCCTCCTCCTGATATATCCATATCCTGTCTATGGCAAGACCGTTTTCCAGCAGTGAGTCGATGGTGTTTGCCAGATACTGGTTGACGGAGTTGGTGCTGGAAGAAAGCTCGGCGATACGGTAGGGTATCTCGTCGGGATTGTCTGCCAGAGATTGCAGCTGATTTGCCGCAATAAGCATGGAGGACATGACAGCCACGTTCTTGTTCTTGGCGTTGAAGTGCCGTGCGCTGTCCTCAAGCTTGATAAGCTGGTCGGCATAGCCGTTCAGAGTGTTTTCCAGACCGGGGATATAGCGTGACAGCTTCAGGTCTCTGTATCTGTCGGAGTTGGTGCCTGCCACCTTGGTTATCTCCAGCGCAAGGTCGTTTACGCCCGCCATTACCTCCTCCACCGCCTCCAGCACATAGCATATCGGCGCAAGGGTGATGGTGTAGGAAACGGTGTGCTCGCCCGCCTCAAGGTAGACCGCCAGCTTGTTTCCGTCTGCGTCGGAGAGGGTGGTTATCCTGTAGCTGCTGGTGTATGCCATTTCATAGGCTTGGAAAGCGGTATTGGGTATCTCGCCGTCCACACGGACGTCCAGAAATACGGGAAAATCCGTCTTGTCGGACTGGCGGTAATTCATCGCTATGTAATAGTATCCCGCCGTATCCGCATTGAATTTGTATGTAAGGGTCTGACCCGCCGTGTCAAAGGACTCGGAATCTATCGTGTTCAGCTCGGCTTCCGTTACCTTGTAGGGAGCGACTGCGGGGTCGTACTCCGCAATTGCGTGTACCGAGGATTCGTTGGAGGAGAAGTAGTCCTCTCCCTCTATCGGAATAAGCGCATTTCCGCTTGCGGTCTGGGAGCCTGTGTAATCGGGTATGCTCTCCGGTGCGGTAAGGGCAAGGCTTCCCAGCAGGAAGCTGCCGCTCTTTACCTCGAAGCGCAGCTTGTGCTCCCCTGCGGTGAGCTGTAAGAGCAAGGGCTCGGAGTGACGGTAGCTGCTGTCTCTGAACCAGTCGCTCTCCCACTGTATCGCCTTGTCGGGAACGGTGACTACCTCGTCGTTGTAGCGGTCATAGGACTTTTCCGCCTTTGGCAGCCATGTGGAATTAAGCTCCACGTTGCGGCACTCGTAGAAGGGGAACTGACCGTCCACCTCCATGGAGAACTCGACGGGGAGCACCGAGTTGTCGTATGAAAGATACTCGAAGCGCACTGCGTAAAGCCCGTCCTTGGGGACGGACACGGTAAGCTCCGCCGCGTCTCCTGCGGTCATGTCCGTTACGCTGCCGCCGCCCGTGTAGCCCATGGTATCCGAGGTGACCTTTCCTCCCTCTGCCGAGGCAAAGGAGAATACCAGATCGTCGCCGGAATACGCCGCTGCGGTGTACTTTGCGCTGACCTTGGAGTAGTTATTGGAGATACGCTCGCTTATGAACTGTATGTCATAGGTCGCCGACGTATCGGAAGCACCGTTGCCGTTGGCATCGTTGGCTGATACGGCAAGCTGCGGGTTCGCTGCCAGCAGCGCCGCCGTCAGCGTCAGTGCAATTCCGCCTCTGAGACGCTTCATAGCTTTCCTTTTAATCATACGCCCTCCTGTAATCGTTTACTAAGGAATATATGTAATTTCAGTTATAATACAACACACCACTATTATAATACACTATTGACTAAAGAATGTCAATCGGTGATTTGATTATTTGGTAAATTTGACGAAAAGCCGCCCGATTTCCCCCACCGAGCGGCTTTGCAGATCAATAATAAAATTTTCTGTGTACCAGCACTCCGGCGTATATCAAAGAGCTGACTGCGCCTAAAATGCAGGAGTAGA
>JAFLUH010000027.1:5006-26771 GCA_022508895.1 Oscillospiraceae bacterium
ACCAGCACTCCGGCGTATATCAAAGAGCTGACTGCGCCTAAAATGCAGGAGTAGATTATAAGCTCCACCAGCGTCACCTTCCAGATATTCAGCAGGAATATGGACGCCAGCAGGAACATCGCCAACCAGTAGACAAACAGGAACACGGTGCCCATAAACCACTTGAAGGCGGTTTTTGCGGTATCCAGCGCTATCTGCTTTCTGGTCATTCCCTCGTAGTAGGAATTTTTTCTCCGCCTGAAGCCCTCTCTGGGCGGTCTTTTTTTCTTATTTTGCCGATTCAGCATACTTCACGCCCCAAACGCTCTCGTTATATCCCACTGCGGAGAAGGTCATGACGGTGGTGCCTGCCTCGTCGGGCATTTCACAGAGTACGCCGCTGTAGGTTTTTTCTCCCAGAGTTATCGTGATGAAACAGGTGCCTTCCTCTGCCGTCCACGTTCCCTCCTCGGTCTCGGTCTTTGCCTTGCCGCCCTTGTTGAGGTAGAGTATCTCGGGCTGAGCTATTACGGAGTCGATGGCGGTGCCCTGATTTATCATGTAGTAGCGTCCTGCTATCTCGTCCTTGGAGTAGCCCGTCTCGGAGACGGTCTCGCCCTGGGTTTGATAAGGCAGCATACACGGCCAGCCCTCTGCGTTCACAAGGAACTGATGCACACGGGGGGAATGGGCTTCGCTGCCGGTGTTGAAGCGGGTGTGGTAAACGATGTACTTCTTTCCGTCGTCGTCCACGAATGCGGAGTTGTGTCCCGTCGCCATGTACGCCACGTTAAGGCTGGGCAGCATATAGTTGCCGGACAGCTTCAGACCGTAGTAGGAGTTGTTCAGCTTTGGGCCCAAGGTCTGTCCGTTCATATCCACATAGTCGCCGTCGACCGTTTCGCTGCGGAACACCCGTATCTGATAGCCGCCCTCACGGCTGAGCCCGCCGTAGGAAACAAAGAGGTAGTAGTAGCCGCTCGCCTCGTCCCAGAGGATATAGGGAGCCTCCATGGACTCGTGTCCGCCGCCCTCAAGCCTCTTGCCGAAGTAGGGGTCCACATTGTTGGCGGGGTCGGCTGCGGGGTGTATCACCTTTCCTGTCGCCTCGTCTATTTCCAGCAGGAATATGCCGCCGCTCCATGAGCCGTACACCATCCACATTCTTCCGTCGCCGTCGTAGAAAACGGTGGGGTCGATGGCGTTGGGCCAGTCCTCGAAGCGGTAGCCCTTGTTGCCCTTGATATAGGTGTCAAGAGCGTCCGCCTCGTCCACATAGTCGAGGACATCGGTGGAGTATATGGTATCCTTGTCGAAGCCCGAGTATATCAGCGCGCCCTGCCACTCGTAGGGGCCCTCTGGGGTGTCGGAAATACCGTAGCAAAGGTTGGAGGCGTTCCAGGTGGAGGTGGTGCAGTAGTACATAACGTACTTGCCCATCTTCTTGTTATAGATAACGTCGGGCGCCCACACATGCACGCCGCCGTCGTCGGTGGGTATAAGGCTGGTAGACGCTCCCGCATAGGCGAACGCCTCGTCAGACACCGAGTATATCTGACCGTACACGGAGTTGCCGGCGTGGTAGCCGTTGGCAAGAGTCTCCCAGGACAGCAGATCGTCACAGGTGGCTGCCGACATGTGGGAGCCGAAAATGTAGTATGTGTCTCCCACCTTCAGTATGGAGGGGTCGTGGACCGACGCCTTGGAGGTAACGAAGCCCGTCTGTATCCCGTCATAGCTCACGGTGAAATCGTAGTCGGGCTCGGAAGCACATGATGTCACGGTCATTGCGGTAAGCAGCACGGCTGCCGCACAGGCTGTACGAACAATTCTTTTACGCATACTTTTCCCTCTTTTGCATTTACATTTTTCTCGTTTATCAGACCGCTTCCACCGTAAAGCTTACGGCGTTGGCGTCCGAGCCGTCGGAAAGGGTCAGGCTGCCGCCGGACAGGGTAAGGTACTTGCCCGGTTGGGTCACCGACTCAAAGGTAACGCCCTCGCCTGCCAGACCGGACAGGGTGCGGAAGGTCTGTGCCTCCGCCATTTTGCCGTCGTAGTCCTGACTAAGCACCACACTGCCGTCATCGGTGACGGTGACGTAAAGCCCGGGCTTGTTGTTGGACTCAAGGGATACGGTGGTTTCGTCGTCGGGACTTGCCTTGCCCGCAACTATCTCCCACTGGGAATCCATTGCGGTGGCTCTGTCAAGACCGCTGCCCAGAGCAACGTCCTTGTAGGGGTACTGGTCGTCTGCAGGAGAGTTGTTGTAATGCGCATGGACCAGCACCTCGCCGTTCAGTGCGGTGAGGGTGGAGGCGATTCCGAAGGGACCTGCCGCCGTTTCCTCGGGATACTCTATCGTTCCGTCATCGTAAAACTTCAGCTCCTCTATGCAGGCTACACGTCTGAAGCCGCTGCCTGCGGGAAGCGAGCCGTTGTGGTAGATGAACCATGTCTTGCCCAGAAAGTCCACCACTGCCATGTGGTTGGTGTTGGAGGTGGCTGTGGGAGGCATGATGGTGTCCTCAAAGTTGAGCCTGTTCTCCATCAGGTCGGTGCAGGTGGCGTACGCCATCTGCTCACGCCAGCCGTAGGCGTAGAAAAGGTAGTAATCCCCGTAGTA
Source organism: Oscillospiraceae bacterium (assembly GCA_022508895.1). Taxonomy (GTDB): domain Bacteria; phylum Bacillota; class Clostridia; order Oscillospirales; family Ruminococcaceae; genus Ruminiclostridium_E. The sequence continues at coordinate 7,612 of JAFLUH010000027.1, forward strand.
GTTGCCGTTCTCGTCCTGACGGCGGTACAGCCACGGAGCTTCCGTATAGGAAGCGGGCACCGTCTTGGAGCGCACGTCCTCGGGGAAGGTTATCTCGCCGTCGCCGTTGTAGTCCTTCACCGATATCATATCCTCGTTCAGCTCGCAGATATACAACTTTCCGTTGCCCCATGCAAGGTAGCGGTGCTCCTCGCCGTCGTCGCCCGTCTCGATCCATACCGTGGGGTCGATGTCGTTCCAGCCGGAGGTCTCGTCATAGGTGAAGGAGCCTTTCACCAGCGCCTCGCCGATATCCTCAAAGGGACCCGTGGGGCTGTCGGATACGGCGACGCCGATGGACTGCTTTCCGTTGTCGGTGTTGTCCCATGAGCAGAAGTACATATAGTACATATCCTTGCCCGCCGTCTCGTCATAGTGCCGTGCCACCTGTCCTGCCCATGCGGACTTTTTGTCCGCCCATGACACGTCGGTCATGCTCAGCACCGAGCCGTGATACGTCCACTCCTTCAGGTCCTTGGTGGAGTAGCACAGGTACTCGGGTATATCGTATGCTTCGTTGGGGAAAACGGCGCTGTCGTGACCTACATACAGGTACAGAGTATCGCCAACCACCAGTGCGGAGGGGTCGCCGCCGTAGATGATGTTCCCCTCGCCGTCAAAGCCGACCATGGGGTTGCCGTACTCACTTTTGGCTAAGCATATCGGCTCGCCTGCCGTGGAGCCGTCGTCGGGTCCGTGACCGTCAGAGGGCTGATCGTCAGGCTCGTTTCCCTGACACGCCGCCAGAGACGCCGTCATAACCAATGCAAGAAAACAGGCAAGTAATTTCTTCATAGTCAATTTCCCTTTCCTATTTGTATATTGTAAATGGTATACCGAATGCCGCTTTAATCTGTATTGTACTAATTATATACAATTTATTATATTATGTCAAGCATACAGCCATTGACTTTTCCGACATTTACTATTATAATGTTTATAACGGCGGTACAAATTTTTTAACATACAGGAGGCATTTTATGAAAAAGCTCAGAGCGGCAGTAAACGCACTGGACAGGAAGTCTCACATCAACCGTGAGATATACGGGCACTTTTCCGAGCATCTCGGCAGGTGTATCTACAACGGTATTTTTGTGGGAGAAAATTCGAGCATTCCCAACACCGACGGCGTGAGAAACGACGTCATCGAGGCGTTCAAGGAGATACAAATGCCTGTCCTCCGCTGGCCGGGAGGCTGCTTTGCGGACGAATACCACTGGCGTGACGGTATCGGCGAAAAATCCACCCGCAAAAAGATGGTGAACACCCACTGGGGCGGAGTTACCGAGGACAACTCCTTCGGCACCAACGAATTCTTCAATATGTGTGAAAAAATAGGCTGCGAGCCTTACCTTGCGGGAAATCTGGGCAGCGGCACCGTTGAGGAGCTGGCGGACTGGATAGAATACATAACCTTTGACGGCGTTTCCCCCATGGCTGACCTGAGACGGAAGAACGGCAGGGAGAAGCCCTGGAAATTAAAGTATCTGGGCATAGGCAACGAGAACTGGGGCTGCGGCGGCAATATGCGCCCCGAGGCTTATGCCGATATGTACCGCAGGTACCAGACCTACTGCCGCAATTTCAGCGGAAACGAGCTTTACAAGATAGCGGGCGGTCCCAACGTGGACGACTACAACTGGACCGAAAAGCTGATGCAGATAATCAAGGACGACCACGCAAAGGCTATCTCCCTGCACTACTACACAATTCCCTCCGGCGACTTTGCAAACAAGGGCAGCGCCACCAAATTCACCGACGACGAGTACTACAGGACCATACACAACGCCCTTTTCACCGACCAGCTGATAGAACGGCACAGCGCCATCATGAAGCAGTACAGCGACAACATGAAGCTGATAGTGGACGAGTGGGGCTGCTGGTTCGACGTTGAGGAGGGCACCAATCCCGGCTTCCTGTTCCAGCAGAACACCATGAGAGACGCCCTTGTTGCAGCCATAAGCCTGAACATCTTCAACAACCGCTCGGATATCGTCTGCATGGCCAACCTCGCTCAGGCAGTGAACGTGCTTCAGGCGCTGCTGCTGACGGAAGGCGAGAAGCTGGTGAAAACTCCTACATACCATATATTCGATATGTACAAGACCCATCAGGATTCGGAATTGCTGTACAGCTACGTTGACAGCGCTGAGAAAACGATCAGGAATACGATCAAGAAAAACGACTTTGAAAAGATCGAGGAAATACCTCTCCCGCTGGTTTCTCACTCCGCTTCGCTGAACAAGAACGGCAGTATCACAATGACCTATTCCAACGCCTCCCTTGACGAGGACTTTGAGATAGACTGCGATATCGTGGGCTTTGAGGCGAAGAACGCCAATGCCCGTATCCTCACCTACGGCGACGTACATCAGTTCAACGACTTCGACAATCCCGAGAGGATAAAGCCTGCCGAGCATTCCGTGGAGCTGAACGGCAACAGCCTGAAGCTCACGCTGCCTAAGCTGTCTGTTGTAAGCGTTATCTTGTCCTAAAATACATTGAACGGAGAATTGCTATGAAAAAAATCTATTTCATCACGGGAAGTCAGGACTTATACGGCGAGGAGACCCTGACCCAAGCCGAAAAGGACAGCCGTGAAATGGTGGGCTTTCTGAACGGAAAGCTGGACGATATTGCAGCCGTCGAGCACACCCCCATCGTAAAGACCGCAGCCGAGGCGGAGCAGCTCTGCATAAAGGCTACCGCAGACGAGGACTGTATCGGCGTTATCATGTGGATGCACACCTTCTCCCCCGCAAAAATGTGGATAAGGGCTTTGCAGGCGCTGAAAAAGCCCATGCTGCACCTGCACACCCAGTACAACGAAAAGCTGCCCTACGACAGCATAGACATGGACTTCATGAACCTGAACCAGTCCGCTCACGGCGACAGGGAGTTCGGCTTCATCTGCACACGTCTGGGTATCAGGCGTGAGGTGGTTGCAGGCTACTACAAGCACGAGGACGTTATCGAGCAGCTCCGCCGCTTCGCTCATGCCGCAGCCGCAGTTGATTTCGGCAAGGGTATGCGTGTTGCAATGTTCGGCAACAATATGCGTGACGTTGCAGTCACCGACGGCGACAGAGTAGAAAGCGAGATAAAGTACGGCTGGAGCGTCAATTATTACGGCATCGGCGATCTGGTGAAGATAGCAAACGAGGTCACCGACAGCGAGGTCGACGCAAAGATGAAGGAATACGCCGACAAGTACGACATGGACACCGACAACCTTGACGCCGTAAGGGAGCAGGCGAAGTACGAGGTCGCCCTTGACAGGTTCATTGCAAAGGAGAATATCTCCGCATTCACGGATACGTTCCAAGACCTGCACGGCTTGAACCAGCTTCCCGGAATTGCCGTACAGAACGTTATGGCAAAGGGGATAGGCTTCGGACCCGAGGGAGACTACAAGACGTCGGCGCTGGGCGCAGTCATGCAGAAGATGGCGGAGGGCAGAAAAGGCTCCACCGGCTTTATGGAGGATTACACCTACGACCTTACCGAGGGCAAGGAGCTGGAGCTGGCGGCACACATGCTTGAGGTATCCCCCGTGTTTGCCGCAAACAAGCCTAAAATTCAGGTACACCCTCTTGGCATAGGCGGAAAGTCCGACCCTGCACGCCTTGTGTTTGACGGAGTTTCGGGAGAGGGAATCGCAGTCTCCATGATAGATATGGGCAACCGCTTCCGTCTTGTATGTGCGGAAATTTCACTTGTAAAGCAGCCCAAGCCTATGCCAAAGCTGCCTGTTGCAAGACTTATGTGGAAGATAAAGCCCGACTTCAGGACAGGCGCAGCCGCATGGATATACGCAGGCGGCGCACACCACGCAGTGGTATCCACCGCACTGACCTCCGAGGACATCAGGCTTTTCGCAAAAATGACCGACACGGAGCTTGTGATAATCGACGGAAAGACCGACCTGAATACCTTTGAACAGCAGCTTGAAATGCTGGATATAAAATCACGGATAAAGGGGTGAAAACATGACTGTACAGGAAAAGATAACACAGGGTAAGGTTTGTCTGGGTATCGAGCTTGGCTCCACCCGTATCAAGGCGACCCTTATCGACGACGCCTTTGCGCCCATAGCAAGCGGTGCGCACGACTGGGAGAACCGTCTGGAAAACGGCTACTGGACCTACTCGCTGGACGACATTCACAGCGGTATACAGTCCTGCTATGCAGATCTCAAAAAGGACGTTTCGGAGAAATACGGCGTTACACTGCAGAATATCGGCGCCATAGGCATATCCGCCATGATGCACGGATATATGGCGTTTGACAAGGACGGCAAGCTGCTGGTCCCCTTCAGGACATGGCGCAACACCACCACCGAGCAAGCCGCCTTCGAGCTTACCCGGCTCTTTAACTTCAACATTCCCCAGCGCTGGAGCATCGCTCACCTTTATCAGGCTATCCTGAACAATGAGCCTCACCTGTCGCAGCTTGCATATATCAACACCCTTGCGGGCTATATCCATTATACGCTGACGGGAAAAAGGTGCGTAGGCGTTGGCGAGGCGTCGGGAATGTTCCCCATAAGCGGCGGCAATTACGACGGCGCTATGCTTGACAAGTTCAACGGTGCCGCAGCCGCAAAGGGCTTCAGCAAAGATATCCGTGAGATACTTCCCGAGGTGCTCACCGCAGGCGAGAACGGCGGCACACTTACCGCCGAAGGAGCAAAGTTCCTCGACCCCGCAGGCGACCTTAAAGCAGGAGCCCCTCTCTGCCCGCCCGAGGGCGACGCAGGAACGGGTATGGCTGCCACCAACGCCGTGCTGCCCAAAACGGGCAACGTTTCCGCAGGCACCTCCATTTTCTCAATGCTGGTGCTTGAAAAAAATCTGACAAAGGTATATCCCGAAATAGACATCGTTACCACCCCCGACGGCGCTCCCGTTGCCATGGTGCACTGCAACAACTGCACCTCCGAGCTGGACGCATGGGTGAGACTGTTTGACGAGGTGCTGCAATTGGCGGGCAGCTCCATACCCAAGCCCAAGCTGTACGACCTGCTGTATGTGAACTCCCTCACCGCCGACCCTGACTGCGGCGGCGTTATGGCTTACAACTACCTTTCGGGGGAGCCGGTAACGGCGGTGGAAAACGGAAAGCCCATGTACTTCCGCACTCCCGACGCTAAGATGAATATTGCCAACTTCTTCCGCGCGCAGATATATTCCGCAGTTGCGGCGCTGAAAACCGGTATGGACATTCTGTTCGAGAAGGAGCAGGTCACGGCGGAGCAGTTCACCGGACACGGCGGTCTGTTCAAGACCGAGGGCGTTGCGCAGCAGTACCTTGCAGACGCACTGAACACGCCCGTTTCGGTAATGAAGACCGCAGGCGAGGGCGGCTCATGGGGCATTGCGCTGCTGGCGGCTTATATGCTTGACGGAAAGGGCAAGACCCTTCCCGCCTGGCTTGACAGCGAGGTGTTCTCCGGCATGGAAAAGCAGACCAGACAGCCCGAGGAAAAGGGCAGACAGGGCTTTGCCGAGTACATGAAGCTCTATATCGCCGGTCTTGCGGCGGAAAAAATGCTGGGAGGTGTCTGAAATGCTTGAAAAATTAAAGCAGGAGGTCCTTGAAGCCAATCTCATGCTGCCTGCCCACGGGCTTGTCACCTTTACATGGGGCAACGTTTCGGGGATAGACAGAGAGAGCGGAATGTTCGTTATAAAGCCCTCGGGCGTTGAATACGACGGTATGACCGCCGAGGACATGGTGGTAGTGAGCCTTGAAACGGGCAAGGTGGTTGAGGGAAAATACAAGCCCTCCAGCGACACGCCCACCCACCTCGCCCTGTACAGAGCCTTCCCGAACGTGGGCGGCGTCTGCCACACCCACAGCCGCTGGGCTACCTCCTTTGCACAGGCGGGTGTGGGCGTGATACCGATGGGGACTACCCACGGAGATTATTTTTACGGCGAGATACCCTGCACAAGGGCAATGACCCCTGCGGAGATAGGCGGGGAATATGAATGGGAAACGGGAAGCGTGATAATCGAGACCTTCAAGGGTATCGACCCGCTGACGATCCCCGCAGTGCTGGTAAAGAGCCACGGTCCCTTCACATGGGGAACAAGCGCAGCCGATTCGGTACACAATGCGGTGGTGCTGGAGGAGGCGGCGTTCATGAACTATCATGCGATAGGGCTGAACCCGCAGGCAGGCAGAATGCAGCAGGAGCTGCTTGACAAGCACTACCTCAGAAAGCACGGCGCAAACGCTTATTACGGTCAGAATTAAATAAAATAAAAAGTATGTATCCGAAACGGATACATACTTTTTTGTTTTGTAATGTGGAAATTACTTTTTTTGATTACTTTCTTTTCTTGGCAACTACAACTGCGCCTGCAGCTACGATTGCAAGACCTGCAACGATTGCTACGCCTTCAACGCCGGTGGAAGGAGAGCCCTTGTCGCCGGTGGTGTTTTCGCCGCCTTCATTGCCGGTGCCTGCTGCGGGAGTGTTGTCAACCAGCTTGATGTTGGTGAGCTTGCACATTTCGCCGGAGAGAGCTACATAAACCTTATCGGAATCAGTGGGGATTACAGTTGTGCTGGTAGCGCCGTTTACAGTGAAAACAACTGTAACATTGCCGTTGCCCTTGGTAGCCTTCAGGCTGCCGCTTACGCCAGCCTTGAGGTTAGTCAGCCAGTTATCCCAATCAGGCTCAGCAGTTCTTTCCCAAGTGAAGCCGTCGCCCATGCCATCATTGGTATTTGCAGCTCCAAGCCAACCATACATATCTGCACGGCATACAAAATACTCGGTATAGCCTTCTGTGCCGGCTTCCTTAATGGAAGCATCTGCACTGGTGTATACAACATAAATCGGTGCATTCCAGTTGTTTGCTGCATCTTCATAAGTTGTAGATGTGAAAGTTACCTCAACACCGTCAGCAGTGATCTCAATGCCGTCAGTATGAGCTGTCCACCAGCCTGAGCAGTCGAGCTCGGCCTGTAATGCAGATACATTAGCCGCACAGGTAACTGCCAGAGCAGAGGCAAGTACACCTGCCAAAATTTTCTTGTTCATTTCAGAATTTTCCTCCTTAATTTGATTTTTCGTTCATCAAGTGGGATAGTTTTCCCCCAGTCTATTTTACTATCTTTTGCTGCCTTTGTCAATAGGTTTCGGACATTTTAAATCTTTTTTCCAAAGTGACCCATCTGAACGTCCCTGTTTCCTTATGCCGTATCGTCCTTTTTTCCGGCAACGGAAGTTTTTGCCGCCCCGCAACCGACCGTTGACACAAAAGCAACAAAAGACGGTTGAATATTTTCAGTAAAAATGTTATCATAAAAATAACGATTAAACGGAAAGGATGGAAAATTATGAACGTTCCGGAAAGGATACAGGAGCTGAGGAAGCAAAAGGGCATTTCTCAGGAGGAGCTGGCGAACGAGCTGGGAATTTCAAGGCAGGCGGTGTCGAAATGGGAGAGCGGACAGAGCTTCCCCGAGCTGGACAATATAATTGCGCTGAGCGATTACTTCGGGGTCAGCGCCGACCACATTCTGAAAGGAACAGAGACCCCGCAGGTGACCAAATCCCGGACGCCTGTTGATCCCAAGCCGAAAATAAGCCTTGACGACAGGATAAAGCGTTATATCGAGAGAAGAAACGCCGAGATCGAATCGGAGGAAAAGGAGGTGATACTGCAATTGGCAGTTACGCAAAAACAGAGGTCTGTTCTGGCTAAGGTACTTTATATCTGCTCAGCGGCTATCATGGTGCTGGGTGCGTGGATCCTCACTTCAGTATTTTCCGGCAGCGATTCCGGATACTGGATATATTCGCTGGGCATAATGCTGATAGGCTGCGGTCTGTATCATGTGGTGAAACGCCTGACGCTGACGGAAGCGCCTTTCACCGTGAAATACATAAACAGAGCCTCCTTCGCCTATGCCGTCGTCTTTCTCACCGCAATACATTCTGCACTTTCGTATATGGATTTCCAGCATTGGCATCGCGCATTCTTTGCCACTATTTACGTCCTTGCAGCAGCGATAGTATATGTGGGGATACTGCTTTACAGAAGATACAGAAAAATGCAGGACGAGATGAGCGCAGACCTTACGCAGCAAAGCATAAAATAATATGTTTTTCTCCGCATAAAGCAAAGCAGTCGGAAATCGGGACCGACTGCTTTTTTCATTTCAATAATTATTTTTTCAACGATAAACTACATTCCGATATTTTTCTTCAGCTCGTCCCCGAACTTCCTGAGCTTATCCATAAAGCTGCTTTTCTTCTCAAAATTTTTCTCGGTCAGCGACATCTCAAGCTGCTCCAGCAGCTCTCTCTGCGCCTTGGACAGGTGCTTGGGCACCTCTATCGCCACCCTTACCATCATGTCGCCTCTGCCGTCACGCTGGAGGCGCTGCACGCCCTTGCCCCTGAGACGAAGCACGTCTCCCGGCTGTGTGCCGTCGGGTATGCGGTAGGTCACGTTGCCGTCGATGGTGGGTACCGTCACCTCTGCGCCGAGGGACGCCTGTGTGTAAGTAATGGGCAGCTCCACCCAGATATCGAAGCCCTTGCGCTCGAACAGCGGGTCCTTTCGGACGGTTATGCGGACGTTCAGGTCGCCCTTTGCGCCGCCGTTTGCGCCTGCGTTGCCCTCGCCCCTGACGGTGAGCACCTGACCGTTATCTATGCCTGCGGGAACGTTGAGGGTTATCTTCTTGCGCTTCTGCACACGTCCGTTGCCGCCGCAGGTGGGGCAGGGATTTTCTATTATCTTGCCCTTGCCGCCGCAGCGTGTGCAGGGGCGCTGGCTGCTCATGGAGCCCAGCATGGTGCGCTGGGTCACCCGTACATAGCCGGAGCCGTGACAGTCGGGACAGGTCTTGGGAGTTGTGCCCGATTTTGCGCCGCTGCCGTTGCAGCTGTCGCAGGTCTCGGCACGGTTTATCTCCACCTCATGGGAAATACCCTTGCAGGCCTCCATAAAGGCTATGTCCAGGTTTATCGCTATGTCCGAGCCGCGCTTGGGCGCATTGGGATTGGCTCTGCGGCTGCTTGCTCCGCCGCCGAAGATACTGTCGAAAATATCGCCGAGGTCTATGCCGCCCTCCGCCGAGAAGCCGCCGAAGCCGCCGCCGTAGCCGTAGCCCCCCGCTCCGCCGCCGTAGGACGGGTCGACTCCCGCATGACCGAAGCGGTCGTACCTCGCCCTTTTGTCAGGGTCGGAAAGCACGTCGTTCGCCTCGTTCACTTCCTTGAACTTGGCTTCAGCCTCGGGGTCGTCGGGGTTAAGGTCGGGGTGGTATTTTTTCGCCAGCTTGCGGTAGGCGGATTTTATCTCTGCGTCGGTCGCACCCTTCTGCAATCCCAGCACCTCGTAATAATCACGTTTATCTGCCATAAAATTACTCCTGTCAATACGCTTTAAGGCAACGCCTACAGACGTTGCCCCAAGCCGTAAAGCTCAAAGTTATTCTTACTCTGCGTCGGTGTAGTCAACGTCCACTACGTTATCTCCACCGCCTGCTTCGCTGCTGCCCTCGCCGCTGACCTCGGTCTGCCCTTGCTGTGCGGCTGCGCCCTGCTCCTTGTAGACACGCTCTGCAACTGCGTAGAACGCCTGCTGCAATTCGTCCTTAGCGGTCTTTATCTTGTCGATGTCGGAGCCGTTCAGCGCCTCTTTCAGAGCGTCGATCTTAGGCTGAACCTGAGCCTTTTCGTCGGCAGTCACCTTGTCGCCGAATTCGTTCAGGGATTTCTCGGTCTGGTAAACCATTGAGTCAGCCTCGTTGCGAAGATCGACTTCCTCTCTGCGCTTCTTGTCCTCTGCCGCATAAGCTTCCGCTTCCTTGACAGCCTTGTCGATGTCGTCCTTGCTCATGTTGGTGGAGGCGGTGATGGAGATGTGCTGCTCCTTGCCCGTTCCCAGATCCTTTGCGGATACGTTTACGATACCGTTGGCGTCGATGTCGAAGGTCACTTCTATCTGAGGGATACCTCTGGGTGCGGGAGCAATGCCGTCAAGACGGAATGTGCCGAGGGACTTGTTGTCCTTTGCAAATTCACGCTCGCCCTGCAATACGTTGATGTCAACGCTGGGCTGGTTGTCTGCGTAGGTAGAGAAGATCTGGGACTTCTTGGTGGGAATGGTGGTGTTGCGCTCTATCATGTGCGTGCAAATGCCGCCTGCGGTCTCAACACCGAGAGACAGGGGAGTAACGTCCAGCAGCAGCAAGCCCGTTACTTCCTTGTTCAGTACGCCGCCCTGAATGGCTGCGCCCACTGCAACGCACTCGTCGGGGTTGATGCCCTTGAAGGGGTCCTTGCCGATATAATTCTTAACTGCGTCCTGCACTGCAGGGATACGGGTGGAGCCGCCTACCAGCAGTACCTTGTCTATCTCGCTTATCTTCAGTCCGCTGTCCTTGATAGCCTGCTCGAGGGGACCCATGGTAGCCTTTACAAGGTCGGCGGTAAGGTCGTTGAACTTGGCTCTGGAAAGGGTCACGTTCAGGTGCTTGGGACCGTTTGCGTCGGCGGTGATATAGGGGATATTGATGTTTACGGAAGTGGTGTTGGAAAGAGCGATCTTTGCCTTTTCAGCCTCGTCCTTGAGACGCTGCATTGCGAACTTGTCGTTTTTCAAATCGGTGCCGTCGGACTTCTTGAATTCGTCCACAAGGAAGTCGATAATTCTCTGGTCGAAGTCGTCGCCGCCCAAGTGGTTGTTGCCTGCGGTGGCAAGGACCTCCTGCACGCCGTCGCCTATCTCGATGATGGAAACGTCGAAGGTACCGCCGCCAAGGTCGTATACTACCACCTTCTGCTCCTCGCCCTTGTCAACGCCATAGGCAAGTGCAGCGGCGGTAGGCTCGTTGATGATACGGTGTACGTTCAGACCAGCTATCTGTCCTGCGTCCTTGGTAGCCTGACGCTGGGAGTCGGTGAAGTAGGCGGGAACGGTGATGACTGCGTCGCTTACCTTTTCGCCGAGGTAGCTTTCAGCCTCGGTCTTCAGCTTTTGCAGTATCATTGCGGAAATTTCCTGCGGTGTGTATTTTTTGCCGTCGATGTCCACCTTGTAGTCGCTGCCCATGTGGCGCTTGATGGAAATTACCGTCTTGTCGGGGTTGGTGACAGCCTGATTCTTTGCAAGCTGTCCCACAAGGCGCTCGCCGTCCTTGGTGAATGCAACTACGGAGGGAGTGGTTCTGCTGCCCTCGGAGTTGGTGATAACGGTGGGCTCGCCGCCCTCGATAACGGATACGCAGGAGTTTGTAGTACCCAAGTCAATACCAATGATTTTTCCCATGATAAGTTACCTCCAATTTTTTGTTTTTATTTATAGTTTGATGTTTTCTGTTTTATTGAACGACTGCTACCATAGCAAATCGCAATATCCTGTCTCCCAATTTGTAGCCCTTCTGGAACACCGACGCAATGTCTCCGCTCTCCTGTCCGTCGGCTGCGGGCACCTGCTGCACCGCCTGATGCATTGAGGGGTCGAAGCCCTTATCGGTGGGTATCTCCTCCACTCCTAAATTTTGCAGAGTGGAAATGAAATTTTCGTGGAGCATTTCAATTCCCTTTTTGAAATTCTCGTCGGAGCATTCCGACTGCAATGCCCTTTCCAGTCCGTCCAGCACCGTGAGAAATTCTCCCACCGTCTTTGCGGTTATCTCGGGCTGAAGCTCTATCCGCTCCCTTGCAGTGCGCTTGCGGTAGTTGTCGTACTCCGCCATATTGCGCATGAGCTGGTCTTTAAGGCTTGCTATCTCCTTGTCTTTGGGGTCCTGTTCTTCGTCGTTGACAGCCTCGGCAGTTTCCTCTGCTTCCTCGGCTGTCTCCTTTACTTCCTCCTCCGCCTCGGGAGTTTTCTTTTTACTCACTGTCGTCTACCTCTCTTTCTATCGCCAGCAGCTCCTCGTCCTCTGTCTCGGTGCTGAGCATATTTGTCACCTTGTTGGAAAAATATTCTATATAAGGTATTATCTTCTTGTAATCAAGCCGCATGGGACCTATCACGCCAAAGCCGCCCGCCTTGTGTCCGTCCTTTTCAAAGGAGCTGGTGATTATGCTGGAATTGGACACCACGAAGGTGTCGTCCTCCTTGCCGAACATCACGTTCACTCCCGAAAATGCGTTGGTCAGAATGTCGGTGAGCTGCTTGCGGTTTTCTATCATTGCGGCGGCTTCGTGACCCTGAAACTGGGTGATAAGGTTGGCTTCGCCTTCCATGTTCACCTGCTCCTTAACCATCTCCGCCGACATTTCCGCCACGCCCTTTATCAGCGGCGACAGCATCATCATGTAGCTGCCCAGCGCCGAGGACAGGCTCTCCACAAACTCATCGGAGACGTTTTCGAGGTTTATGCCCGTCAGATTTTCCTCGGCAAAGCGGCTGAAAAACTGCACCTGCTCGTTTGTCAGGTCGAACTGCAATCGGCACACTCTGTTCTTTATGCTTCCCCCCGAGGTTATCAGCAGCAGCATATACATACGCCGCCCCGTGGGTATCACCTCTACCTTTGTGATAACGGAAAATCTGCTGGTCTGGTTGGCGGTGACTATTGCGCATTTGGTGACCTCCGCCAGCATTCGTCCCGCTTCCTCGATTATCTCGTCGTCGGTGCTGGCGTCTATGCCCTCGAAAATGCTGTCTATCTGCTCCTTTTGTTCCTTCGACAGCTCATGCTCCGGCATAAATGTCTCTATATAAAGCCGATAGCCGCTGAAGGTAGGCACTCTGCCCGCGCTGGTGTGAGGGTGCTCAAGGTACCCCTGCTGCTCCAGAGAAGCCATCTCGTTGCGTATGGTGGCGGAGGAGATGTTCAGCTTCAGCTTTTCCTGTACCAGCTTGGAGCCTACGGGTTCCCCCGTGCGGATATATTCGTCCACCACGGCTTCAAGTATCCTAAGCGCCCTTTTTTCCATATCTCCGACCGTTCTTTCATAAAAATTAGCAGTCTTGTCATCAGAGTGTTAGCACTCTTGGTCTTTGAGTGCTAAACATAATGTATCACTTTTTTGTGTCCTTGTCAATAGTTTTTTGAAATTTTTTTGCGAATTTAACAAAGTTATCACAAAACCGCCGGGCAAAGCCGTTTGCAGGCAATGCCCGGTATTAGTCTGCGCCTTTTTGTCGAAAAATTGCACCCTTTTGCAGGGTGAATATGCTTTTATAAGCCCCCCTGCGCCGCAGAAATTTTCCGAAAAAGCTTGAAATACGGCTGACAGTATGATAAACTGTACACAAGGTATGTACCTTTTTATAAGGAGAACAATATGAACATTTTCAGAAAAATAACCGTGACTGCGCTGTCTGCCGCCATTCTGACAAGCGTTTGTGCCTGCTCCCAGAGCGCGGGCTTCGACAGCACCGACGACAACGGCTCACGCAGCGGCTTCGGAGAACCGTCAGCGGTGGACATAGACCCCAACGCCGAAACGGGCAATATAAAGTGGCTGGTCTACGAGGATCTGGTCACCGAGATGGCGGACATGGTGACGCTGTTCGAGGTAAGATACGGCGGCACCGTTACGCAGGAGATATGCGCCAGCGGCTCGGCGTACTTTGAAAAGCTCAGCACGCTGATAGCCGGCGGCGATTCCCCCGACATCGTAAGATACGAGTGGAGGAGCTTCCCCCACGGCATGAGCTACAATATGTACACCCCCATAGACTCCTATATAGATTTCGACAGCGAGCTGTGGGTCGGCGTCAAGGAGGTGGCGGAGCAGTTTGCCTACAACGGCAAGCACTACTACGCTCCCAACTCCCTTGCCACCAACTATGCGCTGAACTACAACAATCTTGTGCTGGAAGCAAACGGCATCGGGGACCCCATGGACCTGCTGGAGCAGAACCGCTGGACATGGTCCGCCTTTGAGGAAATGCTGAAGCAGTGGTGCAGCATGGACCCCTCCCACATCGGCTACAACGGCGTGGGCGGCATGAGCTTTGTCCTCACCACCGGCACCAAGACCATTGATATCCAAAACGGTCAGATAATCAACAACCTGCAGAACGAGAAGGTTCAGGACTGTATGTCGTGGCTTGAGAAAATGAGGAAGGAAGGGCTGCTGGGCGCAAATGCGGATCAGGTCGCACTGGGCGCCACCAACGGCTATATGCCGCCCGAGACCGCCTTTGAGAAGGGCGATCTGCTGTTCCTCGGCATGGACCCCACATGGGCATACGGTGCGGCAAAGGAGTCTCTGGACAAAAAGGGGATACCCAACGATATAAAGTTCGTGCCCTTCCCCAGATACGAGGGCTCGGATACCTACTATCACGGCGGCAGTACCGCAGGCTTCATGATACCCTCGGGCGCCAAAAACATCAAGGGCGCTCTGGACTGGATAGTGCTGAACCGCACCGTGGAGACGGACCCCGACGAGGCGGCCTCCGCAAAGGAAAAGGCGCTGGAGGATACCGTCGACTACCTTCCCTACTGCACCAATATGAAATGCGGGGACACCGAAAACGGAGATTTCAGAAACCGTCATATCTACACCGACGAGGAGATCGAGGCGGGACTGCTGGTCTGCCCCGTATGCGGCGCTGACAGAGAGGAGCGGTACAAGGTGGTGTGGACCGAGGAGCAGTACGACCTGTGGCAGGAGCTGAAAAGCGACGAGGGCAGATTTACGCTGCTGTTCGACAACGTGTACGGCTTCAGCGACGATATATCCAATATGTTTATCGGACCGAACAGCTTCCTTGACGGCCCCGTCTTTGACGACGAAAGCTACACCACGCTGGTGAACGGCAAGCTGCAGGCGGTAGAGGCTTATCTTCAGCCTTACAGGGACAGAATGACCTCCGGAGGCGGAAATTCCACTGATACTGCGGCGAAGTGACCTGCCGTGTTCAGAAAAGGGAGAAGAAAATTCTCCCTTTTTATTTTTGTATAATTGCGACAAAAAAGCCGGCGGAAAATCGTTCAAATGTCAGTTGAACGAAAGGCGGTTTTATGGTAGAATTATTATGTGATGTAAACGTTCACATACGGGTAAAATCCCGCTTTAAGGAGGCTAACATGAACATATTCAAGAAAGCGCTCGCCCTGTTTGTTGCAGCAGCTGCGGCAATAAGCGTTTCCGCCTGCAACAGCGAGGGCGGCGTATTTGTCGATACGCCGGACATCGACCCCGACGCGCCCACCGGCGTAGTCAAATATCTGACCTACGAGACCAACTTCACGTCTGCCAGCGCCGTGACCATCTCCCGCTTTTCCGAGAGATACGGCGGAAGCATTGAAGTGGATACCTCGTCCACCCAGCCGGCATACTTTGAGACGCTGGCGACAAGGATCGCCACCGGCGACTCCCCCGATCTGGTGCGTTATGAGTGGATCGCTTTCCCCCACGGCATGAGCTACAATATGTTCACGCCGCTTGACAAGTATCTGGATCTGAACGACCCCCTCTGGTCAGGCATAAAGGACATTGCCGAGCAGTATGCTTACAACGGAAAGCACTACTATGTGCCCTACCACATCGGCTGCAGCTTTGCGCTGAACTATAACTACGCCGTAATGAAGGACAACGGCATGAATACCGACCCCATGGAGCTGGTTAAAACAAATCAGTGGACATGGAGCGTCTTTGAGGATATGCTGAAGCAGTGGTGCGATAAGAGCCCCGACCATATCGGCTACAACGGCGTAGGCGGCATGAGCTTCACCCTCACCACCGGCAAGAAGATCATCGAGATCAGGGACGGCGACATAACCGACAATCTGGACGACCCCGATATCGGACGCTGCATGGCGTGGATAGAGGGTATGCGCAAGAACGGACTGCTGGGCGCAACTCCCGAGCAGCAGGATCAGGGCGTTCCCAACGGTTATGTAGATCCCGGTCAGGCGTTTGTGGACGGCAACCTGCTGTTTCTGGGCATGGAGCCTACATGGACCTACGGCAGTGCCAAGGAAAGCCTTGACGGAAAGGGTATAGCGAACGAAATGAAGTTCGTTCCCTTCCCCAAGGACGAACAGGCTGACGCTTACTATCAGGGGACTGACACCTTCGGCTACATGATCCCTGCCGGCGCAAAGAACATCAAGGGCGCTCTCGACTGGATCAATCTGTGCCGCGCCGAGGAGATAGACCCCGAAAATGTGGCAAAGGCAAAGGATGACGCTTGCTCGGATACCGTTTCCTATCAGCCCCAGTGCCTCAACCGCAAATGCAATGACACAATAAATCCCGACGCTCTGAAAAGACACATCTACACTGCCGAGGAAAACGAGACGGGCGTGATGGTATGTCCTTCCTGCGGAACCGCAAGAGAGGCGGTATACAAGACGGTGTGGACAGAGGAGCAGTACGACATGATGCTGGAAATGAGAGGCGAAGGCGACAGGTTCAAGCTGCTGTTCGATAACTGCTACGGTTTCAGCCACGATGTTTCCCAAGTGTTCCAGGGCGGAGAATATCCTCTCCTTGACGGCCCCGTATTCGGCGACATCAGCTACACCACTGCCAAGGAACAGATGAAGCCCGTTCTGGACGGCTATCTCCAGCCTTACAGAGACAGACTGAAGGCAGACGCAAGCGGCGAGGAGGTAACCACCACTCCTCCTGCGGCAGAATAAGCGCTCTGAATTATAATGTATAAAATAATCCCGCCCCTTTTTGAGCGGGATTATTTTTTGAAGAAATCTTGAAAATATCTGCGGGATATGTTACAATGAGATTGTTGAAATTACGCACGGGGATATTCCCGGAAAGGACGGAACCAAATGAAATATTCTGACGGCTTCTGGCTCAATAAGCCCGGCTATGAGGTGAACTACGCCTCACAGATGTATGAGATGACCGCCGACGACAGGTCGGTGAAGGTACTTGCGACCCAGTGGATAGGCAACAGAGGCATGACCCTGGGCGGTCCCGTGCTGGAGATAACCTTTACCTCCACCTTGGAAAACTCGATCAAGGTGACGGTGGAGCATTTCAAGGGCGCACTGGACAAGGGTCCTCATTTCGAGCTGTACGAGGACAGCGGCTTCAAGCCCGTTGTGGAAAAGACGGAGGACGGCGGCTACACCCTGACCTCCGGCAAGACCTCGGTAAAGATAGGCGCGCAGGGCGGAGCGTGGGATATACAGTACTTCTATGACGGCAAGCTGCTGACCAAGAACGGCTGGCGCACCACCTCCTATATAAAGGAAGCCGACTGGCGCACAAGGAACCGCCTGTCCGAAAAGCAGGGCGTGAACTTCTATGCGGACAGCAGCACCGACTGCCCCGCAATTATGCGTGAAATGCTGAATATTTCCGTTGGTGAGAACATTTACGGCTTCGGCGAAAAATTCTCCACCTTCGTAAAGAACGGACAGACCGTGGACGTGTGGAACAACGACGGCGGCACCTGCTCCGAGCAGACCTACAAGTCCATTCCCTTCTATGTATCCAGCAGAGGCTACGGCGTGTTCGTGAACCACTGCGAGAACGTCAACTTCGAGGTCGCCAGCGAGACGGTGTCCAAGGTCTCCTTCACCGTTCAGGGCGAGCGCTTGCAGTACTTTGTATTCGGCGGCGAGACCATTGCCGATGTGCTTTCCCGCTACACGGATCTGACAGGCAAGCCTGCGCTGCCTCCCGCTTACACCTTCGGTCTGTGGCTCACCACCTCCTTTACCACCGACTATGACGAAAAGACCTGCTCCTTCTTCATCGACGAGATGGAGCGCAGAGATATTCCCCTCGAGGTGTTCCACTTCGACTGCTTCTGGATGAAGGAGTTCAACTGGTGCGACTTCACTTGGGATAAGCGTATGTTCCCCGACCCCAAGGCGATGCTCACCAGACTGAAAGCGAAAAATATCGAGATATGCGTGTGGATAAACAGCTACATTGCCCAGCAGTCCGCACTGTTTGACGAGGGCATGAAGAACGGCTACTTCATCAAGAACAAGGACGGCTCGGTGTTCCAGTGCGATATGTGGCAGCCGGGAATGGCTATAGTCGACTTCACCAATCCCGCCGCCTGCGAGTGGTTCAAGAGCAAGCTCCGTGTGCTGTGCGAGATGGGCGTGAACGCCTTCAAGACCGACTTCGGCGAGAGGATACCCACCAACGTGGTCTACTACGACGGCTCCGACCCGCTGAAAATGCACAACTACTACACTTACCTCTATAACAAGACGGTTTTCGAGGTGCTTGAGGAATACTACGGCAAGAACAACGCCTGCCTGTTCGCAAGAAGCGCAACCGTCGGCGGACAGCAGTTCCCCGTACACTGGGGCGGCGACTGCTTCAGCAACTACGAGTCCATGTGGGAGACTATCCGCGGCGGACTTTCCCTGTGTCTGTCCGGCTTCGGCTTCTTCAGCCACGATATAAGCGGCTTCGAGGCGACAGGCTCACCCGACCTGTATAAGCGCTGGTGCGCATTCGGTCTGATGTCCACTCACTCCAGACTGCACGGCAACAGCTCCTACCGTGTTCCGTGGAACTTTGACGAGGAGAGCTGCGACGTGCTGCGCCACTTCACAAAGCTGAAGGGCAGGCTGATGCCTTACCTGTACGCAAATGCGGTAAAGACCCACGAGACGGGCGTTCCCATGATGCGGGCAATGGTTATAGATTACAGCAGCGACCCCGGCACGCTGAACCTCGACAGGCAGTATATGCTGGGCGACAGCCTGCTGGTCGCTCCCGTGTTCAACGAGGAGGGGACCGCAAGCTTCTACCTGCCCAACACGGGAAGATGGACGGATATCCAGACAGGCGAGGTATTGGAGGGCGGTCACTGGTACGAGAAGAAGTATGACTACTTCGGTATGCCCCTGTACGCCAAGCCGAACAGCATAATCGCCTACGGCGACTTCAAGCGGAATTTCACCTACGATTACGCAAATAACGCAAAGCTGGTGGTCTACGGTCTGGAGGACGGTCACAGCGCCACCACCACCATCGTTGACAAGGACGGCAAGACGGTGCTCACCGTTACTGCGCTGAGGAGCGGGGATAAGATAACCGTTACCTCGGAGGGCGAGGGAGTGTTTGAGGTCGAAAGCGCCGACGGGCTGGAGATAGTCAAGTGATTTAGTGCGCCGACACCAATGCGTACCACTGGAGGAAACCTTTCTGGAAGAAAGGTTATCCTCCAGACCTCTTTCCA
>JAFLUH010000028.1:0-8525 GCA_022508895.1 Oscillospiraceae bacterium
TGGTCGGAGTGACCGGACTTGAACCGACGACCTCTACCACCCCAAGGTAGCGCGCTACCAATCTGCGCCACACCCCGATACCTGTACTATTATACAGGTTTTTTTCTAAAAAGTCAATACTTTTTTCAAATTTTTTGCAGGCAAAGTTACTGCGGCTTGTTAGCCCTCTCCGCCTTCAGCTCCCGCCACATCAGAGCATACTGATGCACATACATAATAAAGGAAAACAGCATCCATGCGCCGCTTATGATTATCAGTATCGTTGAACACTCAAAGGACATTATTGTATGAGGCACCGCCAGCAGCACCACCATCACCGCATAGAACACCACGGTAGTGACCTTGCCGTACCACTGTGCGCCTGACAGCTTCTTTCCCTTTCTCAGGAACACCACGCCCAGCACCGCCATGGATATTTCCTTTATCACCAGCAGAGCGATAACGGGTATCAGCGGCCAGTACTCTATTGCAAGGCATACCACCACAGCAAACTGGGTCAGGTAGTCCGCCAGGGGGTCAACGATCTTTCCAAGCTCGGTTATCTGGTTGAATTTGCGGGCGATCTTTCCGTCCAGCATATCGGTGAGTCCCGAAAACAGAAGCACCGCCACGGCGGCGATATGATACCCCACGCCGTTGTGGGAGTAGGCGTTGCAGAACAGGACAACGAATACGGGAATAAGAGCTATGCGAAGATAGCTCAGCATATTTGGTATGGTGAAAATGTCTTTACGCATGCTGTGTCGTGCTCCCGTTAAGTTTAATTGTCAAAAAAATATTATATCATAAAATAGTCTGTGCTGTCAATAGTCGGTGTACCGTTCACTGATCGTTGTATCCGATGATCTTTATAAATCTCACCCCGTCGCAGTGCACCGCAGACAGCGGGTAATTCACAAGCTCGTCGTCGTGGCCGCTTACCAGCAGCTCTACCGTTCTGCCCCTGACGTCGGTGACTACGTCGGTGACTATCACCTCGGCAAGCACGCCGCTGCCAAACATAAGCTGCACCACGTCCCCTATCTCCATCTGACCCCCTGCGGCATCGGTGACGGTGCAAAGACCTGCGCGGCTGTTTTCGGTGCAGTATTGCCAGAAATTCTCCCCCATGCTCCATGAGCGTGAGCAGCCCTGCTCCTCGTGCACATAGTCTATTTTGGGCCCGAACCATTTCCACAGGTAGCTGCCCGTGGTGTCCATTTTGCCTATTCCTGCAAAAATGCACTGGGAAACGAAGTTTACGCTGTCATCCTCATAGTCGTACCACACCTCGGTGTTGCGCATCTCGGCGTTGACCGACGTCCACTTCCTGGCATATTCCAGAGCGGCGTCACGGTTGTAGCGTATCTCCGCCGTGGGGAGAGGGCCGTAGCCCTCCATTGCGGTAAGGGCGGCAGTCCCCTTTATGTTGGCGGCTATCCTGCTGCAGAATATGGGGTACTTTTCGTAGAGCTGAAGATAGTCGGGGTACTCGTTGCCTGTGCAAAGGAGCTTCATCACACGCCTTGCGTAGCCCCACGCCCCGCCGTCACAGCCGTGAGCGGTTATCATCCACAGACCGCTGAAGCGCTCGAAAATGAAGGTGTGCAGGTAGATCCCCTCCCCTGCGGCAACGCCCTTGAGAACGTTGTACTGCGGCTCGGCGCTTTGCTCCACCACGATTATTACCCCGTCCTTGTTTATCTCCACCACGTTTGTCACACGAAGGCGGATATGCACCCTGTCAAAGCTCAGGTCTATCCCCGAGCCTTCAAGCCGTGCCGCTCCCGACCTCATCGCCGCAAGGTCGTATACGCAGTCGTTGGTGCTGTCCGCAAAAAGGCTCTCCAGTATCCGCTCGCCCTCGAAGCCCTTCTGCCCCGAGGCGCTGTAAAAGCAGTCGAAATACCGCTCCATTATGGGCGTGACTCCGACGTATGCCGATATGTCCTCGCCGCTCCATGCGCAGTCCACCGACACGTCGCTCAGCGGCTCCGCCTTTTCGTCGGGCTTTTGGAACACCGTGTCGAACACCTCGTCGAAGGGGGCGAAGTATATCAGCAGCAGCACCGCCAGCGCCACCGCCACCGCCCCCGTAAGCAGGGCAATGATACGGAATTTCACGTCTTATGACCAGCCGTAATCGTCGTACTCGCTCCAGCTCGCCCCGCTTGCGGACTGCTGTCCCAGCTTGAAGATAAGCACCGCTACCGCCGCAAATATCGCTGCGATAGCCAGAATGATGGGAATGGTAACGGTGAGTGTTTTCTTGTTCATTTACAGTACCCCCTGATAGTTCATGATTTTTGATTTGTGCTTTGCAGCTCTTTATAAATGTCCGATTTTGAATAGCCGCTCCGCTTTGCCGCTTCCCTGCTTGCTTCGGAAGCCTTCATGCCCCCGCTTATCAGTTCACGGGCAAGGTCTGCGGCTTGCTGTAAGGTCAGCTCCTCCGACGGCGATTCGCCTGCTCCCTCCACCACAAGGACGTATTCGCCCCTTGGCTCTCTTTCCCCGTACAGCTTCACCATTTCGGCTATCGTTCCCCGCTGTACCTCCTCATGGAGCTTGGTCATCTCACGGCAGAGGCTTATCCGCCTGTCGCCCAGCACCTCCAGCAGGTCGTTCAGCGTGTTTTTCAGCTTGTGGGGAGCCTCGTAGAATATCAGCGTCTGGGGCAATGCTTTAAGCTGCTCTAAATGCTCACGGCGTATCCGCTTGGTCACGCTGAGGAAGCCCTCGAAGCAAAACCGCTTGGTGGGCAGTCCGCTTACTGCAAGCGCCGTCATCGCCGCCGTTGCCCCAGGCACTGCCACCACCTCTATCCCATGCTCTGCGCACAGCTTCACCAGCTCCTCGCCCGGGTCGCTTATGCAGGGCATTCCTGCGTCGGTCACCACGGCGCAGCTCTCGCCCTCCAGCAGTCGGGGAAGTATCTCCTGCCCCCGCTGTCTGGCGTTGTGCTCGTGGTAGCTTATCATGGGCTTTTTTATGTCGAATTTCGTCAGCAGTACAGCCGTCACACGGGTGTCCTCGGCGCAGATGAAATCAACGGTTTTCAATGTTTCAACGGCTCTTGGGGAGAAGTCGCCCAAGTTGCCTATGGGGGAGCCTACGATATAGAGCTTTCCGGATACGTCTGCTTTTTGTTCCATTGTTCCTTCACCCCGCTTTACAGTTGACAGTTGACAGTACACAGTAAACAGTAGTGGAGTTTTTCTCCTTCGTCGAAAAACGATTTTAATTGTCGAGTGCGAACGGCACAGTTGGACAAAATCAACAGCCGGCAATTTAAAAATCGGCGTAGCCGCACCTCTACTGTTTACTGTTTACTGTCAACTGTACACTGCCAACAGCTCCTCGGTGTATTCCCCGTTGCCGTCCCGCATTACAAGCGGTTTTTCAACGGCAAGCCCCGATTTCCCGCCCTTCTTGCCTTCGATAAGCGCCAGCCACGGCTTTTCCCCTTCCTTGTTGTACACAAGGGTCAGCCTCTTCGGTTCTATTTTGTGCGTTTGCATTGCAAAAAACACCTCTGCAAGCCGCTCGGGAAGGTGGCACATTTTCAGCACGCCGCCGTATTTCAGCAGCACGTCCGCCGCTTCTATCACCTGCTCTAAATTGCAGGCTATCTCATGGCGTGCCAGCCGCTGAGCCTCGGACAGGCGCTCCTTCCCCGAATTTTCCCTGTAATAGGGCGGGTTCACCGTCACCATGTCCATCTTCTCACGGGGGACAAGCTGCGTAAGCGCTTCCTTATCGCACAAATCAGCCTGCACGGGGATTATCCTGTCCGTAAGTCCGTTTTCCTCCACCGAGCGCCGAATAAGCTCCACCGCCCCGCTCTGCAGCTCCACTGCGTAAATCTTTTTGGGCGGCTTGCGCTTGCAGAAATAAAGCGGTATCACCCCGCAGCCGCTGCACAGGTCACAGACGGTGTGGGAGGGCAGCGGCGAAGCAAAGTCGGCAAGCAGAAATGCGTCGGTGCCGAAGCGGTGGTCGTCGTTTACGTTTATTGTAATTTTTCCGAGAGAAAACTTTTCTTCCATATCAGCCAATCAAAATCTCGCAGTCGGGCATCACCTTGTTCTTGCCCTCCCCGCTCTTGTCGGCGGTAAGGGACAGCAGCAGGGATACGGGTCCCACCCTGCCTATGAACATGGTCAGGCAGATTATCAGCTTCACCGCTATACCTCCCGCATCGGAAACGCCTGCGCTGAAGCCGGTGGTGGTGAAGGCGGAGATGACCTCATAGAGAATGTCAAGCTCGGGTGTTTCGGGTATCAGCAGGTATATGGAGGCAAAGGAAAGTATTATGAAGCCTATGGAAAGGGCAAGGACGGTGACCGATTTGTACACTAACTTTTTGGGTATGCGGTGTCCGTATATCGAGGCGTCCTCTCTGCCCCTTATCACCGCCATTACCGTTGCGGTGAGTATCGCCAGCGTGGTGACCTTTATGCCGCCTGCGGTGGAGCCCGGGGCTGCGCCAACGAACATAAGCATTATGGTGGCAAGCCTTGCAAAGTCGTTGGCGTAGGGCAGGTCGGCTACGGAAAAGCCCGCCGTTCTTGAGGAAAAGCTGGCGAACGCCGAGGAAAGCAGCTTCTCTCCCACGCCCATGCCTGCGTATTTGTCCACGTCCACAAGGCAGACGATAAAGTATGCGATAAAGCCCACCAGCAGCATTATGCCGCTGAAGGCAAGCACTAACTTTGTGTGCATGAACAGGCGCTTTGTCTTGTGGTAATTGGCAAGATTGTCCCAGACGACGAAGCCTATGCCGCCTAAGAATATCAGCAAAGCCATCACCACAAGCACCTGCGGCTTGTCGGCGTATGCGGTAAGTCCCTCGGTATTGCCTCCTGCGCTCATTACGTCGAAGCCTGCGTTGCAGAAGGAGGACACCGCCATGAACACCGCCATGAAAACGCCGTAGGCGCCGTACTCGGGTATAAAGGTTATGCAGAGCAAGGCCGCTCCCGCCAGCTCGATGCCGAGGGTGTAGGTGATTATGCGGATAAACAGCCGCTTGGAGCCTACGAAGCCTGTAACGCTGACCTCGCCTGCGGCGGCGTTTGCCTTCACAAGTCCCATCTTCCTGCCTATGGCAAAGTTGAAGAAGGTTACTATGGTGACCAGACCTAACCCGCCTATCTGCATCATCAGCAGTATTACGGTCTGCCCAAGCATCGTCCAGTGACCGAAGGTGTCGAACAGAGAGATACCCGTAACGCTGGTGGCGGAAACTGCGGTAAACAGACTGTCCACAAAGTTTGTCCACCCGCCGTCCTTGGAGGATATGGGCAGGCACAGCAGGAACGTCCCCGCTGCGATAACGCCCAGAAGGCTGAGGGTCAGCACTCGGGCGGGCTTGAGCTGTTTTTGTTTTTTCTTTATTATTGGCATGCAGTGTTTCTCACTTTGTTTGTGATTTATAGTGTTGGTGCATAGTAGTTAGAGATTAGTTGTTAGTAGTTAGTTTGTGGTATTTTTCGCCGCAGGCGAAAAATGATTTTGATTGTCGTGTGCAAGTCAGAGCAGTTGTGATAAACTTGCAGCCGGCAATTTCAAATAAGTGGCGAAGCCACACCACCAACTAACTACTAACTACTATTAAACTAACTACTGTTTTTGCGTCTGGAGGGCAGCAGTTTCTTCCCCTCCTCCGCTCTGCGAGTGCGCATAGGCTCCTGCCCTCTCCCCGTACGCAAAAACACTGTACTCCTCCGTGCTGCCCAGCGGTATCATGGGCACCTCGCCGTGCTCGGAGAAGGGGGGCGATACGCCGTCGGGGACTATGATGTAGGTATCCCTGCGTATGTCGTCGGGGTTGTCGGCGGTATATACCGTGATGTTCTGGTTGAGATACTGCACCATCATCACGCAGCCTCTGCTGCCCCGATAAACGGTGACAGGGGGAGCGCCGGGAGTGTTGTACAGAAGCTCGCTGACCTCCACATACTGACCGTTTTTATCCACGCTTTCGGCGTAGGACAGGGGCAGGTAGTACAGCGAGCCGAAGCCGAGGGAGTACAGGGCTGCCGCCGCCACGGTGCAGGTGATGATGATGTTTTTCAGCCTGTCTGCGCAGGAGACTATCACCAGCATTACCGCCATCACGCATAAGGTGCAGCTTATCGCCGCCGTCAGTCCCGTGGAGGTGACGCGAAAGGCGGTGCTTTCGCCGAACATGACGGGATACAGACCCAGTATGGGGCTTACGGTGGTGTAGTCGGCGGTGAGCACAGTGCCTCTCCCCGTGAAGAAAAAGCCTATATACGCCACGGCAGACGTGATTATCCCCACCGCTATCTTCACAAGGGTGAGCCTTGCGGTGTGCAGGAACACCAGCACGAAAAGCACCGTAAAGGGTATCACTGCGTCAATGTAGCGCCCGAACAGCACGGTGCTCTGCGCCGATTCAAAGTTCTCTGCACCGAAGCGGTAGCAGACGCTGATAAACAGCGTGAACAGGGTAAGCAGAACGGTGAAGGTCATCAGCAGCGTTCTGGGAGTTGAAACCAGCTTTTCCTTTTTGCGGGCGTCCCGTATGCACCACACCGTGGTGCTGAGGAAAAAGGATATGCCAAGCGCTCCCAAGCCCCAGCTTGCGCTGATAAAGTAGAAAAACTGAGAGGCAAGCGAGGTGAAAAATCTTCCCATGCCCACCCTTTCCAGTGTGGCGGGCAGGGCGGCAAAAAAGTGCTCGGCGGTGTTGTTCAGCAGGGCGGGGTCGTCGACCTCCCAGAGGGAGCTTTGCACAAGGTAGTTGGCAAATACCGCTCCCGCAAAAAATATCCCGAGAGTAATGAAAAACGCAGGCATATTCACGCATTTGCGCTTAAAAATAACTCTGAGCAGTATCACCGTAAGCGCAAGGGCGGCTATCAAGGCGAAAAGCCTTTCGTGAGCGCAGTAGGACAGCGCCGCAGTGATAGCCAGCAAAACGGATCGCACCGTCTTTACGCTTTTTTTCTCCGCCTTATCCGCCCGCAGCAGCAGCCACAGCGTCAGCCACGGCAGGAACATAGCCGCAGTCTCGTTCCAGATAAAGTTGCTATGCATCATGTAGGTCATCCAGCCGCCGCAGCATATCGCCGCCAGCACCGAATGCCACATCTTTTCCAGCCCCAGCATACGGGAGCAGGAATATACGATAACAGGCACAAAGCTCATTACAAGCCCGTTTACGGCTATCATCACCTGATACTGCAAAAACGGGTCCTTCACAAGGAACACCACGGGAACGTAAAGCAGCGCCTGCAAAAAGCCGTAGAAATAGTCGCTCCTGCTCATGGCGGCGGTCCAGTCGATACCCGTGAAAAGGTTGGCAAGGGCGGCGGCGGTGAATTCGTTGGGGTCGATGGAGGGAAGATACGCCGCAGAGGATATCGCAAGGTGCAGAACGAAAAAGCCGAGATACAAAAGCAGCTTTATGCACTTTTGTCCCGCCCTGCTCTGTAGTCTTTCCAGCAGCGCCGCCTTTTCCATGTCGTTTTTCTCCAATCAGACTCCGAGTATAGCAAGCAGATTTATTGCGCCCAGCACCAGCACCAGTTGTATGCCGAAGCCGATAAGCACCCTGCTCCAGCGGGTCCTGCCCGCCTCGGCGAGCGCCATCACATAGTCCTCCGAACGGTCGTCCTCGTACAGCGTGCGCACCTTTTTGATGGTCTTTACCATGTGCAGCAGGTACAGATAATCCCCGAACACGCACAGCAGCGCCATCATGCTGAGCTGTATCCAGCTCATGATATTCGCCACACCCACAAAGGAGCCGTCATTGAACATTTCAAGCGCCGTTTCTTCCGCAACGAACGAGGCATAATATAATATTATCTGAGGTATGGACGTGACAAAGTTCACTATGGTCAGCAGCACGCCCAGTGCTGACATTCCCTTGTAAAACTGGTTGTAGGGGCTGAGTATCCCCGCAAACACGTTGAAGCTCACCTTCCGGTTGCCCTCGGCAAGATATTTCATCAGCGCCATGCGGTATAACCCCTGAGGTCCGCTGGCGCCCAGAAAGTACAGCATCTCCCGCTCGCTCACACCCATGTACTTCTTTTCGCAGAAGTCTATCTCAGCCTGCTCACGGTGCTCCCTTGCCTCGTTGCGGGCTGCCTCCGCAGGACTGCACCAGCGAAAGCCGTTTCCGTGCCTGTCGGCGTAGATGCATTCCCCCTCCTGCTGCCAGCAGGAGCGGTGAGCGGGCGCGCCGCAGTCGGGGCAGAACACCACGTCGTCCTGCTCCTGAAATATTTTATCGCAAAAGCCGCATTTTACGTTCTTCAGTTCTTCCATAGCCTGTGTCGTCCTCCGGTATGATGCAAACCGATACAATTTTTAGGTATTCATTATAGTATAGCAGATTTCTCCGTAAAATGCAAGAGGAGATGACGGTCGGCGGTACACTGTGAACTGTGAACTGTCAACCGCCATCTCCCTCCTTGACATCACAGCTTTAATATGATAAAATACTTTTATATATGTGCAAAAGTAAAAGGATTGATCGAGATGGGCAAAAAAGCGCAGCTTTTTCT
>JAFLUH010000028.1:8625-14628 GCA_022508895.1 Oscillospiraceae bacterium
TATGTGCAAAAGTAAAAGGATTGATCGAGATGGGCAAAAAAGCGCAGCTTTTTCTCCTTCCTGCGGCTGTGGGCTTTGCGGCGCTGTTTGCGCTGATATTCGGGCTTATCGCCTCGGCGCTGGTGCTGGTGTCCGCAGGGCTGCTCTGCGCTCCGCTGGGAGTGCTGTACTGCTTCGGGATAATTACGATAGTGTCCGACCTGTCCGCCCCTGCGCTGACGGCGGCGGGCTGCTTCTGCCTGTCCCTCGGAGTGCTGCTCTGCTTTGTGATATACAGCTTTGCACCCTTTTGCGTGTCCCTTCTGTACAGGTACGTCAGCGCCTGCCGCGGCATACGCTGGCGCAGGATATACTTCCCCCGCTCCCACAAGCCCTTTATCTTCATTTCCGCAGGTGCGGCCGTCATATCGCTGGCGGCGGCGTGCGTTCTTCAGTATCTTGCGGCGGAAAGCGGATTTGAGGGCACCGTTATACGGGACAGGCTGGAGTTCGTGGACGTGAAGTACCTCTATATCAGCACCTCAAATCTGGATTTTGAGCTGAGATACCACTCGGGAGACGGAATTATCGTGGAGTATGTCAACGACACCGCTCTGATCACGGAAACGTCGGATATGAACGACCTCCATCTGGTGCAGGACGACGCCTTCACCATGTCGCTTTTTGCGCTGGAGCAGTTCGACTACCGCATGACGGTGTGGCTGCCGGAAAACGACTATCAGGATTTTTACCTCGACAGCGGCAGCGGCAGTATCACCCTTTACGAAACTCCTGCGGAGCGGACCGAGGTAAGGACCCGCAGCGGCGATATAACCGTCATCGGCGCCACAGGCAGGATACAGGCGGAGAGCGTGCGGGGCAGCATAAGCTGCGGCTGCGCCGACCCCGACGGCTCCTTCACATTCTTAGGCAAAAGCAGCGATATAAATGTAACCGTTCCGGGGGACTGCGGAGTGTTATTGGAGTTCAGGACGGAAAAGGGCTGGATCGAAAGCGGATTTTTAGGACTGGACGGCAGGGTGTACGGCAGCAGGGATCTGAAAAAAGAGGCGGAGACGTCCTACAGCATTTATGTGAATACGGAAAGCGGACGCTTTACGCTGGAAGCGAACGGCTGACTTGACGACTATACGGTCTGGAAGGAAAAATATATGTTATCTATAATAGTCCCCGCATACAACGAGGAAGAAAACATTGAGAATACCTGCTCGGTGATATGCGGGATAATGAAGGAAAACGGGATAGACTTCGAGCTTATCTTCGTGGACGACGGCTCAAAGGACAGGACATGGGAGCTTATCGACAGGCTCTCCCGTGAAAATAAGTCGGTGCGGGGGCTGAAGTTCTCACGGAATTTCGGCAAGGAGGGCGCCGTCTTTGCGGGGCTGAAAAGATGTCTCGGAGACTGCGCCGTGGTGATAGACTGCGATTTGCAGCACCCGCCCCTGCTTATGGTGGAGATGTACGAGCTGTGGAAGCAGGGGTATCAGGTGGTGGAGGCGGTAAAGGCTTCACGGGGCAAGGAGGGCTTTGTGTACAAGTTCTTTGCCAAGTGCTTTTACGGGCTGATGAAAAGCTCCTCCGACATTGATATGAAGGGTGCGAGCGACTACAAGCTGCTGGACAGGCAGGTGGTGGACGCACTTAACGACCTGCCCGAAAGGATAACCTTTTTCCGTGCGCTGTCAAGCTGGGTGGGCTTCAAAACGGCGAAGGTGGAGTTCAACGTGGCTCCTCGAAATGCGGGGAAAAGCAAGTGGAGCTTCCGCAAGCTGTTCAGATTCGCCATGTCCAACCTGACCAGCTTCACCAACGTCCCAATGCAGATAGTCACCGTTACAGGCTTTCTCTTTTTCGTCGCCGCCATCGTCATAGGCATACAGACCTTGGTGAATTTCTTCACGGGAAATGCGCTGGAGGGCTTTTCCACCGTGATACTGCTGATACTGCTGACAGGCTCCCTTATCATGATAGCGCTGGGCATTATCGGGTATTATATCAGCAAAATTTACGAGGAAATAAAGTGCAGACCTCGCTATATAATCTCTTATGACACCGTTCAAAGACGGGACAAAGAGGAAAGGAACACCGTAAATGACAAAAACTAAAATCGACTTCGCAGATATACTTGACGTTGTTAAGGAGCACCTTGTCTACGCTAAGAACGGGATAAAGCACTTCATAAAAAACGATAATCAGATGTGGCTGTCCTTCCTGCTGCCTGCGCTGATACTGCTGGTGAGCTACTTTATCTTCGGCGTGTGGCCCTTCGGCAGGGAAAGCGTGCTGTCCCTCGACCTGAACGGACAGTACGTCTACTACTACGACTATATGTACGACGTTATATACGGCGGCGAAAGCGTGTTTTACTCGTGGAGCAGAAACCTGTCAGGCGAGTTTATGGGCATTATCGGGTACTATTTGGGCAGCCCCTTCAACTGGATAGTGTGGCTGCTGCCCAGAAACTGCATACTTGAGGGGCTGCTTGCCATGATGTGCGTCAAGGTGGGAGCGATAGGCGTTTCCATGTCGGCGTACCTGTCAAGGGGCAGGGGCTTCAAAAAGCTGACCGTCATCATATTCAGCGTCTGCTACGCACTGTGCGCCTACACCATAACCCAGACCATGAACCCCATGTGGCTGGACGGCGTGATGGCACTGCCGCTTATCTGTTTAGGACTGGAGAGGTTCATCGACCAGGGGCGGTTCCGCCTGCTGGTGGTGAGCTGGGTGTACGCCTTCGTCACCTGCTTTTATATCGGCTATATGCTGGCTATCTTTTCGATAATCTACTTCCTTTTCTATATCATAATCACCAAAAAAAGCGAGGCGAGGGAGCGGTTCTTTACAAAGCTGTTCGGCGCGCTGGGACTTGGAGTCACGGCGGTGCTTATCTCCTGCTTTATGCTGATACCGGTGTACGAGTCCCTGTCCTACGGCAAGTTCGAGTTCTCCACCCCCAACTATGAGATAATCGAGAACTTCCCCATGATAGAGACCTTTGACAAGCTGCTGCCAAACAGCTACGACACGGTGCGTATGTCGGGGCTCCCATTCCTGTACTGCGGTGTTATCACCGTGCTTTTGCTGCCCGCCTACTTCTTCCACGATAAGATACGGCGGGGCGAAAAGCTGGGCTATGCGGCATTGCTGCTGATAATGTTCTTCAGTATGTATATCCGCCCCGTGGATATGCTCTGGCACGGCGGGCAGATGCCTAACTGGCTGCCCTACCGCTATTCCTTTATCATATCGTTTTTGATGGTTTGCTGCGCCGCCCATGCCTTCGACAAGCTGAAGGAGGCGTCCACAAAGGTGATAGGCGCCACCTGCGCCCTCTGGCTGGGCGTGATGATATATCAGGAGAGCATGGACAACTTCGTCCCCGACCTGAACAACGGCAGAGACACCCTGGACAACTTCACCACCATTCTCCCCGCCATGCTGATACTGGTGGTGCTCACCGCTCTGCTGACGCAGCTCAGAAAGGGCTTCAACTACGACCTGCGCAAGAACATGACCAAGGTGCTTTCCGTTATCCTGCTCATTGCGATATGCGGCGAGGCGATGTACAACACCGTGGGTCAGATACACACCCAGGACACCGACATAGTTTACTCCAACCACGACAGCTATGTGGACGTCATCTTCCCCATACGGGACAAGGTGAACGAGATAAAGGCGGAGGACGACGGCTTCTACCGCATTGAAAAGCTGTTCTTCCGCACGGTGAACGACCCGCTTGCCATCGGAGCTTACGGACTTTCACACAGCTCCTCCACCCTGAACGCTCAGCCCATCGAGCTGCTGAAGCGCCTTGGCTTCACCGCAAGGAGCCACTACACCCGCTACAGCGGCGCCACGCTGATAACCGGCAGTCTTTTCGGCGTGAAGTACGAGCTTACCACACCCAACAACTCCACAGGGGATATCAAGGACGCAAAGCTGCCTATCGAGGTCACCGAAAACAAGTACGCCCTGCCCATAAACTATATCGCAGACAACGGTATACAGGAGCTTTCCCTTACCGAGAACGACCCCTTCACCGCTCAGAGCGAGCTGCTGAATGCGCTTACAGGCGAGGACTACTGGTATTTCCAGAGAATATACGACGTTGACATGAATCCCGTGAACTTGGCTCAGGGCAGCACCACCGACGGACACCACAGCTTTTCCGTTATCACCTCGGGGCAGCCCGCCAGCCTGACCTACAACTTCGATATGCCCAAGACGGGCGAGCTGTTCATGTACCTGCCCTCCGTCTATGAGCGGGCGATAAACATCACCCTGAACGGCGAGAGCAAGGGACAGTACTTCGAGGGCGACAACAACTATATGCGCAACTTCGGGGAGTTTCAGCAGGGGGAGCATATCACCCTTATAATGAGCCTTACAAAGGATAACCTGTACTTCCGCGAGGCGCAGTTTGCCATAATGGACAAGGAGCAGGCGCAGGCGGCTCTTGAGGAGCTGAAGGCGCTGAACAGAGATACCGTCTGCTATCTGGGAGACAGCACCACCCACGTTGTCACCGAGGTGAACTGCGACAAGGACAGGACGCTGTTCACCACCATTCCCGACGAAAAGGGCTGGACGGTCTATGTGGACGGAGAGAAAACCGACTATATCGTGACGGTGGATTCCCTTATCGCCGTTCCCCTTACGGCAGGCTATCACAAGGTGGAGATGCGGTTCACCACCGCAGGCTACCCTGCGGCGATACTGCTCACTTTATCGGGCGTTATCATCTTTATCGGTCTGATACTGCTGTGGCTCAAGCGCAATCCCCGTGACCGTGCGGAGCGCAAGGCTCACCTGCGCAGGATATACACGGGAGAGGCGTATATCGCCCTGAAGGACAGGGACGAGGGCGACCTCCTCGAAAGAAGAAAATCCAAGTCCGAAGGGGAGAAGGAGTACGACGAAAAGACGGAGGAGCTGCTGACGTCGGAGAACTCTGAGAAGGACGGTACGGAGGAGATAGTCGTCGAAGTGGAGCAGGTCAGCGGAACGGGCTACGAGACCGAGCTTGACGGAGACGGGTACGGGGAGTCCGAAGCCGAGCCGCAGGAGCAGGAGGAGGAACAGGAGAAGCCCAAGCCAAGGGACTTTACCGAGGACGACGAATGGGAATACCGTGACAGGCGGTACTAAAGGAGACAGAAATGATACTTGTAACTGATATAGGAAACACCAACATTGTTTTCGGCGTGTTCGACGGAGACAGTCTGGTGCTGGAATCAAGGATAGACACCGACCGCAACCGCATGGCTGACCAGTATTCGGTGATAATGAAGCAGGTGTTCGACCTGTACGGGGTGGACAGGAAAAAGATAGACGGAGCCGTTATTTCCTCGGTAGTCCCTCCCGTAGGCGACCAGATGAAAATGTCGGTGCAGAATTTGTTCGGGGTAACGCCGCTTATGGTGGGCGCAGGAGTGAAGACGGGGCTGAACATACGCATAGACGACCCCTCCACATTAGGCGCAGACCTTGCCTGCGGCGCTGCGGCAGCTAAGGAGCTGTACCCCCTGCCCTGCATCGTGATAGATTTAGGCACTGCTACCAAGGTGTTCGCCATCGACAAGAACGGCGCACTTATCGGCGGCATAATCGCCCCCGGCGTGAAGATATCGCTGGAGGCACTGGCAAGGGGCGCCGCCTCGCTGCCTATGATAAGCCTTGAGGGGCACGCTCCCGTTATCGGGACGAATACGGTGGACTGTATGCGCTCGGGCGTGCTGTACGGTCATGCGGGTATGCTGGACAGCTTCATCGACAGGTTTCAGGAGGAGCTGGGTGAGGCAAGCGTGGTGGCTACAGGCGGGTTTATCCATGTACTTAAAGACTACTGCAAGCATAAATTTATTGTAAATCCGCAGCTTGTTATGGACGGAATGAGGATAATCTATAACAAGAATAAAAAATAGGGGTTCACGGCGGCAGCCGTTAATATAAGACCCGCGAGGCACCCCTTTGACATAGGGGGCTTCAGCAAAGGAG
>JAFLUH010000028.1:14728-26588 GCA_022508895.1 Oscillospiraceae bacterium
GCGCTCAGGCACATAGACAAGACCAAGATAATCTCTTATGCAGTGGGAAGCCTTTCTGTGGCTTTGCTCAACACTCTGTTCTTTATGGCAAGCATTATACTGCTGTTCTGGCAGAACGAGGCGTTCATCGGGCAGATGAACGATTGGGGCATGGCTACCGACACCGTATGGGCGTTTTTAGTCGGCTTCGTAGGGCTGAACGGCGTGGTTGAAGCCGCTGTAAGCTTTGTGGTGGGCGCCGCCGCCGCTAAGGTGCTGGCAAAATTCGTGCAGCCTAAGCTGTATAAAACAAAAGAAGCATAAATATTATAAAGAACAACAAATACCGACACAGGGCGTAAACCGAGTTTTACGCCCCTGTCGTCGTTTCTGAAAAGGCAGGCTGCTATGGAATATTTCTCCTCGATAGTACAGAACATTCCCGAATTTGTGAGGGCTGAAAAGGCGCTGAAAAATCCCGCACGTCCCTCTATGGTGACGGGGCTTGCGGGGATACACAGGGCGCATCTTCTGTCACGGCTGGCGCATTGCGGCGAGGCTCCCGTGCTGGTAATAACCAAGACCGAGGCGGAGGCGGCACGGCTCGTTGCCGACATAAACACCCTCAGCGGCGGTGAGACGGCAATGCTGTTCCCTGCTAAAGACCTGACATTAACGGAGGTGGAGGCGGCTTCGGGAGAGTACGGGCGCAGGAGGATAGAGGTGCTGTATCGGCTTGCCACAGGTACGCTGAATATGGCGGTGTGTTCCCCCGATTCGGCGGTGCAGCTGACACTGCCCAAGGCTATGCTGACCGAGCATTCGGTCACGCTGAAAAAGGGCGAGAGCGTGCCTATGGAGCGGATAGTGCAGACCCTTGTTTCTTCGGGGTTTTCACGGTTTGACGCCGTGGAGAACAGAGGGCAGTTCTCGGTGCGGGGGGCGATACTCGACATATTCCCCATAAACAGCGAAAAGCCGGTGCGCATCGAGTTCTGGGACGACGAGATAGATACCATGGCGTACTTCGACGTGGAGAGCCAGCGGCGTGTTGAGAGTATAAGCGAGATACACATTGCGCCGAATACGGAATTGCTTTGCACAAAAGAGGAGCTTGCGGAAAAGATAGAAAGCCTTATCGCAAAGCAGAGGGGCAAGAACGCCGACAAGGTGGCGAAAAATCTTCGCAGGGATTTACGCAGACTGAAGGACGGACTGACTTTAAGCGGAGACAAGTATTTCCCTCTCTGCTGCGATGACCCGAGCTGCATTTTTGATTATGTGAAAACGGCAGTTGTCTGCGAGAATACGGGCTGCAGCGAGACTTTGCGGGCGGCGCTTTCCCAGCATGGAGAGGACCTGAAGCTGCTGTTCGAGGAGGGCAGCCTGTGCAGAGGACTTGACCGCTACTGCCTTACAAAAGCGGAGTACAGCAGTAAACTTGCAGAGAAGCTGCGGCTTTACCTTGACAACTTCATGCGGGGCGGCGGGATAGAGCTGGACAACATTATCCCCGTCCGTGCCAACGCCGTTTCCCTGTGGAGCGGCGAGTACCTGATACTGAACGAGCAGCTCACCGATTATTTAGAGCAGGGCTACGCTGCGGCAGTGTTTGCGGGGACGGAGAAGGCGGCGAAGACCCTGTCGGAGGACTTGCAGAGGGACGGCTTTGACGCAGTGTTTTCCGCAAATCCCCAGAAGCCCGTGAGGAACAGGGTCTACGTTATTCCGGGTATGCTGTCGGCGGGCTTCGATTATCCCGACGCAAAGTACGTCTGCCTTTCCCACACGGCGGTCACCAGCATAAAAAAAGCCGCTCCCAAGCGGAAAAAGGCGGAGATAATAAACTCCCTTGACGAGATCTCGGCAGGGGATCTGGTAGTACACAACACCTACGGGATAGGCGTTTTCGAGGGCGTGCAGAATATCAGAGACGGCGGCGTTGC
This sequence comes from Oscillospiraceae bacterium, assembly GCA_022508895.1. GTDB lineage: Bacteria > Bacillota > Clostridia > Oscillospirales > Ruminococcaceae > Ruminiclostridium_E. The sequence goes on from JAFLUH010000028.1 coordinate 16,654, forward strand.
CAAGGATTATATACGCATAAAATATGCGGGGACGGACGTGCTTTACGTTCCCGTTACACAGCTTGATATAATCTCCAGATATATAGGCAGCGCAGACGCTTCCACGGTGAAGCTGTCCAAGCTGCACTCCGACCAGTGGCAGAAGGCTAAGACAAGAGCCAAAGCCGCCGCAAGGGAAATGGCGGAGGAGCTTACGGCGCTGTACGCCAAGCGCATGAGGAGCGAGGGATTCCCGTTTTCCCCCGACACGATAGAGCAGGAGGAGTTCGAGAACCGCTTCGACTATGTGGAGACGGACGACCAGCTCCGCTGCGCCGCCGAGATAAAATCGGACATGGAAAAGACTGCGCCCATGGACAGACTGCTGTGCGGGGACGTGGGCTTCGGCAAGACGGAGGTGGCGCTGCGAGGAGCGTTCAAGTGCATGATGGACGGCAAGCAGTGTGCGCTGCTGTGCCCCACAACGGTGCTTGCGTGGCAGCATTATCAGACGGTATTGCGGCGTATGGAGGGGTATCCCTTCCGCATTGCGCTGCTGTCACGCTTTGTCACGCCCAAGGAGCAGAAGCAGGTGCTGGAAAACCTGAAAAAGGGGCTTGTGGACATAGTTATCGGCACTCACCGACTTGTGCAGAAGGACGTTGAATTTAAAGATTTGGGCTTGGTGATAATCGACGAGGAGCAGCGCTTCGGCGTTGCCCACAAGGAGCGGTTCAAGGAAATGTTTTCGGGGGTGGATATACTCACGTTATCCGCAACGCCTATCCCCAGAACACTGAACATGGCAATGACGGGAATAAGGGACATGAGCGTTATCGAAACTCCCCCGCAGGACAGACAGCCCATCACCACCTACGTCATGGAGCATGACTGGGGGGTGGTCGCCTCGGCAATAAACAAAGAACTGCGCCGCAACGGGCAGGTGTACTATATCCACAACAGGGTGGAGAGCATCATCAACTGCGCCGCCAAGCTGCACGACCTTGTCCCCGAGGCGTCCATAGGGATCGCCCACGGGAAGATGGGGGAGGACGAGCTGCTTGACGTGTGGAGCAGGCTGCTCAGCGGTGAGATAAATCTGCTGGTCTGCACTACGATAATAGAAACGGGCGTGGACGTGCCCAACTGCAACACGCTTATAATCGAGAATGCGGAGAATATGGGACTGGCGCAGCTCCACCAGTTAAGGGGACGTGTGGGGCGCACCAACCGCCGTGCTTACGCCTACTTCACCTTCAAGCGGGGCAAGGAGCTGTCGGAGGTCGCCGCAAAAAGACTTGAAGCGATACGGGAATTTACCAAGTTCGGCAGCGGGTTCAGAATTGCAATGCGTGACCTTGAAATAAGGGGCGCAGGGTCTATCTTAGGCGCAAACCAGTCGGGGCACCTGACTGCGGTGGGCTACGATATGTACCTGAAGCTGCTGGACGAAGCGGTGAAGGAGCGGGACGGAAACACCGCTCACACAGGCAAAAAGGACTGCCTCATAGATATAAGGATAAACGCCTACATTCCCGAGACCTATATCCCAAGCTCGGCGCAGAGGATAAGCTGTTACCGCAAAATCGCCATGATAAAGACAGAGCAGGATTCGCTGGACGTTACCGACGAGCTGATAGACCGCTACGGCGACGTGCCCAAGTCGGTGTACGGCTTGGTGCAGGTGGCTTTGCTCAGGCAGATGGCGGAGAAGGCGGGGATAGACGAGATAGTCCAGAGCGGGGACAACCTGCTGTTCTATACCGAGAAGCCCGATCTGGAGAAGGTCAGCGTTTGTGCGGAAAAGCTGCTTGGGCGGGTGAGCCTCAACATGACGGGGAGAGTCAACGTCAAGGTGGCGGTGAGCTCAGAGGGCGCCCTCGAAAGCATGAAGGAGTTTCTGGAGAGTTATTCTCAATAAATAAAAAGACGAATGACAAGCGTTTTGCCTGTCATTCGTCTTTTGTGTTCAGAGGTCAAATGTTGAAGCTGAACCAACTGGCTTCATTGTCATAATACACCTCGCAATACAGCCCCTGTACTATTCTGCCGTCAGTTACAGGTTTTCCGTCAAAGGAAAGAAGCACCTTGTCTATCCTGCCCTCGGTGTCAAATTCCGCAAGCGCCTTATACATTTTCTCAACGGTGGCGGACTCCTGTATTATATGCTGTATGCCGAATACAAATTCCGCAGGGTCTTGGTATGTCTCCTTGTCTTTGCCTCCATAGGGGTCGCCCTCGGGGATATGGCTGAGGTATTTCCTTGGGTTGACGTTTTCGCCGTTCACCTTTACCGCAATATGAACGCAAGTGCCGTATGCTACGCCTGTGGAGCCTGCGCCCGCTATGCGTTCGCCCTGCGTTACCTGCTGTCCTTCGGAAACGTATATGACACTGTTGTGAGCGTAGCAGCTTGTTATTCCCAAATCGGGGTGATATATCTCCACATAGTAGCCTAAGTTGGCTTTCCAGCCTGCATAGGCAACAACGCCGTCGGCTCCTGCGTAGACGGGAGCTCCCGTTTCTATGCCCGAGATATCTATGCCTGTGTGTCCGTAGTAGCCGCCGTCCCAGTGTCCCCACTCGCCTATGCAGCCGCCGTCTGTGGGCCAGATAAGACTGCCGTAGGCGGCGGGGGCATTCTCCGAGATATACCTTTTGAGGTAATCCTCCAAGCCGCCCTCTCTTATGTCTATGCCCTGCTCCTCTGCCATAAGGGCGAAGAAGATCATGTACCCGGGCTCATCTTCGGGCACGCCGCCGATGAGCAGGGTGTATGTACCATCAATGTTGTACTCTAAAATGTAGAGACCCGAGCCTATCTCCCTGCATTCAAACTGCTCAAAGTCGCTCCAGCTTAATGTGGAGGGATCGCCGCTGCATATTTCCCTGAGCTTTTCAAGGGTGAGGGGCTCGTAGACCCTATATTTTGCGTAAAGCTCCAAAAATTCCTCTTTGCTTATATCATTGTAGTCTCCGTCCATCGCAATATCGGTTTTATTCCAGCCTATCCTGTAGAATTCCTTTGTAAAAGGCTCGGGAATGTCGGTGTAAGTCAATGTTCCGAAGGACAAAAGATACTCAACGGTATAGCTGCCGTCTGCCGGCTTGATGGCTGCGACCACGTCGCATTTCATGGCTCCGCCGTTATCATAATGGAAAATAAAGAAGGGATATTTTTCATCGTCATCGGAATAAGTATGCAGCTTCAGCGTCTCTACGCCGGAAAGAGAACCCATTCCGAAGGTATCCGTCTGAACCATTTTTCCGTTTTCTTTTTCAAATACACAAATCGCCCTGAAAGGAACGTCGGCGAGAACCAGCACCTCATCGCTGCCGTCGAAGTCAATGTCGTAAATGTCACTGTCAACAGCAGTAAAGTCGCTGTTTTGAGCAATGAGCTTCAGGCATTCATCTACATCGGCATCGGTAATTCCAGGGTCAGGCACGCCCCATGAATACGAGCTGTCGCACTTGTACTTTATCTCGGAGACCACCTTGCTTATCATGTCATAGTCGCACCACACGTTAAAATACAAGGTGTCCTGCTCCAGCTTCCGCTCGAATTCGACACGGTACTGATATTTCCCGCCGCCCAGCTTCTGCCAGTCTCCGTCCTCACGTCTTCCCACGGCTGCGGTGACGCCGCTTATCGTTGAGAGCTGCTCTTTGTCGCTCCAGAGCTTGGGAATGGAGTAGGGTACGGCAAATTTTGAGATATAGACGCATATTTCGCCCTCCTCGCCGTAGGTAAAGGCGTTGGTGTCATAGTATGTCTCGCCCCAGCCGCCGTCAGTCCTGAAAACGTAGGGATAGGTTATACCGTCCACCTCTGCCGGGTCAATGGGCGTAAGCTTGATATTCAGACCGCTTAAAAGATAGGCTGTGTCTATGCCGTAATATTCGTTTATCTCCGCCTCCGTCATCTTTACTAAATTATCAATGGCATCCACAATCTCGCTGCGGTAGTATCCGCTTTTATATGCCGGCACCATCGTGTCCAGGTCCTCGTCGGATATGGGTATGACGTTGATGACGTCCTCCTGCGTTCCGATGTCATGGGTGCCCTCGGTGGGCGAGCCGCCCTCGCTGAGCGTCTTCATCTGCCATATCCCCACCCCCGCCAGCGCCACCACCAGTACGCACACGCAGGCGGTCACCGCCATGGGCATATACACAAGCCGCTTTTTGGGAGTGAAAAGCGGTTTCGCTTCTCCGCTGCGGCAGTTTTCGATTATCCTGTCCTTCATATCCTCGGGCATTTCTATGCTTTGTACTGAGCGTTTCAAAAGCTGTTCGTCCATTTTATCCTCCTTCCGTGCCATTTGTGCCGTATGCCTCCTCAAACAGCTTGCGTGCCTTTTGCAGCCGCATTTTTACCGCCGAGGGGCTTTTGTTTATCATTTTTGCCGTTTCAGCCACGCTGTAGCCCTCCACGCAATGCAGGACGAGCACCGTCCTGAACTTCTCGGGGAGGGTCATCAGCGCAGCCATCACTTCTCCGCTTTCCTGCTCGGGTACGCTTTGCTGTACCGTGTCTATGTCCACCTGCGGACGGCGGTGCTTTATTATATCCTTGCAGGTGTTCACCGCCACCCTTATCAGCCACGCCTTTTCATGCTCGCCGCTTTCAAAGGCGGGGGCTTTCTGTATGTATTTCAGAAAGGCGTCCTGCACCGCGTCCTCGGCGTCGGCGGCATTGCCCAGCGACACGAGACAGATACGGTACAGCATACTGCCGTACTCCTCCGCGGCCGCCGATATTCCCAACGGGCTTTGCATGGCTCTGAACACCTCCTTTTGACAGTTTACAGTGTACAGTGTACAGTGTATAGTTGTGGTGTCTGCTTTGCAGACGGATTTTAAATCTTTCGCAGCGCTGCTTCACTTATAATACGAATGAGCGGGGCGAAAGGTCAATTTTTTGCAAAATAAAATGCGACATTTTTTTGCCGCATTTTTGTGTTTTATTCGGTTTCCTCCTCGGGCGCCTTCGGTTCGTCGGTCTCCTCGGCTTCCTTGGGGGCTTTGGGCTTCAGCTTTTTCTTTACGCTGTGGGGCACGCCGAAGTTTATGTTTGAGACGGTCTCCTCGGTGGGGGTGAATATCACCATTATTTTGCCGTACTTGGAGTGGTCGGCGATGATGTACCATGCGTCGTAGCCGCTGGCGTCGCTTGCCATTACCGTGGCGGACACGCCGCTGCCCTCCTTGCCCGTGTACTCGCCCCACTCGTTCACCGTGTTCAGCTTGACGGTGATAAGGCGCTTGCGCTTGCGCTTGCCGCTTATCCTGTCTATGTCAAGGTCGTTGTTGGTGACGATGTACTCGTACTCCAGAAACGTGCCGCTGAACAGAATGTATGCAAGGTAGATCACTCCCACCGCCACCAGTATCAGCGGAGTAAAGCCGAACAGCGCCGCCGCAAATAGGGACACGGTCACCAGCAGCAGAGCTGACGCTACTATCAGTGCCCGCAGAAATATCTCCTTAGCCTCGGTTTGCTTCCGTACCATTTGTTCGTTATAGTGATCCATTTGTGTGTTACCTTTCGTTTGGCTTGAATGTTTTATTATTATAACACTTATCGGAGAAAAAAACAAGTACCCCCGATATACTCCGCACAGTTGCTTTTCACCGAAAAATATGCTATACTATTAGATTGACATATTATACACAAAAGAGGAGACAGCATAAAAATGAGCTTCGTAAACATAGAATCCGTATCCAAGCGCTATCATGTGGGTGAGATAACCATCTCCGCCGCCGATGATATCAGCTTTTCCATCGAGAAAGGCGAGCTTGCCATCATACTCGGCCCCTCGGGGTCGGGGAAAACCACCGTGCTGAACCTGTTGGGGGGCATGGACACCGCCGACGGCGGAGTCATGTCGGTGGACGGCAGCGATATCGCCAAGTACGACCGCAAGCAGCTTATCGGCTACCGCCGCAATGAGATAGGCTTCGTGTTCCAGTTCTACAACCTGATACCCAACCTCACCGCCAAGGAGAACGTGGAGCTTTCCGCCCAGACCTGCGACGACTTTATCCCCGCCCCCGAGATACTTGCGCAGGTGGGGCTGAAGGACAGACTGGACAATTTCCCCTCCCAGCTTTCGGGAGGCGAGCAGCAGCGCGTCGCCATCGCCCGCGCCCTTGCCAAGAAGCCCAAGCTGCTGCTCTGCGACGAGCCCACGGGAGCGCTGGACTACAACACGGGAAAGCTGATACTGAAGCTGCTTCAGGACACCTGCCGCCACAGCGGAATGACCGTCATACTTGTCACCCACAACTCTGCGATAGCGCCCATGGCTGACAGGGTGATACACATGAAAAACGGCAATGTCAGCAGGATAGACGTGAATACAGACCCCACGCCCGTGGAAGATATAGAGTGGTAAGGGGGCATACGGTGAAAAGCGCACTGAAAAAGAATGCGGTCGTGGAGATATTCAAGACAAAAAGCCGATTTCTGTCAATATTCTGCATAGTTGCCATAGGAATAGCCTTTTTCGCAGGGGTGAAGAATACCGCCCCCGATATGAAGATATCCTCCGACCGATACTACAAAACCTACAATTTAGCGCATTTCCGCATCGTGTCCACCCTCGGCTTTTCGGATAAGGATATCGGAGCGCTGGAGGCAATGGAGGGGATACAGGTCTATGCAGGGTATTTCACGGACGTGCTCATAGATATCGGGGACAATGAGGAGACCGCCCACGTTATGTCCCTCAGCAATTACGGAGAGAGCAACGGGGTGAATATGCTCCGTCTGGCAGAGGGGAGATTTCCCGAAAAGGCGGACGAGTGCCTGATGGACGCAGGGGGACTTGCCGCCACCAAGCATATCGGCGAGAAGATAATCATGAAGTCGGACGGCGACGACCTGAGCGATACCCTGTCCGTCACCGAGTACACCGTGGTGGGGACGTTCACCTCCGCCGCCTATGTGGACAAATCCTCACGGGGCAGCACCACCATAGGCAACGGCAGTATCAGCAGCATAATCTACGTCCCTGCCGAAAACTTCCTCACCGAGGTCTACACCGAGATATACATAACCGCCGACGCTCTTGCGCTTGAAAAAGCTTACACCGACGGCTACGACACGCAGAACGATCTGCTCACCGAAATTCTGGAGCAGGTGGGAGACGTGCGTGAAGCGGAGCGGTACGACGAGATTATGGAGGAGGCAAACGACGAGATAGCCGACGCAGAGCGGGAGCTTGCCGACGCAAGAGCCGAGGCGGAGCAGGAGCTTGCCGACGCATGGGCGGAGCTGGAGAATGCGGCGCAGGAGATAGCCGACGGCGAGCAGGAGCTTATCGACGGGAGAGCCGAGCTGGACGACGCAAAGGCGGAGCTGGAGGACGGCAGAGCCGAGCTGGACGAGGGCTGGCAGCTTCTCCGAGACGGCGAGGAGGAGCTGGAGCGGCAGATATCCGACGCAAGAGCGCAGATAGAGGAGCAGCGTGAGCTGCTGAACGGCGCAGAGGAGGAGTATGCAAGCGGGCTGTCTCAGTATGAGGACGGGCTTGCGCTGTACAAAGCGGGCTTTGACGAATACAGCGCCAAGCTGGAGCAGTATCGGCAGGGCTTGCAGTATTATCAGCTTTTAGCCGCTTATCACAGCGGAAATATTGATATCCTCACGATTGCGGCAGCACTGGGCTTGATACCCGAGGGCGCAGACCCCGCAGCGGTGCAGGCTATGCTGCCGCAGATAGCCGCTTCCCTGCCCTCGGCGCAGGAGGTGCAGTACGCCCTTGCACAGCTGGAGGCAGGTAAGCCTGCTCTTGACGCTGCCAAAGCGACCCTTGAAGCTACCAAGTCGGAGCTTGACCTTGCGGAGCAGCAGCTTGCCGATACGAGAGCGCAGCTTGACGAAGGCTGGAGGCAGCTCAGAGAGGGCGAGGAGACGATTGACCGTGAGGAGAAGGACGGACGGCAGCTCATAGAGGACAACAGAGCGGAGCTGGAGGAAGCCGAGAGGAAGTATCAAGAGGGTCTTGACGAATACCTGCAGGGCGAGGCGGACTACGCCGAGGCAGCGAAGAAGTTAGAGGACGGCAAAGCCGAGTACCTTGACGGACTGGAGGAATACAACGAGGCTTACGCCGACGTACAGCAGGAGCTTGCCGACGCAGAGCAGGAGATAGAGGACGCAAAGCAGGAGCTGGCGGACTTGGATAAGCCCGAATGGTATATATTTGACCGCACGGGAAATCCAGGCTACTCGGAGTACGGCGAAAATGCGGAAAGAGTAAACAATATAGCGGCGGTGTTCCCCGTGTTCTTTATATTGGTGGCGGCGCTTGTCTGCCTTACCACAATGACCCGAATGGTGGAGGAGCAGCGCTCGCAGGTGGGTACGTTAAAAGCATTGGGCTACTCCAACGGGCAGATAATCTTCAAGTTCATGTTCTATGCGCTGACGGCGACCCTGCTGGGCTCGGTGACAGGCGCAATAATCGGGCAGGAGCTGTTCCCCTTCGTGATACTGAAGGCTTACAGTATGCTTTACACCATGCCCGAGGTGCAATTGCCGATAGACTGGCTGCTGGCGGCGATATGCACCCTCACTGCGGCGGCAGCGGTGTCGCTGACGGTCTACCTTTCGTGCAGGAGCGAGCTTTCCGAGCAGCCCGCCCAGCTTATGCGCCCCAAGGCGCCCAAGGCGGGCAAGATGATACTCCTTGACCGTTTGCCCTTCTGGAAAAGGGTCAGCTTCAACTTCAAGGTGACGGCAAGGAACCTGTTCCGCTACAAGCAGCGCATGATGATGACGGTGGTGGGCATTGCGGGCTGCACGGCGCTTACCCTGACAGGCTTTGCCTTGCAGGATTCCATCAGCGATATCGTGAACAAGCAGTTTTCCCAGCTTACGCTGTACGAGGGGATAGCCGCCTTTGACGGCGACAGCGGCGAATTGACCGAAGCAATAGAAAACCGTGGCGGCAGCTATGCTGAATATTATCAGAAAAGCTTTACCGTAAACGGAAAGGACGGAAACGTCACCGCCTACATAATCGTCCCCGAGGACAAGGAGGCGTTCTGCAGGTATTACGTTTTCCGTGACAGGAACAGCCACGAGCCCTTTGAGTTCGAGGAGGACAGGGTGCTTATCGACGAAAAGTCCTCCATACTTTTAGGGATAAAGGCGGGGGACACGGTGCGCATTTATCAGGACGAGACGGACGTAAAGACCGTCACCGTTTCCGCCTGCATAGAAAACTACCCCAATCACTACATCTATATGTCCAGATCCCTGTACGTCTCCCTGTTCGGGGAGGAGCCGGAGTACAACATGATGGCGTTCTCCGCAGGCTTGGACACCGAGGAGCTGAAGGACAGCATGGCGGAGGAGCTTATCGCCCTTGAGCCGGTGCTGGGAGTGAGCTACAAGGCAGACCTTGCCGACACCATGAACACCATGCTGACGGCGCTGAACTCGGTCATAATCGTGCTGATACTCAGCGCAGGGGCGTTGGCATTCGTGGTGCTGTACAATCTCACCAACATAAACATAACCGAGCGCATAAGGGAGATAGCCACGCTGAAGGTAATGGGCTTCTACGACCTTGAGGTGGACGGGTACATTTTCCGTGAGAATATCATACTGACGATAATGGGAATAGCGGTGGGCTTGTTCGGCGGCATTTTCTTCGCAGAATTCGTCATCACCACCGCCGAGGTGGATATCGTAATGTTCGGAAGGGACATCTATCCCTCCAGCTTTTTGTATGCCGGGGCGATAACCCTGCTGTTCAGCGTTATCGTGGCGCTGTATATGCACAGGCACCTGAAAAAGGTCGATATGATAGAGGCGCTGAAGTCGGTGGAGTGAGAGCGTTGGGAGAATAAGCCTACGGGGGTGGGCGGGCGGGCGCACAAGTGCACGGGGAGGCAGCGCCGCAGTAAGTCAGCACAGCAATCCGACAAGCGCAGTCCGT
>JAFLUH010000029.1 GCA_022508895.1 Oscillospiraceae bacterium
GCTGCTTTGCAACGTTGTTGATAAGCTCCATGATAAGTACCGTCTTACCAACGCCTGCGCCGCCGAACAGACCTATCTTACCGCCCTTCAGGTAAGGCGCTATCAGGTCAACTACCTTGATGCCCGTCTCCAGTACCTCGTTGGAAGCCGCCAGCTCCTCATACTGAGGGGGCTTGCGGTGAATGTCCCAGCGCTCCTCGGTCTGAGGCGCAGGCTTGTTGTCAACAGGCTCGCCCAGCAGGTTGAAGATACGACCGAGGGTCTCCTTGCCTACGGGAACTGTGATGGATCTTCCTGTGTCTATCGCCTTGGTTCCGCGCACAAGACCGTCGGTGCTGCCCATGGCTATGCAGCGCACCAAGTCGTCGCCTATGTGCTGCGCAACCTCCACCACCAGCTTCTGACCGTTGTTGTCGATCTCGATGGCGTTCAGCAGTGCAGGCAGATTCTCGGGGGCAAACTTGATGTCAAGTACTGCGCCGATTATCTGCACTACAGTGCCTGTGTTTTGAGTGCTCATATTATGGTTACCTCTCTTTAGAAGTATTTTTACTTATGTCAGACCTATTTTCAGCCGTTCTCAACGACGACGGCAAACGTAAAAATCACCAATATATTCATGAGAAAATACAAAATAGGGTCGGACAAGCAGATAATTATCCACTCTCTGTGCCTGTCGGCTTTGCGGATATGGTACACCGCCGACACGATTATGGACGCAATAAGGATTATTACAGGGAGGAAAGGCGCATTAAAATACTCTGCGATAAAACTTGAGCCTACGACCAGAACCGCCGTAACAAACAGGATACCAAATCTGTTCACCAGATATTTGCTTGTATCCATTTGTGTTTTCACCGTAAGGACTATCGGCAACACTCCGCCGCATACGATACCCGCTATGTTTACCGCCCAGAAGAATAACACCTCAAATACCCGCTCCCCCGACAAAAGCTGAGCCAATGTCAGCGGAAACAGAACCAATATGAGGATAAGACAGGGCAGCAGCACAAGCACGGGAAATATCAGCGAGCCAAAAAGCTCCTTCGGGGAAAGCTTTTTCATGGTGTTTGTCCCTGTGAAATGTCGGCTTATTGCAGTGCGTTCGCGCCCGAGACGATCTCGTTGATCTCGTTAGTGATCTTCTCCTGTCTCGCACGGTTGTATTTCAGGCTCAGCTCTTCGATCATCTTCTCGGCGTTGTCGGTGGCGTTCTCCATCGCATTGCGCCGTGCGGACTGCTCCGAAGCGTAGGAATCGCTGAGTGCGCAGTATATAAGGCTCATGGTGAACTTGGGGACGATACGGTTGAACACCGCCTCGGGTTCGGGGTCGTAGGTGATGAGGCTGGGTACCTCCTCTCCCTCCTCGTCTCTCTCGATGGGCAGTATCTCCATGGAAACGGGATTCTGCACCAAGGGGGAAACGAAGGTGGTGTAGAAAATCTTCACCTGATCCACCTCTTCACGGCGGAACATCTCGATAGCCATCGTTGCAATGTCGCCGCAGTCGGCAGTCTTGGCAGTCTCCGCCAGCAGGGGGTATCTTCCCACTATCTCGAAGTCACGCTTTTCAAAAAACTCGATAGCCTTTTTGCCGATGGCTATTACCTTGGGCTTGTTCACGTCGTCCTTGCAGTCGGCTAACGCAGACCTCAGCAGGTTGCTGTTGTAGCCGCCCGCAAGACCTCTGTCGCCTGCGATGACGATGAAAAGGCGGTTCTTTATCTCACGCTTTTCGGTAAAGGGAGACTGGAAGTCCTTTTTGGACTCCGCTATCTCGGTCATCATCTCGTAGAGCTTCTCGAAGTACGGTCTGCCCGCCTCCGCCTTGTCCTTGGCCTTTCTCAGCTTACTGGAGGAGACCAGCTCCATTGCCTTGGTGATCTGCATGGTGGAGCCTACGCTCTTTATGCGGCGCTTTATCGCCTTCATGTTGCCTGATGCCAAATTATCACCGACCTTTAATCAGTTAGTTTAGTTGTTTACTCGTAGTATTTCTTCTGCGGAAGGACGCCCGACTTCCAGAGGAAGTAGAGCAAGGAAAACGCCATGTTGATGGCGGCTATTGCCAGCGCTACTATACTTATTGCCAATGCTGCTTTCTTCATATCAGTTTTCCTTTCAGCAATTATGGTTAGTGCGTTATCTCTCAAATCTGTAGATGGGGGATCCTGCTTCAATGGCCGTAAGCACCATATCCAGCTCCGCCACCGCATCCGCCTCTTCAGCGTACAGACTGCAGATAAAACCGCTGTTCTGCGGCTCCGCCTCAGAAAAGGCCTGTATCACAAATTTTTCTTCCGGTTTTCCGCCCATGTTGCGGGCAACATGGAAATATCCTGCGTTGATCAGATTCTTTCCGTCATGCGTCAATACCCACATATTGCCGGCTCCTTTCCGCTCTGCCTTTTAGGCTGTGAACTTAGCAGTAAAGTCATTCAGTACGGCTTTCAGCTTCTCCTCGTTCTCGGCGGACAGAACCTTCTCGTTCTTTATACCGTCGGTGATGTCGCTGTGGGAGCTGTGAACGGTTTCGATAAGCTCCTTCTGGTACTGGGAGACCTTCTCTACGGGAACGTTGGTCAGGAAGTTGTTGATTACCGCATAGATGATCACCACCTGATCCTCAACGGTCAAGGGGGAGCTCTGAGGCTGCTTCAGCACCTCAACTATGCGCTCGCCCTTGGCAAGTCTTGCCTTGGTGTCGGCGTCAAGGTCGGAGCCGAACTGGGAGAATGCCTGCAGCTCTCTGTACTGAGAGTACTCCAGCTTCAGTGTACCTGAAACCTTCTTCATCGCCTTTATCTGAGCGTTGCCGCCAACACGGGATACCGAGATACCGGGGTTAACTGCGGGTCTGATACCGCTGTTGAACAGCTCGGTCTCGAGGAATATCTGTCCGTCGGTGATGGAGATGACGTTGGTGGGTATGTAGGCGGAAACGTCGCCTGCCTGTGTTTCGATTATGGGAAGTGCGGTAAGAGAGCCGCCGCCGTATTCCGCGGTAAGGTTGGCTGCTCTTTCCAGCAGTCTTGAATGCAGATAGAAAACGTCGCCGGGGTACGCTTCACGTCCGGGCGGTCTTTTCAGCAGCAGGGACAGGGCACGGTAAGCCACTGCGTGCTTTGACAGGTCGTCGTAGATTATCAGCACGTCCTTGCCCTTTTCCATGAAGTATTCGCCCATGGCGCAGCCGGAATAGGGCGCAATGTACTGCAAAGGCGCAAGCTCGGAGGCTGCCGCCGAAACTACGATGGTGTAGCTCATTGCGTCCGCCGCCTTGAGCTGCTCAACTACCGTTGCAACGGTGGACGCCTTCTGTCCTATTGCAACGTAGATACACAGTACGCCGGATTCCTTCTGGTTGATTATGGTATCAATGGCGATAGAGGTCTTGCCCGTCTGTCTGTCGCCGATGATAAGCTCACGCTGACCTCTGCCTATGGGGATCATGCTGTCTATCGCCTTGATACCCGTCTGCAAAGGTACGCTTACCGGTTCTCTGGTGATGATACCGGGCGCTATCTTTTCAATGTCTCTGCGCTCCTCGGTGAGGATAGCTCCGCCGCCGTCTATGGGCTGACCCAGCGGATTTACAACTCGACCCAGCAGTGCGTCGCCTACCGGCACGGAGATGATGTTTCCGGTGCGCTTAACGGTGGCGCCCTCTTTTATCTCATCGTCGGGACCCAGCATAACTGCACCAACGCTGCCCTGCTCAAGGTTCAGCGCCATGCACTGCACGCCGTTGTCAAACTGCAAAAGCTCGTTGAGCATGCAGTTTTCCAGTCCGTGAATGGTAACGATGCCGTCGCCTACGGTAACGACGGTACCGGTGTCGGTGAGGGATATCTTGCTGTCGAATTCTTTTATTCTGGTTTTAAGTATTCCCGTTATTTCTTCGGGGCGTAATTCCATAATTCGATTTCATGCCCAAAGGGATTGCCTTTGAACACCCTCCTTTCAATGTCTTGAAAAAAGTATTAACCAATAAGGCGCGAGAAGCTTTCCTTCAAGCCCTCTAACCTCGTTTTAACGCTGCCGTCAAGACGGGTGTCGCCGTAGTCCACGATCACGCCGCCTACGATGGTCTTGTCGGTCTTTTCCGTCATTTCGATCTTCTTGCCGGTGACCTGCGCCATCTTGCTCTTTATTGCGGTACGCTGCTCCTCGGTGAGAGGAAATGCGCTTGTGACGGTTATCTCGGCAATGCCAAGGTGCTCGTTGCACAGCGCCGCAAAGCTCTTGCAGATACGGGCGAAGTCGTTCCAGCGCCTTCCCTCGGTAACGATGCACAGGAAGTTCAGCACATGGCGGGAAACCTTGCCGTTAAACGCCTCCTTCACCACCGATATCTTTTCCTCGGCGGCGACGGTGGGGGAATCCATCAGCTTCTCAAAGCCGTCGCATTCAGCCACTATGCCCTTTACGGCGTTCAGCTCGTCCCTTGCCTTGGACAGGTCCTGCCCCTCCTCGGTAAGAGCGGCGAAAAGAGCCTCGGAATAGTTTCTCTCAACGATCCCCGTCATATCAGTCCTCTTTTCCCACGCTTACAAGGAAGCTGTCGATAAGCTCGGCATTGTCCTTCTGCGAGATCTCCTTTTCGCAGACCTTTGCGGCTGCAAGGACTACAACCTCGGATATCTGGTCCTTCACCTCGTTGAGGGCGCGGCGCTTCTCCTGCTCGATGCTTTCCTGAGCCTGCTGCTTTATGCGGGCGGCGTTCTGGTTTGCCTCGGCGATTATCTCTGCCTCACGGTCGGACGCCTTCTTAACTGCCTCTGCAACTATCCTGTCCGCCTCGTCCTTAGACTTCTGTATCCTCTCGGCATACTCCGCCTTAGCCTGCTCCGCCTCGGTCTTTGCAGTCTCGGCAGCGTCCATCTCGGCGTTGATAGCCTGACGGCGCTTTTCCATGATCGCCATTACCTTATTATGTACAAGGAAACGGTACAGCAGGAAGATTATGAGTGTGTTTATCAGCGTAAAGACGATGGTGTTGAGGTTTATATCCACCAAGGAAAGATATGTCTGCCCCGAGCCTTCGGCAAGCAGTGTCATATACATACTATCAGTCCTTTCAACAGATTTGCCTTAACAGTCTATTATTGCGGAAGCTGACCGATAAAGGGATTGGCGAACATCAGCAGGATAGCGATAAGCAGTGAGTAAAGACCGGTGGTCTCTGCCAGTGCGTCGCCGATGATCATGGTTCTGGTTACGATACCGGAAGCCTCGGGCTGTCTGCCTACTGCTGCAACTGCCTGACCGCCGCAGATTCCTTCACCTATACCGGGGCCGAGACCTGCGATCATTGCCAGACCTGCGCCGATTGCGGATGCGCCTAATACGATTGCATGTTCCATAAGTTTATTCCTCCAGAGAATGTT
The DNA here is from genome assembly GCA_022508895.1 of Oscillospiraceae bacterium. Classification (GTDB taxonomy): domain Bacteria; phylum Bacillota; class Clostridia; order Oscillospirales; family Ruminococcaceae; genus Ruminiclostridium_E. The sequence continues at coordinate 5,393 of JAFLUH010000029.1, forward strand.
TATTATATTTAACCGCAGAGCGGCAAATAGTCGTTTAGTCGCACTCAGCCATTGCTACATAGCTCATGGTGAGCGTTACGAAGATGTACGCCTGTATCAGCGACGAGAACAGGTCGAAGTACAGGGACAGTATTGCGGGAACGCCGATGGCGAAGGTGCCCAATGCGTAGTAGATAAGACCGCCGATGACCATACCGGTGAGAATGTTGCCGAAGTGACGGAGGGTCTGGGACAGAGGGTTTGCCACCTCGCCGATAAGGTTAAAGGGGAGCATGAAGGGCATAGGCTCGATAAAGCCCTTGAAGAAGCCCTTTACGCCGCCGGTCTTGAACTTGTTTCTCTGCACTAAAATGAAAGTGATTATGCCCCATGCGCCTACCACCGAAACGTCGGCGGTGGGGGAACGCAGTCCGAAAAGTCCCATCAGGCTGCTCAGCATGGAGAAGCAGAACAGCGCGCTTATGTAGGGGGTGTATTTCTTGTAGCGGATACCCATGGAGTCGCTGACCATGCCGCTGAAGGTGGATACCATCATCTCCGCTATCACCTGCCGCTTGGAGGTGGGGCGGACCTTCAGATTGCGTCCCAGAATAAAGAACACAATGCCCAGAATCAGGATAACTATCCATTCCACAACGATGGACTCGGAGAAAGCAAGCTTCATTCCAAACAGGTCGTACTCGAAAACCTGCATGGGTCCGTTGACGGAGTAACCGCCTTCCTCAGCCATAAGTCTCATGTAATCCATAAAACCACTACCTTTCAGTTATTTAGATCACCGTACTTTTTTCCGGTGAAAACATATTTTACGGTATAGTGCAGCTTGGGCACGAAAAGAGGCGCAAATGCGGGAATAATGTCGATGACCTTGAAATAAAGCCCCGCCGCCAAGCACAGGAAAAGCCCGATATACCTGCCTCCGTAGTTGACGGTGGCGTAGAATTTGCCCTGCTTTTCGGTTATCTTGGTGACCGTCTTGTTCACCGCCGCTCCCAGCAGCAGGAAGTTGCTTATGCACAGGATATTGCCAAGCAGCAGCCCCGTGAAGGCTCTCCATGTAATGCCCTCAAAGGCGCCGTACACAGCCAGCCCTATCAGCACAAGCCCGTTTACTATCAGGAACATGGGCAGCATATCTTTAAGCTCTGCGAGCGCAGGGTTTTTGGGTTTACGTTTCATAACACCACCCGACAGTTAAAAGTGAAGAGTGAAGAGTGAAGAGTTGTGGAGTTTTTGCCTTCGGCAAAAACGGTTTAGAACGACAACTGCAAAATCAGCACTTGTAAAAATCCAAATATGTCTGCGAAGCAGACTCCACAACTATACACTTTTCATTTTTAACTGTAATAGTCGTGGTCTCTCACGTCGTGCTTCAGCTTTTCGTTCTTCTCCGGCTTTTTGTCGCCGCCGTACATTTTTATCATGCGGTAAAGATAGCTGGTGACGGAGCCTATCATCACGAATATCCCCAGAAATATGAACACTATCATCAGCCAGTCGGGCAGCTCAAATTTCTGCACCAGCCACGACCCGCCCCAGATAAACAGCAGCAGCGGGCATATCACCAGAAATCCCACCTGACTTGCCACGGCGTAGGCGGAGAAGGGGTTGTCACGCTTATCTCTTTGGGAAGGCTCGGGCGGCGTGTTTTTTTCGTCCATCAGCCTACCATGTCGGACAGCTTCCAGCTTCCGTCCTCTGACAGCATATTCACGGTCTTTTCAACGTCGTTGCCGTCCGCGTCCTTCAGAGTGAGGGTGATGCTGCACAGCGTTTCGGAAACGGGCAGGCAGACGAAGCTCACGTCCGCCCACGAAAGTCCGGGGTCGTCGGAGGGCTTGAAGTCCACCGAAATGCCCAGCCCGTTGTTGTCCACGCCGTAGACGGGACCGTTGCCGAAGGGGTTGGTGAGCAGCTTTTCGGCGGTCTCGGCGGCGTATATCGAGCGAACGTATTCGCAGAAGGCATCAAATGTAGGGAAGTCGTCGTTGACGCAGGTGTAGAAGCCGTCCTCGGGCGGGTTGCCGTAAGGCTCCTCCTTAACGCTCATGCCCTGCGTGAGGTATCGGTATATCCGATAGTTTTCGGGGAGCAGGTCGTATGCCGCCTGTTCCATCTCCTCCACAAGCTCGGCGGGGAAGCCCGGTTCGTCGGGAGGGGCGGAGGGCTGTCCGCTCTCGCTGCCGGATATGGTGATTATCAGGAATATCACCGCTGCAGCCGCAAGCAGAGTCGCAGCGACGGTTATTATAATGGCAGGAACGTTCTGCCGTGTTTTCTTTTTCGCCATTCTTGTCTCCGTAAATTTTGTGTATAGGTAGTATTATACAATAAGTATGAAAAAAATGCAAGACTTTAGTTGAAAATTCTGCAAAAATTACAAAATGGTGGAAAATGTCCGCCGTGAAAAACGGTATTTTTTTGCAGAGGGGGGCAATAATAAATGAAAACCGACATAAATGCGAAAGGAGAAAGCAGAAATCTTTTCTGCCTGATATAGAAATGCCCGAACAGAACAGGGTCATAAACGGCAGCAGGCTGACGCCGCAGCTCAGGAAAATGAGAAAGAAGCTGGAAAGCAGCGGTCTGCTCCGTGAAAACCGCCTTTTGGAGCGGGAGCTTCAGGAGCTGATACGCACGGCTGCCGCAGGTGGGCAGTATTTTCCCGCAGGAGACAAAACGCCGCTGCTGGGAGCAGCCATAGCCTCGCTTGAGGAGATAACGGACGAAACGGTAAGGGAGCTGATACGCAGCGAGCAGCAGAGGCGCTATGTGTGCGAGGAGGAGCTGAACAGCCTGCTGTGGCAGAGCAAGTACTGCCTTATAAAAAACGCTCTTGAGGATACGGGCGGAGCCGAGAGGTATATCGGGAAAATGTACGCCCTGAACGAGCTGGACGAAAGGGAGTGGGAGAAGCTCAGCCCCCTTCACGCCGCCTTTGAAGCGGACGAGATATACCGCCTTTCCTCCCCCGAGACCAAGAAGGGCTGCCGCAGCAAAGCGGCGGCGGTGGCACGGTGCGCAGGGATAGACGAGGAGCGGTACACCCGTGAGCTGATGAAAAGAGCAGAGACGGAGGGGGAGCATTTAGGCTCCGTGATAATGACCGATTTCCGCCGTGTTTTTCCTTATGCGGGCACAACGGGCTACTTTTTGCGGCTGTTCGGGATAACCGCTCTGCTTTCGCTGGGGGTGGGGTTTTTTTCTCAGCTCTGGATAGCCGCCGTGGCGTTCCTGCCGCTGCTGGGGGTGGTAAAGCCCGTCAACGACCTGCTTACCGCACGTTCCGTGAGAGGGGGCGACCTGCCCCGAATGGATATAGGCGACAGCCTGCCTGAAAACGGGAGAACAGCCTGCGTGCTGTCTGCCCTTGTCAGCGACGAAAAGAATATCGAGGAGGCGCTGCAAAGGCTCAGGACGGCAAAGCTGAAAAACCCCGCAGAGGGGATATATTTTGCATTGCTGTGCGATATGCCCGCCGCAGGGCAGGAGAAGCTGCCCGAGGACAACAAGCTGTTCGGCGCGGCGGAGCGGCTGAGAAGCGGGATATTCCCCGAAAGCGTGATCATCTTCCGCCGCCGCAGCTACAGCAAGACCATGAGGAAGTGGCAGGGCTTCGACCGCAAGCGGGGGGCGGTGGAGGAGCTGGTGAGATTCATGTGCGGGAAAAGGGTGAAGTTCCGCACCGTGCTGGGCGACGCCGAGCCGCTGAAAAGCTGCGAGTTCATCGTGGCGCTGGACTTCGACACCGTGCCGCTTATGGACAGCATAAAGGAGCTTGCCGCCATCGCCCTCCACCCGCTGAACAAGGACTACGGCATTATTGCGCCCCGCTCTACCTCCACCCTCGATTCCACCCTGAAAACGGGCTTTTCACGCCTGTTTGCGGGCAACGGAGGAGTAAGCGGCATTTCCGCCTACGACAGCTTCTGCGGGGAGTTTTACTTCGACTGCTTCGGGGAAGGCATCTTCTGCGGCAAGGGTCTTATCCGCAAGCAGGCGTTTTTGCGGGACTGCACCGACAAATTTCCCGCCGAGCGGGTGCTGTCCCACGATATACTTGAGGGCGGGCTGACCGGCGTTGCCTATGCGGGAGACGTGGAGTTTTCCGACAGCTTTCCCGCCTCCTCCCGCTCCTTCTTCAAGCGGGCTCACCGCTGGCTGCGGGGGGATTTTCAGAACCTGCGCTTTCTTTTCAAAAAGGGCTTTTCGCCCCTTACAAGGTTCAAGCTGTTCGACAATTTCCGACGGGGCGTCAGCCCCCTGCTGACGATGGCTCTGTTCTTTCTGTCCTGCTTTGTCAGCGGCGGGACGGCGATAGGCGTCACGGCGTACTGCTGTGTGCTGCTGCCCTTTCTGCCGCCGCTGATAAGCTCCCTTTACAGGGGCTTCGCCTTCGGTATAACACGGCGTTTCTACTCTCCCATAATCAGCGAGACGGCGCAGCTTGCCCTGCACGCTCTGGCTGAGCTGATGACCCTGCCCAAGTCGGCTCTTACCTCCCTTGACGCAGGCTGGAAAACGCTGTGGCGAAATTTAGTGAGCAAGCGCAATCTCCTTGAATGGACCACCTTCGGATTATTGGAAAAGTCGGCGTTTAAGGGCGGGTCCTGGCACTTGCTGCCCTCCTTTGCGGTATCGCTCCTGCTGCTGGCAGGCTGCGTTTACGGGCACAAGGTCTCCGCTCCAGCCGCACTTGTAATGTGCGCTGCGCTTCCCGTGCTTGTTTTCTGCGACGGCTGCGACAGGCAGGAGGAGCGGGACAAGCCTCCGCTTAACAAAAAAGCGGCGCAGGAGCTGCTGGAGCAGACCGAAAAAATGTGGCGCTTCTACACCTCCTACGTCACCAAGGAAACGAATTATTTGCCCCCCGACAACGTGCAGTACTACCCCGTTTACCGTGTCTGCCCCCGCACTTCCCCCACCAATATCGGAATGTATCTGTTATCGGCGGTCTGCGTGTGTGAATTAGGGCTGATAAGCGAGGCTGAATTGGCTCAAACCGTGGAAAAAACTGTGGAAAGTGTTGAAAAACTGGCGAAATGGCGGGGAAATCTGTACAACTGGTACGACGTGCGCACGCTGAAAAAGGTGTCGGAATTTGTCTCCTCGGTGGACAGCGGGAACTTTGTCTGCTGCCTTATGGCGGTGAGACAGCGGCTTTCGGCGACAGAGGGCTGCGGGGGATTAGTCGGCCGCTGCGACAGGATAATCGAAAATACCCGACTTTCCGAGTTTTACTGCAAAAAGCGAAAGCTGTTCAGCATAGGCGTCGACGGGGAGACGGGAGAGCTGTCAAAGCACCGCTACGATATGCTGATGTCCGAGGCAAGGCTCATGAGCTACTTTGCCATAGCAAGCGGACAAGCGCCCAAGGAGCATTGGCGGGCGCTGTCACGGACGATGTCACGCAGCGGAAGATATGCGGGAGCGATAGCATGGACGGGGACGATGTTCGAGTTTTATATGCCCGAGCTTTTGCTTACTTCAAAGGAGGGGAGCATGACCTATGAAGCGCTGAAATTTGCCTTTCACTGCCAGAAGCGCAGACACACGCCCTTCGGCATCTCCGAGAGCGGCTACTACGCCTTTGACCGTGAATGGAACTATCAGTACAAGGCGCACGGAGTACAGAAGACCGCCCTTAAAGGCGGCATGAACAGCGAGTGTGTGGTAAGCCCCTATTCAAGCTATCTCACCCTTTCCCGTGAGCCGCTGGAGAGCTGGAACAACCTTGTGCGGCTGGAAAAGGAGGGAGCCTTCGACCCCGAATTCGGCTTTTACGAGGCGGTGGATTACACACGCCGCAGAGTGGGGGACAAGGCGGTGGTGAAAAGCCACATGGCGCACCATGTGGGAATGAGCATTGCGGGCGCCGCAAACACGCTGAAAAACAATATCTGCTCACGGTTATTCATGAGCAGCGATAAAATGAGGAGGGCGGAGGAGCTATTGGAAGAAAGAGTTATGCCCGGAGAAAAGATACTGAAAATACGCGATTACAGCTATGAAAACAGAAAGCCGCTGTCGGACAGGGAGGAGATAGCAAAGCAGTCCCTGAGCCGCTCGCCCGTCAACGCTTTAGGAGCGGGGGAGCTTACCCTGTACACCTCGGCAAACGGAAGATTTTGCGGCAGCTACAAGGGACTTCAGACGGTAAGGCGTTCACGGGATTTCATGAACAGACCTGCGGGAGCCTTTTACGGCTATTACAGCAATCGCAGAACCTACCCCTTTGTGTTCCACCCCGCTTTGGGAGCGGAGCCGAGGACGGTTTTTTCGGCGGAGGAAAGCGAGTATTCCCTCACCGCAAGGGACTTTGACATGAATATGACGGTGACGGCAGACGCCGCTCACTGCGCCGAGATACGCAGCTTCTATGTGCGGAACAAGACAAGGAGCAGGCGGCAGCTCACCCTTTGCGCCTACAGCGAGCCTGTGCTGGCTAAGGAAAACGACTACCGTGCTCACCCCATGTTCATGGACTTATTCCTTGATATAAGCTACGACAGGGAGAACAAGCTGTTCCTCTTTTACAGAAAGAACAGGAACGGTGGCATTGCCGCCGCCTGCGCCGCAGGCTTCATGCAGGACGAGGACTTCACCTACTGTCTTTCCCGTGAGGAGTGCACCGACTACCGAGCATTTTCCTTTTTCGAGAAAGCGCCCTTCCGTGAGTGCAGCGACGGAAGCCTGCCCTCTCCCTGCCTTTTCGTAAAGGCGGACATAAGCGTCGACGCAGGGGAAAGCCGCAGACAGACCATGTTCTACTGCTACGCCGATACCGTGGAAGCGGCAAAGGAAAACGCCCTTGCGCTGCGGAAAAACGGCGCTGCAAAGGCGGAACCCAATGCGCCGTCGCCTCTTGCGCTGAGCACCGTTCACGGCAGAATGGGGTTGGAGGCGCTGCCTGCGCTGCTTTACGGCGAGGCGGCACAAAGGCGGATACTGGACGCTCAGGCGAAGAACACGCTTGACAGCCGCGCGCTGTGGCGCTACGGCATTTCGGGAGACCTGCCGCTGCTGGTCTGCGACTACGACGCGGAAACGCTGAAATCGGCGGCGCTGATGAAGCAGGGACTGGAAAAGGGCGGCATAGACGCAGACCTTGTGATACTCTGCGAAAACGGGCTGCAAAGGACAATGGCGGAGGGGTACGGCTTTGCGCTGGTGAAGGAGGAGATAGGGCAGGAAATGCTGACCCTTATTTATGCGCTGGCGGCAAAGGTGATAGACGAGCCCGAGCCTGCGCCGAGGGCGGCTAAGCTGGCGGAGATACTGCCCGTGCTGCCCGTAAAGCGGAAGGAGGAGGAAAACGGCTTCACCGACGACGGGTACGTTATCGGCTCAAAATCGCAGACATGGTGCAACGTGCTGGCAAATCCCGATTTCGGTACGCTGGTTTCCCAGAACAGTCTCGGCTTCACATGGGCGCTGAACAGCAGGGAAAACAAGCTGACGCCGTGGAGCAACGACCTTGTGCGTGACAGCACGGGGGAAATGCTGCTGCTGAAAAAGGAGAATTGCTGGTATGACCTTGTGAGAGGCAGCAAGGCGGTGTTCAGCCCGCAAAGCTGCGCTTATGACGGCATTGCGGGAGATGTGGAGAGCAGCGTTGCGCTTGGCGTTTACTCGGAGGGAATGGGCAAGGAGATAACGCTCACCCTGTTGAACGGTTCCGACAAGGAGCAGCAGGTGGAGCTTGCCTACCGCCTTGAACCGATTTTGGGCGGAGACAGTGAAAGGACTTCCCCCATTGCACGGATAGAGGACGGCACGCTGGTCATGGCAAACCCTCGCAATCCTTATTTTAAGGGAGCTGCAGCGGTTTATTGCAGCAAAAAAGCGAAGTTTTTATTTTCCCGTGACGACTTTGCAAGGGGTGATTTCTCGCAGGCGAAGACCGAGGGGGAAGGACTGCGCTGCGACATGACGGCGGTGATAGTGCCGCTGAAGCTGCCGCCCCGGGGCAAGGAGCGGATAAGGTTTATTTTAGGCTACTGTCATGAGCAGGAAAAGGCGGCGGAGTATGTGAAGTCGCTGGACGGAAAGGCGTGCGGCGTAAGCTGTGAGAATGAGATAAGCATCGCCTGCCCCGACGGAAATCTGAACCGCCTGTTCAACACATGGCTGCCCCATCAGGCGCTTTCCTGCCGCCTGTGGGCAAGGACGGGCTTTTTTCAGAACGGCGGCGCTTACGGCTTCCGTGACCAGCTGCAGGACTGCCTTGCAATAATGTATCTCTCCCCGAAAATCGCCGAGGAGCACATTTACCGCTGCGCAGGCAGCCAGTTCAAGGAGGGGGACGTGCTCCACTGGTGGCATGAGCTGGGAGGAAAGCGAGTGGGCGTGAGAACACGGTACAGCGACGACCTGCTGTGGCTGCCCTACGCTGCCTGTGAATATGCCGACGGCTTTGGAGGCGACGGGTTCTGGGAGCGGGAGATACCCTACTGCGCAGGGGCGGAGCTGCCCGAGGACAGGCAGGAGCTTTTCATGGAAACACAGGAGGATATACTGTCCGAAAGCCTTTATCTGCACTGCAAGAAGGCGATAGAGAAGGGTTTCAGCAAGGGCGAAAACGGGCTGATAAAGATAGGCTGCGGCGACTGGAACGACGGGTACAACAACGTAGGCGCAGAGGGCAAGGGAGAGAGCGTGTGGCTGTCCATGTTCTATGTCATGTGCGGGCGGAGATTTGCCGCCGCCGCAAGAGAGAACGATGACGCCGCTTACGCCGAGAAGCTGGAAAAGCGTGTGGCGGAGCTGTGCGTTGCGATAGAGGAAAACGGCTGGGACGGGGAATGGTATCTCAGAGCGTTCTACGATAACGGAGAAAAAATGGGAGGCAGAGACAGCGACGCCTGCAGGATAGATCTGCTGCCCCAAGCCTTCGCCGCACTTTGCGGACTTCCCGACACTGCAAGGGCGGTAGCCGCCTCCAATGCGGCGTGGAATGAGTTGGTGGACAGGAAGAATGGGATAATCAAGCTGTTTTCCCCGCCCTTTGCCGAAGGAAAGAGCAACCAAAGACCCGGCTACGTTATGGCTTATCCCGAGGGAGTGCGGGAGAACGGCGGACAGTACACCCACGCTGCGGTGTGGTACTGCCTCTCCTGCTTCAAGCTGGGGCAGAACAAGCGGGCGTTCCAGCTGCTGAATATGCTGGACCCCGCCGCAAAAACCTCTCGCTTCGGCAGAGAGCCTTACTTCATGACCGCCGATATCTACACCAACCCAAGCTGCTACGGCAGAGGCGGCTGGTCGATGTATACGGGGGCTGCGGCGTGGTACTGGAAGTGTATTTTCGAGGGCTTGTTCGGGGCGAGAGTGAGGAAGGGAAAGCTCACCCTGTCGCCGAACCTGCCCCCCGAGTTCAGCGGAGCGACGATGAAGGTGAGGCTGAACAACACCGAGATAAATCTGCATTTCGTATTTGCAGACGGGGGGAAGAAGGCGGAGACGGCGATACCGCTGGACGGGAAGAAGTACGATATACAAGTGTTTTATTGAGTGGACAGTTGACAGTAAACAGTAAACAGTAGTGGAAGCGGCTTCGCCGCAGATTGGATATCAAGTTTCGATTTTGCACTTGAAAAATCCAAATCTGCGGCGAAGCCGCACCTTTACTGTTTACTGTTTACTCATTACTGTCAACTCTTCTTGTGGTGCTTTTTGGTAAACTTTCTCCTGAGCGTACCGTGCCGTGTCTGCTTCTGCAGCGCCTGCTTCTCCTCGCGTATCAGGCGGCTCTGATTTGTTTCATACAGTGAGATAAGCTCGCCGCTTTCCTCGTCCACATAAGCCACCCTTTTGTACACGTTGGAGTCGTCGGGCAGACCCTTTTGCCTGAGCTTTCTGCCCACTCTGGTGCGGACTATGGAGTATATCACCGCAAAGAGCGGGATACCGATTATCAAGCCTACGAAGCCGAACACATACTGCCCGAAAAGCAGCGCAAAGATTATCCAGAAGCTGGAAAGTCCCGTGGATTCGCCCAGCACCTTGGGTCCGATAACGTTGCCGTCAAGCTGCTGTATAACGACTACCACCACGATGAAGTACAGGCAGTACAGCGGGTCCTCCAGCAGTATCAGCAGTGCGCAGGGCACGGCGCCGATGATGGGTCCGAACATGGGTATGATATTGAACACGCCCATGAACACGCTGCACAGCATTGCGTAAGGGAAATTGAACACGCTCAGCACGATGAAGAACAGCATCATAATGATAAGGCTGTCGATTATCTTGCCGGACAGGAAGCTGCCGAAGGTGCGGTGTATGGTGCGCAGGTTGCGGACTATGGCGTTGCCGTATCTGGGGGACATGACGCTGTACAGCACCTTTTTGAGCTGAGCGGCGAAAAGCTCCTTGTGGTACAGGAAATACACCGAGATGACCAGACCGATGAAGAAGTTTATCACCACCTGAGCCGCTGCGAAAATACCGCCGGTAAAGCTGGTGATTATGCCTGACATCTGGGGCATTATGGTGTCTGAAAGCCAGTTTTTCAGAGTCGTGGTTATGTCGCCGAGGGAGTCGTTTATCCACTCTCTTGCGTCGGGGTAGTTGGAAAGCAGACCGTCCACCCAGCCCGTTACGCCGTCCACATAGCCCTGCATATTGTTGATGAGCTTCTGTATGGTGGAAATAAGCTGAGGGAGAATGATGCCGATGACTCCTGCCACCACTATTATCAAGGTCAGCATGGCGCATATCACCCCGAATACACGGGCGCGTGTCCTGTCCTTTATCATGACCAGATTGCCGTAGTTGTGCTCGGGGTCACGCCTTGCACGGCGGCGGGTGCATATCTTCAGGAATACTCCCTTTTCAAAGAAATTCTCCACGGGATTGAGCAGGTAGGCGACGGCAAAGCCGTAAATAAGGGGGGAGATGGCGCCGAAAAAGCCGTTGACTATCTCGCCGAATTTCAGGTTTTCGGAGCTGATGACAATGTCGAAAAGCTGATAGGCGACCAGTACGAGGAAAGCGGTGATGCCCCAGTACAGGTATTTTTTGTCCCATTTGTATTTCATGTTCTTCTCCCGATAGCTTATAGCTGAAAGTTTATATTTTGATAAAACAGGATACACTGCTCTGAAATATATTATACCCAGTTTTTCCCATTATGTCAACGCCTTTGCAAAAAAACAGGGCGGCTGCGCAGTTACGCAGCCGCCCGTATATCAGCTTTGCATGAGCTTTTCCATTTTCTCCTTCGCCTTAGCCAGCTTCGCCTTCTCATTCTCTATCTGCTGTGCCGGCGCTTTGGCAAGAAATCCCGGATTGTTCAGCTTGGCGCTGAGGAAGTCGATGTCCTTCTGCACCGCCTTCTTCTCCTTCTCTATCCTTGCCGCTTCCTTGTCAAGGTCAACAAGCTCGCCTCTCGGCATGAACACTCTTGCGGCGGCAGTGACAGCCGTCATCTTGCCCTCGGTATCGCTTACCCTGTCCACAACAGCAACGCTTGCCGCTCCCGCCAGCTTCTCGAAGAAGGCGGCGCAGGAGGTGAATATCCCGCTGTCGGCAGTCTCTATCTCCATGGATACCTTTTTTGAGGGAGGAACATTAAGCTCGCTCCTCAGCGTTCTTACCGCCCTGATAGCGTCAACTATCTTGCCGAAATTCTCCTGCTCCTCAGGAAAATGCAGCTTCCCGTCATATTTGCACCAGTCGGATATCATAATGCTTTCGGGCTGGTCGGCTACCGGCATTGACTGCCATATTTCCTCGGTAATAAAGGGCATGAAGGGGTGGAGCAGCTTCAGCAAGCCCGCCATAACGTAAACCAGTACGTTCTGAGCGGCCTTTGCGGTCTCGCCGCCCTCGGCTATTCTGGGCTTGGTCAGCTCGATATACCAGTCGCAGTAAATGTCCCAGATGAAGTCGTAGACCTTGCCGCAGGCGATGCCGAACTCGTAGGCGTCAATGTTGGCGGTAACGTCCTTTATCAGGTCGTTGTACAGGGACAGCAGCCACTTGTCCTCGATGGGCAATTCAGTTGGCAGCTCCGCTTTTTCCATGTCCTCGGGGAGGTTCATGAGAATGTAGCGTGAAGCGTTCCACAGCTTGTTGGCAAAGTTGCGGCTGTTGTTCAGCTTGCCCTCAAGCCAGCGGGTGTCGTTGCCGGGAGCGGTGCCCATAACAAGGGTGAGACGCAGTGCGTCGGTGCCGAAGCGGTCGATTATGTCCAGGGGGTCAACGCCGTTGCCCAAGGATTTGGACATCTTCTTGCCGTCCTTGTCACGCACAAGACCGTGGATATAAACGTCGCTGAAAGGCTTCTGCCCCGTGTAGTGCAGACCGCTGAATATCATTCGTGCAACCCAGAAGGGGATAATATCGTAGCCCGTAACAAGCACGTTGGTGGGGTAGAAGTAGTCGTAGTCCTCGGTCTTTTCGGGCCAGCCTAATGTTGAGAAAGGCCACAGGGCGGAGCTGAACCATGTATCGAGAGTGTCCTCGTCCTGCTTCATTTTGCCGCCGCATTTGGGGCATTTTTCGGGCGCAGTCTCGGAAATAAGCTCGTGACCGCAGTCCTCGTTCTGACAGTAGTAAGCGGGGATACGGTGTCCCCACCAGAGCTGACGGGAAATGCACCAGTCACGGATATTCTCCATCCAGTGCAGGTAGCCGTTCTCGAAGCGCTGGGGAATGAACCTAAGCTCGCCGCTCTTTACAACGTCTATGGCGGGCTCCGCCAGCTTTTTCATCGCAACGAACCACTGCTTTGAGCAGCGGGGCTCCACTACCGTGTGGCAGCGCTGGCAGGTGCCTACGTTGTGTATGTGCTCCTCTACCTTTACAAGCAAGCCGAGCGCTTCTAAGTCTGCAACCACGGCTTTTCTCGCCTCGTACCTGTCCATGCCCGCATACTTGCCGCCGTTCTCGTTTATGGTGGCGTCCTCGTTCATTATGTTTATCACTTCAAGGCGGTGGCGCAGACCTACCTCGTAGTCGTTGGGGTCGTGGGCGGGGGTTATCTTTACAACGCCCGTTCCGAACTCCATGTCAACGTATTCGTCGGCAACTACGGGTATCTCCTTGTTTACAAGGGGGAGTATCACGGTTGCGCCTATAAGGTGCTCATAACGCTTGTCCTCGGGGTTTACGGCTACGGCGGTATCGCCTAACAGGGTTTCGGGTCTTGTAGTGGCTATCTCAACATAGCCGCTGCCGTCGGCAAGAGGGTAGTTGATGTGCCAGAAATTGCCGTTTTGCTCCTCGTACTCGCACTCGATGTCGCTTATGCTGGTTTTGCAGCCGGGACACCAGTTGATTATACGCTCGCCGTGGTAGATAAGTCCTTCGTTGTACAGGTCGATGAAGGTCTTCTGTACCGCCTTGGAGCAGCCCTCGTCAAGGGTGAAGCGCAGCCTGTCCCAGTCGCAGCTGCACCCTAACTTCGTAAGCTGGTCGCATATCCTGCCCGAATAGGTGTCCTTCCACTTCCATGCACGCTCCAAAAAGCCGTCCCTGCCTATGTCGTCCTTGGTGACGCCGTCCGCTTTCATGGCGGCTACTATCTTGGCTTCGGTGGCGATGGAGGCGTGGTCGGTGCCGGGGAGCCACAGTGCGGCAAAGCCCTGCATTCTCTTGTAGCGGATTATGATGTCCTGAAAGGTGTTGTCCATGGCGTGTCCCATGTGGAGCTGGGCGGTGATGTTGGGTGGGGGCATCACTATGGTGAAAGGCGTTTTGTTTTTGTCAATTTCGGCGTGGAAGTATTTTTTGTCCAGCCACTCCTTGTATATCCTGTCCTCGAAGTCTTTGGGATTGTAGGTTTTTGCAAGCTCTTTCTTCATTTTTATGTTGTGCTCCTTTTAGTTGTTAGTAGTCAGTTGTCGGGCTTTGGGCGGGGTGCCTCTTTCGTGGAACTTAGTTTGGGGCAGAATTGCCCCAAACTACTGAGCTCCCGCTGTTTTTTCGGGAGGGCAGTTGTCCTCTTTCGATGGGCTCCGCCGCCCCGCCGACAGCAGTCGGCTGTGGGGAGGCAGCTCACCCGCAAGCCTTGTCTCTCACTCCGCCACAGCGTCCACCAGCAGGGTTTTATTATTGCTGAAAATAACCATTCCCGGCTTTGCCCCGTTGGGCTTCTTGACAAAGCGTACCTTTGTATAATCCACGGGGATACGGGTAGCTCCCTTAGCCTTTGAATTTGCGGCAGCTATCTGCGCCGCCTCCAAAATAGTGCTGTCGGGGACCTCTTTCCCGTTTGCAAACACGATAACGTGCGCCCCCGGTATATCCTTGGTATGGAACCACAGGTCGTCGCCCTTGGCGGTTTTCAGGGTGAGCCTGTCGTTTTGCAGGTTGTTCCTGCCGACCCATATCTCAAAGCCGTCCACGGACTTGAATTTCAGCGGCTGCAAGGGCTTCACGTTCTTGTCCGTCCTTTGGTCGCGCCCTTTTTTCAGGTACCCTGCCTGCGACAATTCAAAGCGTATCTCCTGCAATTCATCGTCGGCAGTCGCCCGTGCCGCAGCGTCGAAAACGCTGTCTAAATACACAAGCTCCTGCTGCTCCTGCTCTATCAGCTTGGTGAGCATCTTTTCGGCGGTGTCCAGCTTGCGGTACTCGGCGTACAGCTTTTGCGCATTCTGAGCGGGGGTCAGCCTTACGTCAAGTGGTATCGTCTCGGTTTCCCCCGTAAGGTAGTTCTCCACCTCCACCCTGCTCATGCCCTTTTCCATGCGGTAGATGTTGGCGGAAACAAGGTCGCCCCTGACTCGGAATACCTCCCGCTCTCCGCAGGCGGCAAGCTCGGTTTTCTGCACCTCTATCTTTTTGGCAGTGCGGTTATAGATAGCCAGAATGGATCTCAGCAGGTCGCCTGAGCGCTGTCTCATGCGCTCTGCTTTGGCTCTGCCGGAGAAAAATCCGTCCAGCAGGCGGCAGGGGCTGTCGAACTCCCGCTGTACCGCTCCTGCACCGTACTGCTCCGTATTTATGAATGTAAAATCAAGGGGCTTTCCGTTTTTGTCGGAAATAGTAAAAAATCTTGCCTCGTTCTCTGTCAGAGCGGCCTTCAGCTTATTCAGGAAGAAGGAAAAGCGATCGAGCCTGTCCGTCAGCACACTGCAGGGAACGTCTATGTCACGGGCGGTGTAGTATGCCCACTCTCTGCATATTATGGGGGATACCCCCTCGAAGGCTTTCAGCAGCTCTTTTTCGAGCTTTTTGTCGGGAGCCTGCAATAAGCGTTCCGCTGCCTGCTCCGCCGTGCAGGACCGTAAATCGAGCCTGTCCTCTCTGGGAGGAGGCTCGTAGAGTATGCCGGGGAGTATCCTGCGCACTGCGGAAACGTCGTCGCCTATGCGCTTTATGCTGTCCACCACACGGAGCTGCCCCTCCTTTTCGGTAAGCAGGATTATGTTGCTGCACCTGCCTAACAGCTCCACCGAAAGGCGGTTGTGTACAATGTCGCCTATCTCGTTGACGCATTCAAAATCGAAGCTCAGCACTCGCTCAAGACCGTCCTGCTCGATGGCAAGCAAACGCCCGCCGCTCAGGTGCTTGCGCATAAGCATACAGAACATGGGCGGGGATTTGGGGTTGTCCGCCGCAGCCTCGGTTATGCAGACACGGGCTGCCGAGGGATTGGCGGAAAGGGCTATCCTTACGCCGCCGCTTACGGTGCGAAGCGATATAAGAAGCTCGTCTCTTGCGGGCTGGTGTATTTTGTCCACACGGGAACCGATAAGATTTCTGCTCAGCAGCTCGGCGCGGACAAGGCTGAGAAAAGCGCCGTCCAAAGACATTGCACTGCCTCCTTTCCTTTTTATTGTGAACTGTATACCGTTATTCTCCCTTTTTCAACAAGCTTGGGGAAAACAAGCTTTATAACTAAAAACAGCAAAAGCCCCAACGCCGTCCCCAGTGTATTGCAGACGACATCGTTGAGGGTTCCCTCACGGGAAATAAAAGGCTGTACAAGCTCAATAAAAAACGTACAGGAAAACCCTGCAAGAAGGGTTTTCCAAATGCTCCCCCTTTTCAGCATAAAGGGCAGCCCCAGTCCCAGCGGCATAAAAAGCAACACGTTTTCGACCATTTCGTCCACAATGCCGCTGCGGAAGGCTATCTCCGCAAACTCAGGCTCGGTGATGACCCGCCATAGTGTAAGCTCGAATTTCCACGGCACAAAGCGCAGCTCCCCCACCCAATGATAGCCGTTTGCAAGCCAGTCCCACACTATCGTCCAGAACCACATGGGAAACAGGGTTATACAAGCCGTTTCAATTGCCCAGAAAAGCAGCAGCAGGCGCACGGTCTCATTCAGCCACGCCTTTTTGCGCACTGCCTTGAAGTCTGCGCCGAATTTCTTCCTGTGCCAAGCCCTGCGCACAAGCCAATATACCGCCAGCGCAATGCAGATAAACGGCACAGGCGCAAGGGCGATGCCAAGCTCTCCCAGTCTGTATTCAAAAAAGCGGTAAATACTTTGCAGTATATCTCTCATTACTCCCTCAGACGTAGCTTGCAATATCTACGCTGCTCTCCGCCACAAATATGGGAATGTCGAATTTCCGCTCCAGCATCGTCGCCAGTTGCCCGCAGACTATATTCTCGGTGTGGAAATGTCCTGCGTCTATCACGCTTATGCCGCGGTTGGCTGCCTCAATAAAGCCGCTGTGCTTCACGTCGCCTGTTATCAGTGCGTCGCAGCCCATCTTTGCGGCATGGGCAACGTTGTCCTCGCTGCCGCCTGCTCCCGAGCAAACGCCAACGGTCTTTATGATATTTTTGCTGTCGTAAAATCTGACGACGCTGCACCCGAAGGCGCTTTTGCATTTTTGTGCAAGCCCCGCTGCGTCCGACGCGAAGTCCAGCTCCACTATCCTGCCGTAGCCCGTGCCGTCGCTATGTATCGGCTCCAGCACCCTTGTTTCGCCGCCCAGCTCCAGCAGCTCCAGCATTATGTCGCTGATACCGCCCTTTGCCATGTCAAGGTTGGTGTGGGCGCAGATGGCGTTTATCCCGTACTTTGCCAGCAGCGTCACGGGATCGCTGTTTTCCAGCGAGCTCAGCTTGTTGAATATCACGGGGTGGTGTGACACAATGAGCTGCGCGCCCTTTTCGGCGGCTTCCTCCACCGCCTGACGGGTGATGTCAAGGCATATCTCTATCCCCTCCACCTCGCTGCTCATGCTGCCTACCAGCAGACCGGAGTTGTCAAATTTGTCCTGAGTCTCAAAAGGCGCATACTCGTCTATCGCACGGTATACGTCCGCTACCGTTATAATGCTTGTCATATCGTTATGCCTCCGTTGTTTATTGAATATCAGCCGTAAGCTGCTCAGCAAGAGCTTTACAGTCTTCTCTGCTTTTTCCCATCTTGTAAAGGGTGGTTATCTGCTTCTCCAGATATTCCCTGTCGCTGTTTTTTCCGAGGAATCGGAAACGCAGGTCGGTTTCCTGCTTTACTCCCGTGTATCGGCACAGCATCACCGTGTACACCTTGCGGGCGACCACGGCGGTTTCCTCTCTCACTATCTCGCAGCCCAGCTCATACAGGCGCTTTCGCAGCACGAAATCCCTTGTCATGGGCTGCAATATGAAATGCAGGTCGGGGTGGAGAAATTTGCAGCGGGCTATTATGTCCGCCGTCATCTCTCCACCCATTCCCGCAATTATCACGTCGTCACGGACGGGGACCCCGTCCAGCCCGTCGCACTTCACGAGCCGCACGGCGCTTTCCGCTCCGTAGAGCTGCACAGCCGCCCTCGCTCTTTCAAGGGGACCGTCGGCTATGTCGGTGGCGATTATGTCCTTTGCGCCAAGCTGAAAAAGGCGGCAGGGGAGCAGGGCGTGATCGGTGCCGACGTCGGCTATCCTGCCCCGGACCCTCACCATGCCGAGTACCGTTTTCAGCCGTCTGTCAAGGCGGACGTTCACCCGTTTACCGCAGCGTTCAGCTTCGCTACCAGCGCCTCGGGGTCTACGCCGTGCACCGCACACGCCTGCTCTATGCTCTCGCCTCTTGCGGAGGGGCAGCCGAGGCAGTGCATACCCATCTCGAAAAAGAAGGGCGCAGCAGCTTCTGCGTTGAAGTCGAGAATGTCGCCGATTATGGTTTCCTTTGTGATATCCATGGTAAGTGGTACTTCCTTTCTTTGGGTGTTTTTATTATTATACACCATTTTCTTTTAAAATACAAGACGCTTATTCGGAGAATGGGGAACAGTTGGAGAGGGCAGAGCATGGTGCTCCTTTCGTGGAGGGTCAGCTCCCGCCGTTCGGTTCGCAGGAGGTGCTTTCGCACGACGCAGGTGGGCGGCGCAGCCGCCTTTTCCGGCTCCGCCGGAAAAGCAATGATTTGCTTCGCAAATCATTGG
>JAFLUH010000003.1 GCA_022508895.1 Oscillospiraceae bacterium
AGATCACCAACGACAACCGTATCGTAGCTGCCCTGCCCACCATCAACAAGCTGGTCGAGAACGGCGCAAAGATCGTTCTCTGCTCCCACTTAGGCAAGCCCAAGAACGGTCCCGAGGACAAGTTCTCCCTTGCCCCCGCAGCCACGAGACTGGCTGAGCTGGTAAGCACAAAGGTAACGTTCGCCAAGGACGACACCGTTGTAGGCGACAACGCCAAGAAAGCAGTCGCCGAGATGAAGGACGGCGAGATCGTAGTTCTGGAAAACACCCGTTTCCGCGGCTCTGAGGAGACCAAGAACGGCGAGGAATTTTCCAAGGAGCTTGCCGCTCTGGTACAGAACGACCTGTTCGTTATGGACGCATTCGGCTCCGCTCACAGAGCCCACGCCTCCACCGCAGGCGTTACCAAGTTCGTCAAGGAGACCGCAGTGGGCTACCTGATGAACAAGGAGATCGAATTCTTAGGCAATGCGGTCGAGAACCCCGTTCGCCCCTTCGTTGCAATTCTCGGCGGCGCAAAGGTCGCAGACAAGCTGAATGTTATCTCCAATCTGCTTGAAAAGTGCGACACCCTCATTATCGGCGGCGGCATGGCTTACACCTTCATCAAGGCGCAGGGCGGCGAGATAGGCACCTCACTTGTTGACGACGAAAAGCTGGACTACTGCAAGGAAATGATAGAGAAGGCAAACAAGCTTGGCAAGAAGCTGCTTCTCCCCGTAGACACCACCATTGCCAAGTCCTTCCCCGACCCCATCGACGCCCCCATCGACGTTACGATAGTCGAGTCCAATAAAATTCCCGCAGATTCCATGGGTCTTGATATTGGCACCAAGACAATGGAGCTGTTCGCAAACGAGGTAAAGAGCGCCAAGACCGTTGTATGGAACGGACCTATGGGCGTGTTTGAGAACCCCATTCTTGCAAAGGGCACCATCGCAGTGGCAAAGGCGCTTGCCGACACCGACGCCACCACCGTTATCGGCGGCGGCGACAGCGCTGCGGCTGTAGTACAGCTTGGCTTTGCCGACAAGATGAGCCACATTTCCACCGGCGGCGGCGCTTCGCTTGAATATCTGGAGGGCAAGGTGCTCCCCGGCATCGACGTTATTCAGGATAAGTAAAAACACACAACTGGGCGGTTTTTCCGCCCTTTCGTGTTGAGCAGTATTTTCGACGGATCGGTCACAATTTTCTGGAAAGGCGGGACTCGGTATGGATACAAAATACGAGAATAACGAACGGACGGCGTCCTACGGAGTTTCCAAGCCCGAAAACGCCGACGCTCCCAGCGGCTTCGCAGACGAGTTCGAGGTTCACGACGCAGGCCTGCACAAAGCCTACTTCAAGTCGGTGTCCATGGAAAGGTGCTGTTTTGAGGACCTGAACCTGAACACTTCGGCGTTCCTGTACGCCAAAATGGAAAATTCCGCCTTTGACGAGGTCAGCTTTGACAGGGGCAACTACGTCAATGTGTCCTTCAACGGCTGCACCTTCGACGATGCGAAATTCATCAATGCAAGAATGTTCTGTTCCGACCTCAGCGGTCTGGAGATAAGCGGCTGCAAGCTGGAGGGCGCAGTCATAGAGGGCATTCCCATAAAGAAGCTGCTGCACGCTTACCACACGCTGCATCCCGACGAAGAGCTGCCCTTTGAGCTTTCCGAAGAAGAAAAATAACACTGTAATAATGGCAAAGGAGTTTTAAAATGAACAAATCCGAAGAAATAATCGATCAGGAGATCGGTCTGATAAGCCAGTGCACCATCAACAAGGGCGAGCTTGCCAACTGTGCCATTATCAACAGCGAGATATGGGACGGTTTCATGGACGGCACCACCATACGCGATACAAGGTGGGGCGACGCCGTATTCAACAACGTATTTCTTGACAGCGCAGATCTTTCCCACATGAGCATGAGAGGCGCGCGCTTCAAGCTGGTGAACATGAAGGACGTCAGCTTCAGCGAGCTTTCCATGGAGGGAAGCTCCTTCGAGGGTGTCACTATGGCAGGCTGCACGCTGGACAGGGTGGATTTCAAGGAAGCCGTGATAAAAAATTCCGACCTGAAGGGCATAGATATAGTTTGCTGCGGCTATCAGGGAATGACCATCGAGGGCGTGGAGGTGGAGGAGCTGATAAAAGCCTACAACACCCTGCATCCCGACGAAAAAGTGATACTTAATTATTAAAAAAGGAGGACGCTTTCACAAAGCGTGGAACTGATATGAACAAGGCACTCAGAAAGGCAGTAATTGCCGGCAACTGGAAGATGAACAAGACAAGACCCGAGGCAAAGGCGCTTATCGAGGAGATGAAGCCTCTTGTGGCAAATGCAGGCTGCGAGGTGGTAATATGCACCCCCTTCACCAACCTCGAGACTGCGTTAGCCCTCACCGCAGGCACCAACATCAAGGTAGGTGCAGAAAACTGCCACTTCGAGAAGTCCGGCGCATTCACCGGCGAGATCTCGGCAGATATGCTCAAGGAAATGGGCGTAGAGTATGTGATAATCGGTCACAGCGAGCGCAGACAGTACTTTGCCGAGACTGACGAGACGGTGAACAAGAGAACAAAGGCAGCCCTTGCCGCAGGCTTAAAGCCCATCGTATGCGTAGGCGAGCTGCTTTGGGAGCGTGAGTGCAACATCACCGAGGAGGTCGTAGGCAGACAGATAAAGCTCGATTTCTGGGACATTTCGGCAGAGGACGTAAAGAAGTGCGTTATCGCCTACGAGCCTGTATGGGCGATAGGCACCGGCAAGACCGCCACCGCAGAGCAGGCGGAGGAGGTCTGCGCATTTATCCGTGAGAGACTTGCCGCACTTTACGGCAAGGACACCGCAGACGCAGTAACTATCCAGTACGGCGGCTCCATGAATGCAGGCAACGCAGCCGAGCTGGTGGCAAAGGAGAACATCGACGGCGGACTTATCGGCGGCGCAAGCCTTAAAGCTCCCGACTTTGCGGCGATAGTGAAGGCTGCATCTTAATCGAACATACAGGAGAACAACGATGAAAGCAAAAAAACCGATACTTCTTGTGGTAATGGACGGCATAGGCTTCAGCAAAACAGGTCTTGGCGACGCCGTTACCCAAGCCAACACCCCGACCCTTGACTGGCTGCTTGCCAACTGCCCCAACACCCGCCTGAAAGCTCACGGCGGCGCAGTAGGTCTCCCCTCGGACGACGACATGGGCAACAGCGAGGTAGGACACAACGCCATAGGCTGCGGTCAGATATACTCTCAGGGCGCAAAGTTGGTCAACGAATCCATCGAAAGCGGCAAAATGTACAGCTCCGAGAGCTGGCAGGAGGTAGTTGGCAACGTAAAGTCCAACAATACTGCCCTCCACTTTATAGGGCTTCTCTCAGACGGCAACGTACACTCCAACATTTCCCACCTGCTGAATATGCTGGAAAGAGCAAAGCAGGACGGTGTGAAGAAAGCCCGTGTGCATATCCTGCTTGACGGACGTGACGTTCCTGCCACCAGCGCCCTTACTTATGTTGAGCAGCTTGAAAACAAGCTGAAGGAGCTGAACGACGCTTCCTTTGACGGCAAAATAGCCAGCGGCGGCGGAAGAATGAAGGTCACAATGGACCGCTATCAGGCGGACTGGAAGATGGTGGAACTGGGCTGGAAAACCCACGTCAAGGGCGAGGGCAGGCAGTTTGCCACAGCCGCAGAAGCCATCGAGACCTACCGCAAGGAAAACGAGGGAATAATAGATCAGGATTTACCCGCATTTGTCGTAGCGGAAAACGGCGCTCCCGTAGGCAAGATACAGCCGAAGGACAGCGTAGTGCTGTACAACTTCCGAGGCGACCGTGCCATCGAGCTTTCAATGGCGTTTGACGACGACATTTTCAGCCACTTCGACAGAGGGGAAAAGCTTGACGTAGTCTATGCGGGAATGCTGCAGTACGACGGCGACCTGAAGCTGCCGAAGCGCTATCTGGTAAGCCCTCCCGAGATAAAGAACACCCTTTCCGAGCTTCTTGTGCAGAACGGCTACAAGCAGTACGCCGTATCCGAAACTCAGAAGTACGGTCATGTGACCTACTTCTGGAACGGCAACAGAAGCGCCAAGTTCAGCGAGGAGCTGGAGACCTTCAAGGAGATACCCTCCGACAAGGTTAGCTTCGACCAGCGCCCGTGGATGAAATCCGCAGAGATAACCGATGACCTTATCGAGGTGATAAAAAGCGGCGAATACGACTTTATCCGCTGCAATTTCCCCAACGGCGACATGGTTGGACACACAGGCAGCCTTGACAGCACCATAATCGGCGTGGAAAGCGTTGATTTAGGACTTACGAGGCTGAAAGCCGCCTGTGACGAGTGCGGTGTTACAATGCTTGTCACCGCCGACCACGGCAACGCAGACGAAATGCTTGAAAAGAACAAGAAGGGGGAGGTTGCGGTAAGGACCGCCCACTCCCTGAACCCCGTTCCCTTCATCATCTACGACAAGGACGAGAAGTACACGATAAAGCCTTCCGATAACTACGGCTTAGCCAACATTGCGCCCACCGTTGCGAAAATGTTCGGTCTGACCGTGCCCGACTGCTGGGAAGACTCCATGATATGACCTTATACAAGGCTCCGTAGATTATACGGAGCTTTGTTTTTTATCTGCATTGCATAAAAATTCTCTCAAAACTGTTGTAATTTTTAAAAAAATGTATTATAATTAAACTATCTATCAGATGTAATATTAAAAAGGAGCTTATGCAATGGGCGAAACAGATATAAGGGGAATCGTTTTTGACAGGATAACGCTGAACGAGGTAAACATAGCGTTCATGCGCAAGCTGGAGACCTTCGGCTGTGCCATCGTACTGGACGAGCAGGGCAACGACAAGCACGGAAAAGCGCAGCTTGCCGTTTTGAGCGCCGTATTTGCCGCCAAGAACCCGTCCGTTCTGGTGATAACCAAAAGGAAGCTGATGTATGCGTGGTATCAGGCGCTGCTGACGGGTATAGGAGCCGACTTCAAGTTCATAACCCCCGACGAGCGCAGCATAAACCACTTTTCCCCCAAGCTCAGCAATCTCTACATCGCCAACGAGGAGGCGTGCAGCAACCCCGTTTTCGCCAAGGTCAAGGAGGCAGGCTTTGTCTGGGACCTTGTGATAGTTGACGGCGGTCTTGCCCGTACAGGCATAAACACCGATCTGATCACCGACAACTTCGACATAAAGACCAAAAAGCTGGTGGTATTTGCGCCCTATCTGCCCCAGGAGCGTGACGCAGCGGAAAAGCTGTCCAGGATACCCGAGAAATTCCTTGAGGACGAGGGCAGGGCAAAATACTTTTCCGAAAACTTCGCCAACGAAACGGTGCTGGACTTCTCTCTGAAAACCCCCTTCACCCGCTGTTACGGCAAGGAAAATCTCGTCAACCCAAGCATAAGGATAGTCCCATACACCGTGCTGGACGAGGTATTGCGGGCAAAGGCGGAGCAAAGCGGCTCCTCCCTCTACAATCACGGCGGCAACATTTTCGAGGAGCTGACCCTCGATATGCGCAAGGTGTACATCGAACAGCGGTACGACGACGATGTGGTGACCAAGCTGAGAGGCTACGACGCAAAGCTGGACGCCTATCTTACCGAGCTTGACCGCCTGCTTGAGGACCCCGAAAGCCGCATAATCACCTACTTCACCTCTGAAAAGACTCTTGAATATGTCTACAAGACCCTGAACACCTCGGTGGTGGGACTGGGCAGGATAACCGCAATAAAGAAAACGGGACTGTTCCGCATAAACAACACCCTTGAGAGCTTCAAGGCAGGCACAAAAAACGACATCCGCATAGTTCTTTCGGTAGACGACCAGTACGAGGAGTGCGGACTGATAAGCAACATCACCCACGTTATCAACTACGAGCTTCCCAGCACTCCCATGATACTGCAAAGACGCTACAAGCAGGGCGGCACCGTGGGCTTCAAGAATCCCGAATTTGTAATATTCAGGGACGAGACCGACCAGTTTGACGGCAGAATGCTTTCCCGCACGCTGGCGCTCAACATAATGGACGGCTTCAGCTTCAACATTCCCGGCAGAAATATCTACATCTACACAGAGGGACTTGAGGAAATGCTGGCGGACATAACGGTGGAGCTGCACGACGTTGAGGAGATGGAGGACGACACGGTGACGGCTCTCATTGCCAAATACAATCTGAACACCACTCCCGACCATGCAAGGATAGCCCTTTGCTACGGCAGAGACGCAGTACGCAACGCCTTCGGCATCTCCGAGGAGGAGACTGACAGAGACGTCTTGGTGAGCCGGTTCGGCAGCAAGCTGAAGGAGCTTCGCAACGGCTGCGCATACGTTGACCTTGAGGGCGTTCTGAAGTCCAGAAATTACGACGTTGAAAACAGCAGCGACTACACTACCGTCAGCAAGAGCCTTGCCAACCAGCCCATGGCGGTGCTGAGAGACAAGGCGAGAAAGCTCCTTAAAGGCTGCGATACGGCTGACAGCTGCATACATCTGCTGCGCAGCACCGACGAGCACATAAAGTGCTTCGTGTACTACTGCGCATGGCGTTACATGGTTGAAAGCTGCGGCTTGCAGAGCGATTACGACGAGTTCCTGAAGAGCTTGTATGAGGAGGTGATCTGATGGCTGATAAAGAGAAAGACGTCATCAAGCTGATAGGCGATTTTTATCAGGCACGGGTCAAGAACGACGAGGAGACCAGAAAGGAGACCCTTGAAAAGCTGGAGCACCTTGTCTACACAGGGGACATAGAAGGCTCCGCCTTTGTGAAATATTACAACGACGTGCTCAGCGGACGTCACGGCTTCAACGCCAAGCTGAACCTTGAGGACTACCCCAAGGAAAGCATAATCCGTGAGCTGTTCCAGAACGCCTTCGGCTGCCTCTATGCCACCCCCGACATCAAGGTGGTGGTGGACTTTCAGGAGGACGACACGGTAATAATCTCCTACAACGAGGTCGGCTTCACCATGGAGGACGTCCTCTACTACTTCGGCTTCGGCATCGGCAGCGGCGACGCCACCCGTGAAGGACGCTTCGGCATCGGTGCAAAGAGCGTGTTCCTCAACGTTGAGTACATTGCCGTGCGCTCCAACAACTACGGCTTCAAGATAGTAAACGAGAACAAAAGCGTCAGCATTACCGAGTTTGACCTTGGCGGAAAAATGTTCAAGGGCACAAGGATAACCCTGAAGCTTGCTCATGAGGAATACGAGCGGATAAAGGACAACTTCCTCACCCTCACCGAGAAGAAGGGCGACTACATCAACATTGTGGAGCTTTGCTTTGCCTTCAACCGCAAAAAGGTGATGAACAGGGAGCAGGGCGACGATGAAAATCCCGACCGCACCTTCAACATTGCCGTCTCCCAGAACGGACAGGTCACCGACGTTTACCGTATCGCCCTTAACCGCAAGAGCGAGGAGGATACCCCCAAAATACGCTTTTTCCACAACAACAAGAGCTTGGTGGACTTCCTGTACTACGAGAACGAGGGCTTTGTATACCTTGTCCCCTATGCGGTGGCGAACACCAAGCGCAAATTCATCATTCAGCTCCTGCTTGAAAAATACAACTACTTCTCCACCTATGAGCTTACAGGCTATATCGCCAACGGCAAGGAAAAGATAGTTGACGACAAGCTGTCCGCTTTCTTCGTAAGCGTGCCCAACACCGTCATCACCAACACCCGCACGGGCATACGCTTTGATAAGGAGGTAGTGGTTTACGACGCACTGGAGCGAGACATTCCCGAGATACTGAAGATAAACAAGGACTGCTTCATACTTGACCTGAAGCAGACAAGCGGCGGCGAAAGCTACACCTTCAGCCCCCGCTCCTACGCCTTCGAGTTCTTCAACAGCTTCTTAAAGACCAGCCGCTTTGCGGAAAAGGTGAGAGAGGCGTTTATAAACGGCATCTCGATAATGTTCCCGAACGAAAAAGAGCCTACGCCTTACGGCAATATAAGGAAGAACGGCGTCAAGAGCACCATAAGAGGCGTGTCCAAAGGCCGCCACGAGGACGGCAGCGCCTTGGAGGAGTATGTCACCCTCAGACTGCAGAGCCTGAAGGAGCGCCTTCCCCAGCAAAATGAGACGGCTGTCTATGCGGGCTACGAGTGGGCGAGCGGCAACACCGAAGAAAAGGGCAGAGTTTACCGCTACGAGGTATCTCACGGCGGTTCGGTCTACACCATCGACTCAGCCGAGAGCGGCACTCAGGATTACGAGCTGTACAGCGGCTTCCCCAGCTTGGTGGACTGCTTCCTGCCCGGCTTGCTCACGGAGGACTGCGTCACCGACGAGGATAACTTAGAGCAGATATTCTCCCTCTTTGACGAAGCGGCAGGCGCAGATTACGCCCTGTCCATGAAGTACTACCGTATCCACTTCGACCGTGACGGCGAGAACAACTCCTTCGAGATATCCAGAATAAAGATAAACAACGTCAAAAATGCCATGGACACTCTTGAAAAGCGCTCCAAGCATTTTGTGAACAACCAGAACTACCTTGAAGTGGTATCCCTTGTGATGAACTCCTTCACCGAGGGCAAGGACACCATGACCTTCCTGCGTGAGATAAAGCAGCAGGGCGGCGTCATCTCCCTCACTCTGGACTTCAACAAGCGTTTCCGCCTTGCCGCCTACGGCAGGCAGTTCATGATACCCAGCACCGTCACCAACACCGACCTTGTGGAGATACTGGGCGATTTCTCCCAGCTTCTTGAATCGGGACTGCTCAAGGGCAGAAAGTTCGATTTCCCCTACAGCCCCTCCAGATATGCGTTCGATCAGGACGAGGTGGCTCATCTCCTGCTGTCCTACGCTTCGGTGCAGGAGACGAAGGCTATCATGAACAGCACCATGACGGTGAACCTGAAATACGACGGCGTTGCCTTCCTCACCGAGGAGGACAAGGTGGTCTGCATAAAGCATTTCGGCGAGCCTGTCTCGGTGGACGAGCGCAGCAATACCAAGCGCTATATTATCCTTCGTGACGATCTGAGCAAGATGGAATTTGCCTCCATGCTGGAGTATGTGATCGCAGGCAGCGACTTGGGCATACTGAACCGCTTCTTCACCCGTGCCAAGGCGCCCAACCGCATAATCCCCGATCAGGTGCCGCTGAAGTACAGGCGTGCTCCCGTGCTGAGCCACGGAGAGTTCGAGTTTGCTCAGGAGCTTTACGAATCCATCAAGGGTGACAGCGAGCTTGCCAACTACAAGAGCTACTTTGCCAAGGACATCAACTCGAGGCTGTACGGCTACGGTACCTATTGCAGCAGCTGCGGCGAGAACGGACACGACATCAACGCCTACGACCTTGCCGATTTCTCGGTGGACATCATGATAGAGGGCGTGGAAAAGCACTTCAGCTTTGCAATGTACCTCTGCCGCAACCATATTTCCAACTCCGACGGCTGGCTGGTCAAGGAGCTTACCATCGGCGGCATGGATCCCTTCACATGGATGGCGGAGCTGAACGACGCTCAGGATATACCTCCCGAGTTCTTTATCGGCTCCATGAAATATGTACCCCATTTAGTGTACGACATAACCCCCGACGGTGAGCCCAGCACTGACGTGGTGATCTCCGATCCGGAAACTCTCCACTTCCGCCTTACGCCTCTTATGGCTGCCAAATGGCTCAGCGACAACACTCAGAGCTGAAAATAATAAATATCCGCATTTCCCCAAATATTGTACGGCTTTTTCTGAACCATACAATATCTTGGATTTATGCAAAGAACTCCCAAATCGGGGGTTCTTTTTTTGTGCAAAGCATACAAAAATTACAAAGAAAATTTTCTGCTTTTTCCAACTAAGTTGTCCTTGAAACGGTTGATTTTTGTTTTGAGGTGGTGTATAATCTATTCAAGTGGTATTTTTGCCACTTTTGTGGTGAAATCACCCTAAACTTTCAACAAATCGGAAAGGAGATGGCAAAATGCGGGGCGAATTTAAAAGCACCCTTGACGCAAAAGGCAGAATGAATTTCCCCGTAAAGCTCCGTGAGGAGCTGGGGAAAACCTTCGTCATCTCCAAGACCATAGGCGAAAAATGCATAAAGGTGTATTCCAAGGAGGACTGGGACTCTCTTGTTGATTCCATAAGACAGATGCCTCAGGTAAAAACCGCAGGGATACAGCGTTTCCTGTTCGGCAGCGCCTTCGAGGTGGAGCCGGACAAGCAGGGCAGAGTGCTGATACCCGCCCCCCTCCGCGAATATGCCGAGCTGCAGACGGACATAGTAATCGTAGGGCTTGAAGGCAGAGCCGAGATATGGGACAAGCAGAAGTGGGACGGCTTCAACGACGCTCTGGATATGGACGAGCTTATGGCGGCTGCAATGGAAATGGAATTGTAAATGGAGTTCGAGCATAAGTCGGTACTGCTTGAGGAAAGCATAGATGGGCTGGCGATAAAACCCGACGGGATATACGTTGACTGCACCACAGGCGGCGGCGGTCACAGCCTTGAGATAGCGAAACGGCTCAGCAGCGGCACACTTATCTGCTTCGACCAGGACAGCGAAGCGATTGAAGCGGCAAAAAAACGGCTCGAGGACTACGCTCCCATTTTCGTAACACGCAACTTTGCGGAAATGAGGGAAGCTCTCAACCAACTGAATATAGACAGGGTCGATGGGATACTGATGGACTTGGGAGTAAGCTCCTACCAGCTTGACAACCGTCAGCGCGGCTTTTCCTACCACGACGACGCCCCGCTGGATATGCGCATGAGCGGCAGCGGACTCAGCGCCCGTGACGTGGTCAATGAGTACGGGGCGGACAGGCTTGCCAAAATACTGTACCTGTACGGCGAGGAGAAGTATGCGCCGTCGATAGTGAAAGGCATTGTCAGGGCGAGAGAGCAAAGCCCCATCGAGACCACATCTCAGCTTGCGGAGATAATCAAGGCAAACGTTCCGCAAAAGTTGAGAAAAGAGAAAAACCCATGCAGAAAAACCTTTCAGGCGATAAGAATAGAGGTCAACCGTGAGCTTGAGGTACTGGAAAAGGGGCTTGCAGATGGCTTTGATATACTGAAGAACGGCGGCAGAATGGCTGTTATCACCTTTCACTCCTTAGAGGACAGAGCGGTGAAGAACGCCTTTAAGGAGTATTGCACAGGCTGTACCTGCCCGCCGGACTTTCCTGTCTGTGTTTGCGGGGGCAGGCCCCGTGCAGAGCTTGTGAACAAAAAGCCCATAACCGCAGGGGAAGCCGAGTTGGAGGCTAACCCTCGCAGCAGAAGCGCAAAGCTGAGAGTGATTGAAAAACTGTAAGGCATGTAAAAAACACAAGGAGCTGATAAAATGTACGCCTACAACCGAAGCGACGTAGCATACGACCTGAGCAGATTTGACACGGGCGAGCCTGCCCGCAG
The DNA here is from genome assembly GCA_022508895.1 of Oscillospiraceae bacterium. Lineage (GTDB taxonomy): Bacteria > Bacillota > Clostridia > Oscillospirales > Ruminococcaceae > Ruminiclostridium_E. The sequence goes on from JAFLUH010000003.1 coordinate 11,409, forward strand.
ACCCGAGGAGAAGCCTGCCGAGGCTGTCAAGCCTGCCGAGCCTGCAATAAAGATGCACAAGGTCTCGATAGCGAAAACGGGCAACTGGTTCAAGACGGTATTTTTCGTTGCATTTGCAGCGCTGCTTGCCTTTGCCATAATAAACAGCAAGGCCGTCATCTCCGAGATATCCACCGAAATAAGCACGCAAAACGCCCTGCTTGAAGAAGCCAAGAGCGAGAACGCAAACCTCCAGTCAAGGCTGGACAATATGGTGACTCTCAGCAAGGTAGAGGAAATAGCGGTAGGCGAGCTTGGCTTACAGAAAACCGCCAAAAATCAGGTGCACTACATTTCCATTTACGACCGTACCATGGTGCAGGCAGCGCAAAGCGAGACCAACGTTTTCGTGTCGCTGAAAAACTGGCTGGACGGCGCTATGGAATATTTGGGATTTTAGGACAATATAATGGACAAGAAACCGCAGTTATGCTGAATTATTGCGAAAGGAAAGAAGCCGATGTCAAACGCACCCTCCAACAGAATGCGCAAGCGCCTTTATGCAGGCGTTTTCACGGTGGTACTTGTATTCACCGTGTATATCTGCGTCAATCTGTTCAACATATCGGTGATAAACTCCGAGTATTACCGCTCCAAAGCCAACAATCAGCAGCTTGACAGCTTCACCATAAACGCAAACAGAGGCACCATCTACGACACCAACGGCAAGATACTTGCCCAGAGCTCAACGGTGTGGGACGTTATAATCACCCCCTCCGACATAAAGGAGTTCGACGAGAAGGACACCGAGCTTATCTGCAAGACCGCAGCCGAAATATGCGATGTGGACTATGAGGAGCTGCTGGAGGTCTGCCGTGACACCGAGGGTCCCTTTTACCGCTACTACACGGTAAAGACCAAGGTGGACAAGGAGACGTCCGACGCAATAACCCAGTTCAGAATAAAAAACAAGCTTGCCCGATACTCCATCTTCACCGTCCCCAACACCAAGCGTGACTACCCCAACGAGAGCCTTGCGGCTTCCGTTATCGGCTTCACCAACTTCGACGGCGACGGCATTTACGGCGTTGAGGCATACTACGATGAATATCTTCAGGGCATAGACGGCAAGATAGTCACCGCCCGTGACGCCAAGGGCGACGCAATGCCCTACGAATACGAGACAAGGTACGAGGCGCAGGACGGCAACAGCCTGTATCTCACCATAGATACCGTTCTCCAGCACTATCTGGAAAAAAACCTTGAAAACGTAATGACCCAGCACAACGTTCAGAACCGTGCCTGCGGCATAATAATGAACGCAAAGACCGGCGCTATCCTTGCAATGGCGACGGCTCCGGGCTTTGACCTGAACGACCCCGCAGTTCTCAGCGCCTACTACCAGACCAGACTGGCGGAATACGAGGAGGAGCTTCGTGAAAACGAGGAGGAGCGCACGGAGGAGGAGATACTCGCCCTGCTGTCCGACAGAGAATCGCTGTACCGTGAAACTCAGTGGAAGAACAAGGCCATCTCTGAGCTGTACTTCCCCGGATCCGTATTCAAGGTAGTCACCGCCGCCTCCGCCCTTGAGGAGGAGGTAATAGACGCCGGCAGCCATATAACCACATGCTTCGGCGTAGTTGAGGTGGCAGGCACCAAGATACACTGCTGGACGGAAGCAGGTCATGGCGATATGGATCTGCAGAATGCGCTCATCAAATCCTGCAACCCCTCCTTTATCGCAATAGGCAATCTCCTCGGTACAAAAGCCTTTACCGATTACTTTGAGGCCTTCGGTCTCACCGAAAAGACAGGCGTAGACCTCCCCGGCGAGAGCAGTCCTATTTATATGCCCTACTCAAGAATGGGCCCCGTAGAGCTTGCCAGCTCCGCCTTCGGTCAGACCAACAAGATAACGCCTCTCCAGATGATAACCGCCTACGCAGCGGCGATAAACGGCGGATATCTGGTAACTCCCCATGTGGTGGACAAAATAGTCGACTCCACCGGCAACGTCATAATGACCAACTCCACCGAGGTAAAGCGTCAGGTCATCAGCGAGGACACCAGCGCCACCATGCGTATGCTGCTGGAAAACGTGGTAGAGTACAACGGCGGCTCCAACGCCTATATCACCGGCTACAGAATAGGCGGCAAGAGCGGGACATCCCAGAAGCTGGACGAATACAGCGACGTAAATATGCGCTATGTGGGAAGTATGTGCTGCTTCACTCCCGCAGACGACCCCGAGATAGTGATGCTGGTAATGGTAGACGAGCCTTACAACGGACAGTACTACGGCAGTGCCGTTGCCGCTCCCGTAATTTCCGCAGTGTTCAGCGAGTGCCTTGAATACATGGGAATCTACGCACAGTACACCGCCGAGGAGCTTGCGGAGCAGGACACCACCGTGCCCTACATAATCGGCTCCAACGGACTTGCCGCAATAACCACCCTCAACACCTGCGGCTTGGAATACGAGTTCATCGGCGACGAGAACGGCAAGGTGGTAGCCACCGTACCCGGCGCAGGCTACACGATACCCAAGGGCGGCAAGGTAGTGGTATACATGGACGACAGCGAAAAGCTCACCGTCACGGTGCCCAACGTTATCGGCATGACGGTGGAGCAGGCGAACGCAGCCATAACCTCCGCAGGGCTCAATATAAGTCTTTCAGGCGGTGCTATCCTCAACGATAAAGCCAAGGCGGTCACCCAGTCCATCGACCCCGACACAGTGGTATACAAGGGAACGGTTATCGAGGTAAAGTTTATCCTCAACGACGAAACGGGCTAAAATACTATAATTCGACATTTTACAGGGCGGGGAACCTTTTTTCTCCGCCCGTAAGTCATAAATTATAGTAATTTTCACCGCACTATATGCAGAAAGAAGTGATAACAGTGCAGCTCTACGATATATTGCCCGAGGCAAAGGCTCAGGGTGTTCCCGACTGTGAGATCCGTTCCGTAACGGATGACACAAGGGAGCTTCAAAAGGGTGACATTTTCGTCTGCATAAAAGGCAACAACTTCGACGGACACAGCGCCGCTGCCGATATGCTGGAAAAGGGAGCTGCGGCAGTGGTGACGGAGCAGGACCTGGGTCTGGATAGGCAGATAATCGTCCCCGACACCAGAAAGCAGTACGCCTTACTTGCCGCCGCTTACCACGGCAATCCCGAGAAAAAGCTGAAGCTCATAGCGGTAACGGGCACCAACGGCAAAACCACCACGGCGCATCTGATACAGGCGATACTTCGGGACAACGGCAAAAAATGCGCCTGCTTCGGCACCACAGGCAACGACGTCTGCGGCAAAGTGTACGAGCCTGACGGCGCAATTCCCACCACTCCCCGCCCGATGGCGTTTTTCGGTCTTCTTGCAGAGGCGGCGCAGAACGGAGCGGAGTACTGCTCGATAGAAGCCTCCTCTCAGGCTCTTGCTCAGAGCCGCCTGTACGGTATCCGCTTTGAGATAGGCGTATTCACAAACCTGACGCAGGACCACCTTGACGTACACGGCAGCATGGAAAACTACTACAAAGCAAAAAAGCTGCTGTTCGACCAGTGCGGCAAAGCCCTTATCTGCACCGACGACAAATACGGAAAGCGGCTTTTCGATGAACTTGACATACCGAAAAAGACCTACAGCATAACCGACGCAGCCGACTATTACAGCGTAAACATAAAGTGCGCCCCCGCATACGTCAGCTACTGGTTCAGCAGCAGCGGCGACGAGAAATCCTTTCCCGTAAAATTCGGTATGCCGGGAATGTTCAACGTGGCTAATTCGATAGCAGCCGCCGCAGCCTGCAACCAGCTTGGCATAAGCGTCAACGACTGCGTAGCCTCATTACAGCGTTTTGAGGGAATAAGGGGCAGGTGCGAGGTGATATACGACGGCGATTTCACCGTTATCTGCGACTACGCCCACACCTCCGACGCACTGGAAAAGATACTGACCTCGGTGAAGGACTTTGCGGAGGGAAGGGTGATCTGCCTTTTCGGTGCGGCAGGCGAGCGTGACGCAGACAAACGCCCCGAAATGGGCTTGGTGGTAGGCAGGAACGCCGACTACGCCGTCCTCACCAGCGACAATCCCCGCTTCGAGGACCCCATGCAGATAATAGAGCAGGTGGAAAAGGGTCTTGATAAAACAACGATACCCTACCGCAGCATAGAGGACCGCCGTGAAGCCATAGAATATGCGCTGTCGTATGCAAAAGCAGGAGACATCGTGCTGCTCTGCGGCAAAGGACATGAGACGCACCAGGTCTACGGCGACGATTATCGCCATTTTGACGAGCATGAGATAGTGAAAGAGATAATGAGAGGAAAACAGTCTGGAGGGAACGAATGAATTTATGGATAATACTGACGGTGGCTGTGGTATCCGCCGCTGTTACCGCCTGTATGGGCTGCTGGCTGATACCGCTGCTGAAAAGGCTGAAGTACGGTCAGACGATCCTTGAAGAAGGTCCCAAGTGGCACGAAAAGAAGCAGGGAACTCCCACCATGGGCGGACTGATGTTCTACATGGGGATAACCGCCGCCTTCATCGCAGGCTATGTGATACTGTACCTGAACGGTCTTATCAGCTTCGAGACCGTAGGATTTTCCGACACGATGAGAGGCATATCGGGGCTGATAATGGCGCTGTGCTTCGGCTTTGTGGGCTTTATCGACGACTATATCAAAATTAGAAAAAAGCGCAACCAGGGTCTTACCGTAATACAGAAGATAGTTTTGCAGGTGCTGATAATAGCCGCCTACTTCACCTCCCGCGTTATCGGCGGCGACACCTCCACGGTGCTGAACATACCCTTCATCGGGCAGCTTGACCTTTCCTTCTTCTACTACATTTTCATGGGCTTGGTCATACTGTACCTTGTGAACGCAGTGAACCTTACCGATGGCATAGATGGGCTTTGCAGCAGCGTTTCCTTTGTGTACTTCATCGTATTTGCCGTCATCACCGCTCAGATACAGCTTTACGGCATGACGGTGCTCTCCGTTGCGTCGGCGGGCGGCGTATTAGGCTTTCTCATGTGGAATTTCCCGCCTGCAAAGGTGTTCATGGGCGACACAGGCTCCCTCTTTTTAGGCGGACTTGTCTGCGCTCTGGGCATAGGCAGCGGCTGTGAGGTAATAATGATAGTTGCCGCCGCGGTATTTATCTGGGAGGCGCTTACCGTCCTTATCCAGACCACCTATTTCAAGATAACCCACGGCAAAAGGCTTTTCAAGATGACGCCTATCCACCACAGCTTTGAAATGAGAGGCTGGAGCGAGGTAAAGATAGACGCGGTATTCTCCATGCTGGCAATGCTGGCGGGAGCGGCGGCGATACTGCTGTCGGCAGGCTTATTAAGTTAGGAGGCTGTGCATGAGCGATAACAGAAGACCGAAAAACGACTCTGCGAGCAGCATAAGACTGCAGCCCCGAAGCGAAAAGTACCGCAGTCAGAGAGCCGCTCAGTCCGCAGCAGTTCGCGGAGCAGTCCCGGACGCGGGCGGAGCCGCTGCGATACAAGCGGCGCCCGTAAAGCAGAAGGCGAAGAAAAAGACATGGGTAAGAAGCGGCTTTGACTACCCGCTGTTCACAATAGTGACGGTACTGCTTGCCTTCGGGATAATAATGATGTTCTCCGCAAGCTACGCCAACGCCTTCGCCGAATTCGGGGACAGTATGTACTACCTGAAGCGTCAGGCGCTGTTCGCCATAGGCGGACTTATCATGATGATGATGCTTTCCGGTATCGACTACCACATATTCCGGAGCAAGACCATAGTTTATGCCATAGGCTTTGTCTCCATCGGACTGATGGTGGCAGTCAAGCTTTTCGGTACAACTCAGGGCGGCTCCGAGCGCTGGCTCCAGATAGGCGAGCTTACCTTCCAGCCCTCGGAGATACTGAAGTTTGCCGTGATAGTTTTCTTTGCCTACTTTGCGGAAAAACGCTTTGAGCAGCTTCGGGAATTCAAAAAAGGCTTTCTCCCTCTGGCAATAATATTGGCGACCTCCTGCGGACTGCTGATGATGCAGCCGCACCTTTCGGGTACGATAATCGTATTCTCCATCGGTTTTTCCATGATGTTCGTTGCGGGAGTGAACCTGAAGCACCTGTTCCTCATGCTGGGCGGGCTTGTGCTGCTGCTTGTCATAGCAATATCCGTTCTCAACGCAATGGGCATCGACTACTTCAGCGACCGCTTGCTCAGCTTCACCGACCCGGAGGCGGACATATCCGACAAGACCTTCCAGACCTACCAGTCCCTTGTCACCATCGGCAGCGGCGGTCTGTTCGGCTTAGGCTTCGGCAACTCCCGCCAGAAATACGGCTATATGCCCATGTCCAGAAACGACTTCGTATTCTCCATAATCTGCGAGGAGCTGGGCTTTGTGGGAGCGGTGCTGGTTATCCTGCTGTTCGTCATCTTCGTATGGAGAGGCTTCTACGTCTGCTCAAAGGCGAGAGACAAGTTCGGCATGATGCTTGCCTTCGGCATAACCTTCCAGATAGGCTTACAGGCATTGCTGAACATTGCCGTCGTCACCAACTCAATACCCAACACGGGAATATCCCTGCCCTTCTTCAGCTACGGCGGCACGGCGCTTGTAATGCAGCTTGCGGAAATGGGCATACTGCTCAGCGTATCACGAAAAGCAGAGCTTGAATAGTAAACAGTAAAGGAAGATATGGATATATGCGAGCGCTAATTGCGGCAGGCGGCACGGCGGGACACATCAACCCCGCCCTTGCCATAGCCGATAAAATAGTCAACGTCCTGCCCGAAAGCAAGGTGCTTTTCGTAGGCACGCCAAACGGCATGGAATCCAGACTGGTAAAAAAAGCGGGCTACGACTTCTACGGGATAAAGATGGCGGGGATACAGCGAGGTCTGTCCTTTGCCAATATAAAGCGCAACGTGAAGGCGGCATACTATTACGGCGCCGCCTTTCCGCAGGTGAAAAGGCTGATAAACGAGTTCCGCCCCGACGTGTGCATAGGAACGGGCGGCTACGTCTGCGGGGCGGTGCTCCGTGAGGCGGCTAAGCTTGGCGTAAAGACCGCCACCCATGAAAGCAACTCCTTTCCGGGTATCACGACCAAGCTGCTCACCAAAACGGCGGACAAGGTGTTCCTGTTTTCCGAGGACTGCCTTGCGCACCTGAAGCACACCGAAAACTGCATAATAACGGGCAATCCCCTGCGCAACAACGTCCCCATTGAGGAAAAGCACATCGCAAGGGAACGCTTGGGGCTTCCCGAAGGCTTTACCATACTGTCCTTAGGCGGCAGTCTCGGCGCCAATAAAATAAGCGCCGCAGTAGCCGAGCTTATGCGCTGGGAGCAGAAAAAGGGCGGCATAAATCACATTCACTCCTACGGCGGCAACGGCAGGGACACCTTTGGCGGACTGCTGGAGGAAAACGGCGTTGACAAGACGTCAAACCGCCTGATACTTAAGGAATACATAGACAATATGTACACCTGTATGTGCGCCGCCGACCTGATAATCTCCCGTGCAGGCTCCATGACTCTCACCGAGATAATGGCGATAGGCAGACCAGCTGTCTTAGTGCCTTTCCCGCAAGCCACCGAAAACCACCAGTACTATAACGCCAAGACCCTTGCGGACGCCAACGCCGCCCTTCTTCGGGAGGACAAGGACTTGGACGGAAAGTGGCTGATACAAACGGTAAGCGACCTGTATACGGACAGGGCAAGGCTTGAGATAATGGGTGAGAACGCCCGAAAGATGGCAAAAACCAACGCCGCCGACGTGATACTCAGCGAGATAATAGACCTTGTCGGCAGTGAAAAGTGCATAGTGAACAGTGAAAAGTAAAGGAATCCGTTATGCGGATAACATTAAAATTGCGGCGAAGCCGCACCACCAACTAACAACTGATCTCTGATAACTAATTAACCAAAATTACCCTTTTGGCATAGACTGAATGGTAAATGCTAAAGAAAGGGTGATTTTGAATGGCGGAGCAACAGCGTATCATCATAAACGGCGGGAAGCGGCTTGAGGGAGAGATACCCGTTCAGGGCGCAAAAAACAGCGCCTTGCCTCTGCTGGCGGCAACGGTGCTCTGCAGCGGAGAGTGTGTTCTGCACAACTGCCCCCACCTGTCCGACTGTGATGCGGCGTGCAGGATACTTGAGTGCATCGGCTGCAGGTGCAGGCGTGAGAAAAACACCGTAACGGTAGACCCGACGGTTATAAGCGGCACCGAGGTGCCCACACAGCTTATGCGGGAGATGCGCTCCTCAATAATATTCTTAGGCTCAGTGCTGTCCCGCTGCCACACCTGCCGCTTATCCTTCCCGGGCGGCTGCGAGTTAGGACCCCGACCCATAGACTTCCACATAAAAGCCCTGAGAGAAATGGGCGCAGTTATCGAGGAGCGTCACGGCTACCTTGAATGTTCCGCTCCCAAGGGGCTTCACGGCGCAAGGATAACCCTGTCCTTCTCCTCGGTTGGCGCTACCGAGAACATAATGCTTGCGGCGGCGCTTGCCGACGGCGTCACCGAGATACACAACGCCGCCCGAGAGCCGGAAATAGTTGATTTAGCCAACTTCATCAACAAATGCGGCGGCAAGATAAAGGGCGCAGGCGGCAGCACGGTAGTGATAGAGGGAGCGGAAAAGCTGGCAGGCTGTGAGCACAGGATAATCCCCGACAGGATAGCGGCTGCTACATACCTGTACTGCGGCGCGATAACCGGCGGCGAGCTGATACTGACCGGTGCAGACCACGCCGCACTGCGCCCCGTAACTGCGGTGCTGGAGCAGATGGGCTGCAGCATCTACACCTACGGCGAGGGCAATATCTTCATCAACGCCCGCAGACCCCTCACAAGCCCCGGCACTATCAGGACCAACGTCCACCCCGGCTTCCCCACCGACGCACAGCCGCCCCTTATGGCGCTGACGGCGGTATCGGCGGGAACGACGGTATTCGTGGAAAACATTTTCGAGAACCGCTTCAAGCACGCAGGTGAGCTTGTGCGCCTCGGCGCAAACATAAGCGTTGAGGGCAGAGTGGCGGTAGTGATAGGCGTAAAGTCGCTGTCCGGCGCAGAGCTGGTAGCCACAGACCTTCGGGGCGGCGCAGCGCTGGTGACCGCAGGTCTTGCCGCAGACGGCACCACGAGGATATCGGGAATATCCCACATCGACCGCGGATATGAAAACATAGAGCAGGTCCTGCGCAGCGTAGGCGCAGACGTGAAACGTCAGTAAACAGTAAACAGTAAACAGTAAATAGTAGTGGAGCGGCTTCGCTGCAAATTTTGAATATTATCCGCAAAGCTTTGTGATTTTGCTTGCAAAGTCACGTTGGATACACTTTACTGTTTACTCTTTACTCATTACTGTTTACTGTCAAAAAGGAGGTGAAAAAATGCCCGAATTTCAGCGGCGCAAGCGCAGAAGTCTTACAGACGAGCAGCTTTTCGAGGAGTACCGCCGCACCGACGAGCCGAAGAAAAAAGGCAGGCAGAGCGGCGCTCCTCCAAAAAAGCAAAAGCCCGCAGGCGAAGCGCCTTCCGCAAAAAAATCACCTCCCGCAGCGGGAACGACCCCTGCAAGAGAAAAACCACCCGTAAGCCCTCTCCGACGGGAAATGCAGGAGGAGCAGCGGCATGAACCTCTGAACAAAAGGGAAGGGGCGCCTGACAAAGCCCCGCCGAAGAAAAAATCCCCCCTGCCGAAAAAAAGCCCGCCCAAAAAAGCTCCCGCAAGAAGAAAGCGCGGCAAAATGACCCTCTACTATGTGCTTATCGGAATAGTTGCGGTAGCGGCGGTATCCATTCTGTCGGTGACGGTTTTGTTCAACATAAGCAGCTTTCAGGTGATAGGGGAGACCTCCTACACTGACGAGGAAATAATCGCCGCCTGCGGAATAGAAAAGGGCAACAATCTCCTTCGCATAAACATCGGCAATGCTGAGGAGCAGATAGTGAGCAAGCTGGTCTACATAGACTCCGCCAGAATAAGCCGAGGCTTTCCCAACCGCCTTGTGATAACCGTGGAGCCTGCCCACCCTGCCGTATCCTTTGCAAGCGGCGGCAGCTACTACGTTATCTCGGAAAGAGGGCGGCTGCTTGAAATAGACCGCATATCCTCCGACACGCCTGTGGTAAAGGGATATTCCCCCGCAGCGGACGCAGCGGCAGGCTCGCAGCTTGAGGACGACGACGAGGACAGAATGAGCATCGCCCTGCAGATGATAGCCTATATGGAGCAGTACGGGCTGAATAAGCGGTGCGAGATAGACCTGACCGACACGCTGAACATCACGATGTCCTATGACGGCAGGATAGAAATGGAGCTTGGCGCCGCCACCCGTATGGAGGACAAATTCTACCACGCAAGTCTGCTGCTGGAGGACGAGATATCCCTCACAGAGCGGTGCATACTGATACTTTCCAATCCGGACAGAGTGGTCAAAAGACCCGTTTATGACACCGAGCCGGACGACCTCGGCGCCGTGACCACCGAGCCGGAAGATGAACCGCCGGAGGAGGAGCCGGAAAATACGGACGGAGAAGGCAATTCCGACTGATATGGTAAATTTTGGTAAACCGCATTATACAGCCTGTTTTTTCACTTTTACTACAATATACTGTAAAAAACAGCCTGAAAACTGCAAAGAAATTTTAAAAAACTATTGAAATCCGACGTAAAATCTGTTAGAATTAGATATGTAATTTATGTCAGAGAAAAGAAACCGCGCAACCGTACAAAAAACAGATTTTGACTGCGGAAAAATGTGGAGGTACAAAATGGGCGTTTTTATTGATGAAGACAACTTCGAGTACGACCTGGACGATCTTGACGAAAAGGGCGTATATGACGTAAAGATAAAGGTCATAGGCGTAGGCGGCGGCGGCGGAAACGCCGTTGAGTACATGGCAAAGCTGTACCAGAAGGAGTACGACGACATAGAAGCCAAGGGCGGCGACGTAATGTCCGACCTGCGTGACAAGATAGAATTCATCGCTCTCAACACCGACGTAGCGGCGCTGAGAAACAAGGACAAGACCCTTATGCGCCGTATCCAGATAGGCAAGAAGTGCTGCAAGGGCAGAGGCGCAGGCGGACGTCCCGAGGTAGCCGCAGAGGCAGCCAAGGAGAGCCGTGAGGAGATCGAAAAGGCAATAGAGGGCGCGTCTATCGTGTTCATCGGCGCAGGCATGGGCGGCGGCACAGGCACGGGCGCAGCTCCCGTAGTTGCCGAGATCGCTCAGGAAATGAACATAATCACCGTAGGCGTAGTGACCAAGCCCTTCGAGTACGAACGTGAATACAAGATGAATCAGGCGATAAAGGGCATCGACGAGATGCGCAAGCACGTTGATTCATTGCTGATAATCCCCAACGAGCGCTTACTTAAGACCAACGAAAAAATGCTCAGCTTCAAGCAGGCATTTGCGATGGTGGACGACGTGCTGTACCGCTCGGTAAAGATAATCTCCGACGTGGTATACGAGAGCACCACCGGCAGGATAGGCACCGACTTCGCCGACCTTTGCTCGATACTCTCCAATTCCGGCGACGCACACATCGCCATCGGTACAGGCACAGGCGAAAACAAGATACAGGAGGCTGTTTCACAGGTCGTCAACAGCCCGCTGCTTGAGACCTCCATCAATCACGCTACCAAGCTGCTTGTCAACGTTACGCTTTCGGCGGACAGCGCTATCAGCGACCTGCGTGACGTTATCAGCATGATCTCCGACGCCGCAGACCCGTCGGTAGAGATGATCCAGGGCGTAAGCCAGCGTGAGGACATCACCGACACCATCAGCATTGCGGTTATCGCAACAGGCTTCCGTGATACTCCCGGCGAAAGAGCCTTCGCAGCTCCCAAAGCGTCCGCTGCGGCAGCGCCTGCGTCATCTTCCACTCTCTCCTCTCTTTCTTCAAACGACAACGACGAGATAGTCACCAGCCAGAGCTCCGACGACGACCTGTCCAAGATAATCCAGAACACTCTTGGCAACATTCAGGAGAAGGAACGCTTCACCACATTGCAGGAGATATTCGATTCAAGAAACAGGAACAACGACTAAAAAATTAAAGCACTGCGTAAGCAGTGCTTTTTCTGTTTTCAGCTCACCTCAAACTGACTGTTATACAATTTAGCATAAAATCCGCCCTTCTCCATCAGCTCCTCATGCCGTCCCATCTCCACGATATGCCCCGACTCCATCACTAAAATGCAGTCCGCCCTGCGTATGGTGGACAGCCTGTGAGCTACGATGAAGCTGGTGCGCCCCTCGGTCATCTCGTCGAAGGCTCTCTGTATGCGGCTTTCCGTCATGGTATCGATGGAGGAGGTAGCCTCGTCCAATATCAGCATAGGCGGTAGGCACAGCATAACTCTTGCGATACAAAGAAGCTGCTTCTGTCCCTGTGAAATATTCGTCTCGTCGTCGGAAATGCGTGTGTCGTACCCATTAGGCAGCCTTTCGATAAAGCTGTGGGCATGAGCGGCTTTTGCGGCGTTCACCACATCTTCCTTGCTTGCGTCAGGCTTTCCGTAAGCGATATTCTCAAACACCGTCCCGTTTTTCAGCCACGTCTCCTGCAAGACCATTCCGTAAGCTCCCCGCAGGGAATCACGGGTGATATCCTTCACGGGAACGCCGCTTACCCGTATCTCCCCGCCCTGCACATCGTAAAACCGCATAAGCAGATTTATCAGCGTAGTTTTCCCGCAGCCTGTGGGCCCCACTATGGCGATATGCCTGCCGCTCTGCACATCAAGGGAAAATCCCTCGATAAGCGGCTTTTCGGGGGTGTAGGAGAAGCTGACGTTATCCAATGCCACACTGCCGTCCACCCTGTCGGGCGTAAGTACGACCGCATGTTCAGGCTCAGCCTGCTCAGGCTCAGCCTGCTCAGGCTCAGCGTCGATAACCTCAAACACCCTCTTGGCGCAGGCAAGTGCGCTTTGCAGCTCGGTTATAACGCCTGAAATTTCGTTAAAGGGCTTGGTGTACTGATTTGCGTAGGTAAGGAAGCAGCTCAGCTGCCCCACGGAGATATTGCCTGCCAAAGCGCTTACAGCGCCGAACACGCCCACGCCCGCATAGATAAGCCCGTTCACAAACCGTGTAGAGGGATTGGTAAGCGAGGAGAAGAACACCGCCTTAACGCTGTAGCCCTGCAAGTCGCCGTTTATCACGTCAAACTCCGCCTCTGCCTCCTCCTCGTGGCAGAACGCCTTTACAAGGTGCTGTCCGCTCAGCATTTCCCCTGTCAGCGCAGTCATTTTTCCTCTCGTTTCGGACTGCAAGCGGAACATCTGAAAGCTGTGCTTTGCCACAAAGGAGGCGACGAAAAAGGACAGCGGCGTTATCACCACCACGATAAGCGTTATCCACAGATTTATGGACAGCATAAAGCCAAGGGTGCCCAAAATGGTGACAACTCCCGTAAAAAGCTGCGTAAAGCCCATCAGCAGTCCGTCCGATATCTGGTCGGTATCCGCTATCATGCGGCTGATAAGGTCGCCGTGAGCCTTGGAATCAATGTATGACAGCGGCACCCTTTGCAGCTTTGCAAACACCTGCCGCCTGATATCCCGCACCGTAAAGTAGGTCAGCTTATTTGTGCAAAGGCTCATAGCCCAGCTTGCCCCCGCAGCTATCGCCGCCGCAGCGGCAAGCTGCACAAGAATAGGCAGTATCGCCTCAAAATCCACCTTTCCCGCCTCCACTGTGCAGTCGACGGCATTGCCTATCAGAATAGGGATATACAGCGTCAGCGCCACATTCACCGCCGAAAACACCGCCGCCAGAACAAGGTGGTGCAGATAAGGCTTTGTAAACCGCAAAATGCGCTTCAAAATCCCGAAATTAGCCATTCTGCGCCTCCTTCTCGGTCAACTGCGACAGGCATATCTCCCTGTACACCGTGCAGCTCTCAAACAGCTCCTTATGCGTACCAAGCCCAACCGCTTTTCCGTCGTCCAGCACCAGTATCCTGTCAGCGTGCTTCACTCCCGCAGCCCTTTGGGAAACGATAAACACCGTAGTTCCCGCCATATCCCTCGCCAGTGCCTTCCTGAGCGCAGCGTCTGTGGCAAAATCCAGCGCCGAGGACGAATCGTCCAGTATAAGTATCTCGGGGCGCATGGCAACAGCCCTTGCAATGGTGAGCCTTTGTCTCTGCCCGCCTGAAAAGTTGCGCCCGCCCTGCTCAACAGGAGCGTCCAGCCCACCGTCCAATTTCCGCACAAACTCCGCCGCCTGCGCCGTCTCCAGCGCCGCCCATATTTCATCATCGGAAGCGCCTTTCCTGCCCCAGCAGATATTGGAGCGCACCGTCCCCTTGAACAGCACCGCCCTCTGGGGCACAATGCCTATCTTCCTGCGAAGCTGCTTCAGCGGATATTTTTTCACGTCCACTCCGTTTGCCAGCACCTCGCCTCCCGCAACATCGTAAAATCTCGGGATAAGGTTCACCAGCGTAGTCTTGCCTGAGCCTGTACCGCCAACGATACCGATGACCTCGCCCTTTTCAGCCCGAAGGCTTATCCCGTCCAGCACGGCGCCGCCCTCATGATACCCGAAGCTCACGTCACGAAGCTCCACCGCAGGAGCGCCCGTGACGCCCTCCTGCTCCACATTTCCCTCATCGGAAACCGAGGGCTTCATTGCAAAAATATCGTTTATCCTTGCCCCGCTTGCGCTTGCCTTGGTGAGAATGTTTATCAGATTTGCAAGATATATCAGTGCCAGCAATATCTGATTCATATAGTTCACCAGCGCAATAAGCTCGCCCTGCGTGATAGAGCCTGTGTCAACTGAAATGCCGCCGAACCAGATAATAGCCGCTATCGCCAGATTGACCACCACAAAGGTCAGCGGATTAAGCAGTGCGGATATCCTCCCCACCCGAACCTGCGCCTTCATAAGCTCGGCAGTCTCCCGCTCAAAATCCTCCTGCTCATTTTTCTGCCGTGCAAACGCCCGTATAACTCTCACTCCCGCCAGATTTTCACGGGTGAGCAGCGAGACTCTGTCCAGCCTGCCCTGTATCTTCTTATATTTAGGGATAGTCCGATTCATTATCAGATAAATAATAAGTCCTATAACAGGCGCCGCCACCGCAAAGATAAGCGTCAGCTCCACGCTGATGGTAAGGCACATAACGATAGACCCCACCACGATAAAGGGACTACGCAGAAACAGCCTGAGAAACATATTCACGCCTGTCTGCGTCTGATTTATGTCGTTTATTATCCGTGTGGTCATGGTATCGGAGCCTAACTTGTCTATCTCGGCGTGGGACAGCGAGTTCAGGTGCCTGTAAAAGTCGTGCCTCAGCGCCGTTCCGAACCCCATGGAGGCCTTTGCCGCAAAATACTGCGCAGTGATGGAGGCCGCCAGCCCCAACACGCCCAGCAGCACCAATACCAGCCCCATGCCGTAGATATAACCCTCGTCGTCATTTTTGACGCCCACGTCGATTATCCCCGCCATGACCAGCGGCACTATCAGCTCAAAGGACGCCTCCAGAAACTTGAACAGGGGAGCGATTATGCTTTGAAGTATATAGCCCTTGAGATATTTTATCAGCTTGATCATTTTTATTTCCTGTGATTATTATTTTCATTTATTTTACCATGAACACGGTAAAAAATCAACAATATAAACCGCTCAACTATTCTCTGCTCTCTAATCCCTAACAACTATATGAACAATCCCCGCCTCAACCGAGACGGGGAACATTTTATTTCTCAATCACAACATCATATTTCCTCAACCAGTATTCCAGTTGTATCAGATAAGCAAACATCTGCGGCGTAGTCATAAGCTGCCCATACCAGTTCTTGCTGAACGCAGCCCCCTCGCTGTCTCTCAGCTCCTCCAGCTTCCCCCTGTCCATTATCTCACACAGCCGACAGTCGGGCTTTTTCAGCACCTCCCCGAACCTCATCAGCATAAGCGCAGTATAATCGGGATTGTGGGTCTTGGGGTAAGGGGACTTTTTCCGCCACGCCACGTCATTTGGCAGCACCTTTTCCATCGCCATTCGCACGATACCCTTTTCTCTTTCACGGTAAAACTTTATTTCCGGGGGAATATTGTAGGCGTACTGAGCTATCCGATGGTCGCAGAAGGGCACTCTCACCTCAAGCCCGTGCGCCATGGAGCAGCGGTCCTTCCGTGTCAGCAGCGTCTGCATGAACCAGTAAAAGTTCAGCATGAACATACCCCTCATTTTTCGCTCCACAGGCGTGTCGCTGTCTAAATAAGAGGTCCTGTCAAGGGTCTCCTCAGCCGCCTGCCGGACGTACTCCTCGGGGGAAATATTCCGCAGAATATCCTCCCGTATCAGCCCGTATCTCTCGACCGTAGCCGCTGCCCAAGGGAACCCGCTTCTGTTCAGCATTTCTTCGTTGCGGAACCAAGGGTAGCCCCCGAAGATCTCGTCCGCACACTCCCCGCTCACCGCCACTTGGAAATTCTTCTTAACTTCCCCGCAAAACAGGTACAGCGAGCTGTCAACGTCCGCCATTCCCGCAGCGTCACGGGCAAGGGTGCTTGAATAAAGAGCGTCCGCCAGCTGCTCCGTATCAATGACCACGTTGGTATGCGAGCTCTTTATATATTCGCTCATTCTCACTATCCAAGGCGCGTCCTCGTCAGGCTGGAACAGGGAAGCGCGGAAATTCTCCCGATTTCCCTTGTAGTCCACCGACCAGGTAGACAGCGTTTCGCCTTTTTTACGGTACTCCTCCGCCGCAATGGCGCTGATGATACTGCTGTCCAGCCCCCCCGACAAAAAGGTACACAGCGGCACATCACTGACAAGCTGCCTTGTAACGCTGTCCCGTATCAGAAACGCAAGGTGCTCCGCCGTCTCCTCCGCAGTCTCCTTATGCGGCTCAGCGGTGGGCTGCCAGTAGCTTTCCAAGGTCAGACCTTCTCTTGTATACCTCAGCTTACACCCCGGCGGCACCTGCTTTATTTCCCTGAAAATACCGCTGTTCGGCTTCACCGCAGGTCCCAGCAGCATTATCTGCGCCACGCCCTCTCCGTCAATGACAGGCTTCACAGACGGGTGCATAAGCAGCGCCTTAGGCTCCGAGGCAAACAGCAGCCCGCTGTCGGTAACGCTGTAGTAGAGCGGCTTCACCCCCGCCCTGTCCCTTGCCATAAACAGCCTTTTTCTTTCACCGTCCCATATCGCAAAGGCGTATATCCCGTTGAACCGCTCCAAGCACTCCTCGCCCCACTGTATGTACGAGGTAAGCAGCACCTCGGTGTCCGAATGCCCCGAAAAGGCGTATCCAAGCCTTTCCAGCTCCCCTTGCAGCTCAGCGGTATTA
The DNA here is from genome assembly GCA_022508895.1 of Oscillospiraceae bacterium. GTDB lineage: Bacteria > Bacillota > Clostridia > Oscillospirales > Ruminococcaceae > Ruminiclostridium_E. Next base: position 28,760 of record JAFLUH010000003.1, read on the forward strand.
TACAGCTCCCCGTTGTAGCAGATAGTGTAGCTGCCAAGCGTCATCGGCTGCTTTCCGTTTTCGGGGTCGATGACTACCAGTCTCCTATGCACAAAGCAGCAGCTTTCGCTGAAAAACGCTCCGCTCTCGTCAGGACCTCTGGGGGCAAGCACCCTGCTCATCTTCTCCATTACCGCATTTTCATTTCTGATATTTCTGCTGAAGTCTATCCAGCCTGCAATTCCGCACATAAAACCCTTCCTTTCTGCAAATTTGCGTTCAAATTCATTATATGCAGGGAAAGGTTTAACGTGAAAAAACAAAGCGGAAGAACGCAAGGTTCTTCCGCAATTATCAAATGTCAATTATTCCTCGTCCTTCCTGTACGCCTCGTCTATCACCACATTCTGTTCCGCCGCCTGCCGTCTTCCGTAGACCAGCGACGGGCTGACCCTGGTATTCTTCATGATAGCGTCCATAACGTGCTTGGTCTTGTGTGACAGAGGGATACCGTCAGGGTCCAGCGGCACATCGTCCTCGTCGAAGCCGTCGTTGCGCTCGATATTGTCCAGTATCTTTGCAAAGTCGTCCATCACTCGTGCAGCAGCCTCGTCCTGCTCGGCGGCAGCCTGCTCGCCTGCCCTTGGCATATTATTCACCGTCTTGTATGCGCTGACCACTCTTGCCGCCCTGTTCATTTCACGGTTTTCTTTGGCAGCGGGCTTTTCCAGCCTATCCTCCAGATTGACGAAATCGGTGTCGTCGTCCTCTACCACGAAATCCGGCTGATGAGCTTTCCTCTTCTGACCGAAATCGGGGCGCTCCGGCTGACTTTCCTGTCTTCCGAATTCAAGGGGCTTCAGTTCCTCCTCACGGTCATACAGCCTTACCTTTTCGTGCTTTTCGTTTTCGGGCAGCTTGGTCTGCTCCTGAAGACCGAAGTCCGGCAGCTTCACCTTGGGCGGCGACTTTCGCTCACGCTGCATCGCGGCAAGCTCCGAAAATTCGTCCAGCTCTGGCAGCCTTACTCTTTCGCTTTCCTTGTTTGCAGTCTCTTTTGGGGTCTCCTTTGCCTCCAAGGTCTGTATAGCGGCTCTTGCAGCTTCACCTGCGCTCTCAGCCGCCGCAAAGGACTGGGGCTTGAACACCTCGGACGCAGGCTTGAACTCCTGCCTGTCATTTCCCACGGGTATCTCATGATAGCTGGTAGGGTGCGCCCCGCGTATTATTCTTGCAACGGTCGGCGCAGGCGGAGCGGCGACGGCCTCCACGGGAACGGGGACTTCGTCCTTATCCTCGTTCTTGTTTTTGAGCAGTCCCTGCTGTACCAGCTCCCTGCGGTCTATCTTGGTGAACTGATAGGGCTTCACCACACGGTTATCCTCCGTCAGCTCCTCCTTCTTCTCCGTCTCCTCCGGCTCTACCTCTACCTTGCCCGGCAGCGTGTATTCCCTTGTATATCTCACGAACTCCTCAAATACGGAAATATCCGCCTCGCTGCCCAGTACCTTGTTTCTGATAACGTTGAAGTTGCCCAGCCACTCGGAGAAATCACGCTGGGACAGCCCTGTGCCCAGTCTTGCGGACATCTCCCTGTAAACTGCCTCCGAGGTCTCCTTGATATAGGCGAGCTGCTCGGGGGTCAGCGGCTCCAGGCTGCCCATGGAGTTTTCCATTATCTCACGGCAGGTGGTACCGTCACGGTGAACGTTGTCGCAGTAATCCGAGTTATAGTAATCGTCCCGTATGTAGTATTCCTTGCACCTTTTGCAGCGCTGCAAAAAGGCTCCGCTGTTCACTAAGGTATCTATCTCAAGGTCTATCATCGCCTTGAAGCCCGAGGGCAGATAAACCGTCTCAGGCAGTCTCGCCATGGACTTCATTATTGTATTTGCAACATTGTCGGAATGCTCAGGCAGATGCCCCTTTATCACCGCAAAGGAGTCCATCGCCTCCCAGTCGGACATGGGGCCCTCATACCTGCTCATGTACGGCAGCTTATCCGCAAATGCGACCTCCTTGAACAGGTTGCGAACCACTTCCTTTGCCGCTCCTCCGAACACAAAGGGAGCGTTGGGCAGTCTGCCGCCCTTGAACACCTTCACGGAGCCTATTGCGTCCAGCGAATACCCCTGCTCATTGGCGGCGACGCTGAACATCAGGTCGAACAGATTGAGCCTTCCCACCGCCTCGCTGACGTTGTTCAGCTTTCCGCCGAAGATAAAGTCTATCTTTTTCCTTGCATACTCCTGCATCTTCAGCAGATTGACCCACTGATTTATCGCACGGTGGCTGCGGTACTCGGACAGGCGCTGGAACACTATCCGCTGGAAGGGGTTCTTGCACTTGGAAAAGGTGTTCCAGAGAGTAGTGGTGCCCATCTCGCCCTGACGGCAGATATACTCTATCCAGCTGTCCACCACTACCTTGTCGAATATGCCCCGCATATTGTTCTCGAAGTATTTGTGGCAGTTGGTTATGGCATTTTTGACGTTGTTCACCTCGTCGGCGGGATACTCCCCCGTCCTCATGCACTCACGGCAGAGGCGGCTGCTCTCCTCCATAAAGTAGGTGAAATCAAAATTGCAGAAATTCAGCAGATTGGCAGGCACGCTCACCGTATACAGCTCGTTGGTGGTGCGGCTTGCAATGTTCAGAATGCTCGGATTAACGTTGTTCATAAAAATCTCTTTTCAGCTTATTTTCTTTGGCGGCTTATTCTTCTCCGTCCGCATCATCGTCTGTCTCTCCCGTACCGTCTGTCTCTCCTGTACCGTCTGTCTCTCCTGTATCGTCTGTATTTTCCGTGTCCTCCGTGGTTTTATCGGCGTCTTTATCCTCGTCTTTATCCTCGTCCTCAGGCTCCTTCTCTGCGAACAGCTCCTCCATATCTCTCTGCCGTCCGTCTATGAGCAATACCGTGTCGGATATCCATTTCGGGCTTATATCGCTGTCATACAGCGTGGAAAGAACGTGTCTGCACCCGTAAACACGGTAGCAGTAAACAAACGGGAACTGCTCGTCTTCAAAGGCAAGCTCCACATAATACCCCGTTACCGAGCGCCCGTTGTCGCCGTTGTCGATGTACTTCACCAATCGGTATGTACCGTCAGGCGAGATAAGGTAATCGGAGCTTCTCTCGTTCATGTCCACCTCGATGCCGTTGTCCTGAAGGTCGGTTATAACGTAAAACAGCGAGATGCCTAAATTCAGGAACACATTGTACACCAGCCCGCCAACAACGAACATCAGCAGGAACACGGTACCGAGCACGGTCTTGCATGGCTCCGCCACGCCGCATATCAGAAAGGCGAACATACTCACCACGATAGCCGGTATTATCAGATACCACTGCCCGAAGGCGGTTATCATCAGCGCAAACGCCTCTATCGGAAGTATTATTGCGCAGACGATCGTGGGGATCTGTTTTCGTGTAAAGAATATCAGCACTCCGAACAGGAAATTTATCAGCAGATACAGCGCCATCATCGAGACGAAGTTGTTTATCTCAAGATAGCAGGTAAAGGTGACCCTTACCATATTCGCCACAAACAATACATATATGATATTCAGGAAGGATATTCCAAACAGGAACCACCTGTTTTTCAGAAACTTCAGAAACTTTTCCATTTAAGCGTCCTCTCAAAGGCGTTCGCTTTGTTGGCTTGACGTTCTGTCAAGCCCTTGGGCGAACACCTACGGCATCCCGCCGTGGTAAAATCTATACATTATATATTGTATAACAAATTAAAGAAAATTGCAAGCAAAAACACCGTATTTTGTTTATTTCTACAGAAAATACCATCTTATATGGCGAAAAAAGCAAAAAAGAAAGCCCGACATTCCGTCGGGCCTTCATAAAAGGTGATCTAACGATTAAGAAAGTATAGCGTGCTCGTCGTTTACGTCGAACAGGTGGATCTTGTTGGGATCCATCGCCAGCTTTACTACGTCCTGAGGACGAGCGGTGCAGCGAGGGCTTACACGGGCGGTCAGGGGGATACCTTCGCAGGTCAGGTACAGATAGGACTCGGCGCCCATCATTTCGGTAACGTCTACGGTAGCCTCGATGATACCTGTGGTAGCTGCGGAAATGAACATTTCCTCGTCATGGATGCTCTCGGGGCGGATACCCAGAGTAACTTCCTTGTCTACATAGTACTGGAGAGCGTCGCAGTCAGCGGTCTTGCTGTTGGGCAGCTCGATATAGAACTTTCTGCCTCTGCTGCTCTTGGTGTCCTCGGAGCCGAACTCAACGGTGTACTTGCCGTTCTGCATGATAAGCTTGGCGTCGATGAAGTTCATCTGAGGAGTACCCATGAAGCCTGCAACGAACTTGTTTACGGGGTTTTCGTAAAGGTTGATAGGAGAGTCGATTTGCTGAATGAGGCCGTCCTTCATAACAACGATACGGTCGCCCATGGTCATAGCCTCGATCTGGTCGTGGGTAACGTAGATGAAGGTCGTACCCAGTCTCTTATGCAGCTTGGAAAGCTCGGTTCTCATCTGCGCACGGAGCTTAGCGTCCAGGTTGGACAGAGGCTCGTCGAGCAGGAACACCTGAGGGTCACGAACGATCGCACGGCCAAGCGCAACACGCTGTCTCTGACCGCCTGACAAAGCCTTGGGCTTTCTGTCCAGCAGGTGGCTGATGTCAAGGCTCTTGGCAGCCTCCTCAACCAGTCTCTTGATCTCGTCCTTGGGAACCTTGCGGAGCTTAAGACCGAACGCCATGTTCTCGAAAACGGTCATGTGAGGATACAGAGCGTAGCTCTGGAACACCATCGCGATATCTCTGTCCTTAGGTGCAACGTCGTTTACCAGACGGTCGCCGATGAACAGCTCGCCCTCGGAAATTTCCTCAAGGCCTGCGATCATACGCAGAGTTGTGGACTTACCGCAGCCGGAAGGACCAACCAGAATGATGAATTCCTTGTCCTTGATGTTCATGGTGAAATCGGTAACTGCCGTAACACCGCCGGGGTAACGCTTGTAGATGCCTCTGAGTGATAAACTTGCCATGTATGTGACCTCCTAAAAAGAATACATTAAGGTATGCTAATATAATAACAGGAAACTCCCTAAATTGGTAGTACCTAATTCACTAAAAAAATTTCAAAGGCTTTATGTATAATAAACAACCACGCCAAATCAAAGTGAAAAAGCTGTGAATTTTATTAACAACTTGCACAAAAAAGCAACCGAAAACAGCCTTTAGCCAGTGTTTGAGGAAAAATTTTTGTTAATAGTGTTTACATTTCGGCACAATTTTTTGTATAAAGTTTCATATCTCTGTCCCGAAATTGCATATATATCTATAGAGAAGTCAGGCAGTATCACACAATATATAGATACAGGAGGGACAGCCATGTCAGTAAGGAGCAGAATATCCTTAAAGGGCTTTATAATAATGTTTGCAATACTTGCCGCGGCATTTTTTCTTGTAAAGTGCACCGTCAGCTACGTCAGCGCCGCCCTTGGCGAGGTGACGCAGGAGGACGCTGCGCAGTTCCTTACGGAGTGCGGCTGGAAGCTGAAGCCCGACAGCGCCTCACGGGAGGAAGTGATGATACCCGCCGAGTTTTCGGAGGTGTACGAGAGATACAACAACCTGCAAAAGAAGCAGGGCTACGACCTGTCCGCCTACAAAGGGGAGAAGGTGGTAAAATACACCTTTCAGGTACTGAACTTCACCGAGTACGACGGCAGTCCCTGCGATAACGCCGAGGCGCACCTGCTGGTGTGGGGAGGGGAGATAATAGGCGGCGACGTATGCAGCCTTTCCATCAGCGGAAGAATGGTGGGCGTGATGGTTGACAGGGAATAGAGAACAGCTGCGGAGTCCGCCCGGCGGACTCCTTTTATATTGGCAAATCACGGGAGCGTATTGCAAAACGCATAAAAATGTAGTATAATATTCACAAGATACAGATAAACAAAAGAAAGGAATATAAATGAAAAAATTCCTTAAAATGACGTGTGCTTTTGCCGTTGTTCTCGGGATAACGCTGCCGGCGTATGATACGGACGCTTACGCCGCCGACAGCGGCTTTACTCATTTTCTCACCTCATACGACCCGGACAGCTGCGCCGACATCACTATCGAGGGGAACCACTTCACGGTAGAGGGCAGGGTAGCGGGCGACACTGTGACAGGTGTAAGGTTCTCTACGGACCGTGTGCATATTACAGGCTACGAGTTCACGGCAGGTGACGACAGCACCTTCCACGCCGAGTTCGACGCCGAATATTCCGGCGGCTGGTGCGAGCTCTGGCTGGTAAAGGAGTCCCTTTTGGTGATGGGCTACCGCATACATCATGACAAAAGCGGCTGGTATTTTCCCGACAACGGACTTGCAAAGCTGAACGCCGAAAAGCTGGAAAATATCCTCACCGCCGCTCCCGAAGCCTCCGCCTACTATATCAGTCAGACCGCCGACCCTGTGGAGATAGAGGAGACTCTTGCTCAGCTGGAGCAGGTGGTGCGGGAGGTCTGCGGGGACGAGCAGGACGACTATATGAAAGCCCTTCTCCTCTACCGCTGGATATCCGATAATTTCTACTACGACAAGGACGCGGCGGCGGCGGGCGTAACGCTTGACACCGTTGCCATACACAACGTTTTAGAGCGCCGCAGGACAACCTGCGCAGGCTTTGCCAACACCTACTGTGCCATGCTGGAGATAGCGGGGATACGCTCGGTGAACCTGAAAGGCTCCTCGGTGGCGTCGGGCGTGACCTATGACGAGCTGCTGACCGCAGGAGAAAACCACGAGTTCACCGCCTTCTGGTACGGGGCGGAAAGCCGCTGGGTCTACGCCGACCCCACCTGGGGGCGCAGCGGCATATACGAAAACGGCAAATACACCAACGGCTATCCCTCCACGGAGAAGTATTTTGACGAGACGGACGAGGCGTTTGCCCTGAAGCACCGCATAGACAAGGTGGAAGAAAGGAGCTATTTGGCAGCGCTGAACAATGCGGAGGAAACGGAGGAAACCGCCGACGAGCCCTGCGTGAACGACGAACCGCAGGACACTGAGGAAACTACTACCACCACACGTCCTCCGGCCACTGCACAAAACGATGAGCCGAAGCAGAACGGCAATAATATAGTCATATATATAGTTATAGGCGCCGCAGGCGTTGCAATAGTTATAACAGGCGTAATTCTTGCAGTAAAAAACATTAACGGAAAGGACGAACAAAAATGATAGTCATCGAAATGGAAAACGGCAAAGAGATCAAGCTGGAGCTGTACCCCGACAAAGCTCCCATCACCGTGGAGAACTTTGAAAAGCTGGTAGGGGAGGGCTTCTACGACGGGCTCACCTTCCACCGTGTGATAAGCGGCTTTATGATACAGGGCGGCTGTCCCAACGGCACCGGCACAGGCGGACCCGGCTATCACATCAAGGGCGAGTTCTCCGCCAACGGCGTTCCCAACGACATAAAGCACGTCCGCGGCGTTATCTCCATGGCAAGGGCAATGGACCCCGATTCCGCAGGCAGCCAGTTCTTCATCATGCACAAGGACGCACCTCACCTTGACGGTCAGTACGCCGCCTTCGGCAAGGTCGTGGAGGGCATTGAGGCGGTGGACGAGATAGCGGCGTCGGAGACGGATTTCAGCGACAAGCCCACCACTCCCGTAAAGATCAAAAGGATATACAAAGCGTAAATGGAACTGAAATTACTTCCGGTGGAGCGGCTGGACGAGCTTAACGCCATCTACGACATGAGCCGTTTCGAGAATTTTCAGCAGACCCGTGAGGACAACCTCCGCAACCGCCGTGAGATATGCGTGGTGGCTGAGGAGGAGGGCAGGTTTGTAGGCGAGATCAGCATAATGACCGAAAACTCCAACATTCCCATAGCGGTGATACCCAACAAGCGTATGTACCTGTTCGGGCTGCGTGTGCTGCCGGAGTTCCGCAACATGGGGATAGGGACGGCGCTGCTGAAATATGCCATCACCTCATGCACAAGGCGGGGCATATTCGAGTTCACCATCGGAGTGGAGACGGATAACGCCGACGCCCGCAGACTGTACGAGAAATTCGGCTTCGCAACGCTTCTTGAAAACTGCAGCGAAATGCAGTACGGGAAAATGTGCAGGTACGACCTGCTTATGCTGAAGCTGAGATGAAATAATTGCGGTCACCGTTTTTTTACGGAAAACACGGTGACCGCATTTTTTTGCGGCTTGCTTTCCCCACACGAAAAAATCGCATCATCGCATTTTTCTGAGCGGAGGCGTCCGAGCATTGCCCGAAAAAATACGGTGACACGATTTTTCGGAATATTTCCCCCGTGTCGGCGGGGAAGCGCCCCTCTCCTCCAAACCCCTCGGCGCCGACCGCAGCCCTCTGCGCGTGATCTGCGGAAAACGCCTTGAACAGTGGAAATGCGGCGACCGCAGACTGACCGTATTTCCCGAAAAATACGATGACCGCATTTTTTTCGGCGCTGTTTTTCGCTCGGCGAAAAAAATCCTGTCACCGCATTTTTCGCAGATACAGCCCGACAGCCGCTTCTCAGAAATTCGCTTCACCGTATTTTTCGCACTTACAGCCGCCTTTCCGCCCACGGGCTTCCGACAAAATTCCGCAGCATTTTCCCAAAAACCTGCCCGTCAGCTCCAAAATGCCGAAAAAAAGATGAAATTATTTCCGAGGAAATGCGCCCGACTGATTTTTTTGGGAAATACCCTTGTACCTATAAAAATTTCCCGTAAAGGACGACGTCTTTTTTGTACAGGTTGTATGTAAAAATCCGTCGATTTTGGGCAAAGCTCAGACTGCAAAATAAACCCACCCCATTTTATAAAATGAGGTGGGCTTAATTTATACCAATTTTTTATTGCGGCGGGTATTCTCTGATACCTGACAGCTAAAAGCGGAAATCCCGTTTCCCGTTCTTTTCTATCTCGGTAAGATAATCCCTTGCTATCTGCCTTACCTTTTCTTTGGGAATATTGTCCAGCTCCTTCTGTATAAGCTCCTCGCCTATTTTCCTCGTTTCGGGGCTTGCGTAGTCCACTAAATATTCCTTCAGAGTCATCAGCGCATTGGGGTGGCAGCAGTTCTGTATCTGTCCGCTCTTGCACAGGCTCATGAAGCGGTCTCCCGTTCTGCCCTCACGGTAGCAGGCGGTGCAGAAGCTGGGGATATACCCTATCTCCATCAGCCACCTTACCACCTCGTCAAGCGTTCTCTTGTCGGAAACATCGAACTGCTCGCTGCTTTCGTCCTCGGGCTCAGGCTCGTAGTAGCCGCCTACGCTGGTCTTGGAGCCGCCGCTTATCTGGGAAACGCCCAGACGTATCACCTTTTCACGCACCGCCTTGCTCTCACGGGTGGAGATTATCATGCCCGTGTAGGGGACTGCAACCCTTATGCAGGCGCATATCTTGGCAAAAATATCGTCGCTGATACCGTTGTCGAACTCGTCGGGGTCAATGTCGTCGGCGTGCTTCACTCTGGGTACGCTGATGGTGTGAGGTCCGACGCCGTGCACCGCCTCCAAATGCTCGGCGTGCATAAGCAGTCCCGCAAATTCATACTTGTACAGCTCCAAGCCGAACAGCACGCCCAGTCCCACATCGTCGATACCGCCCTCCATTGCCCTGTCCATCGCTTCGGTGTGGTAGGCGTAATCATGCTTGGGTCCGGTGGGGTGCAGGCGCTCATAGCTTTCCTTGTGGTATGTCTCCTGAAACAGGATATAGGTGCCTATTCCCGCTTCGTGGAGCTTTCTGTAATTCTCCACCGTAGTTGCGGCGATATTCACGTTGACACGGCGTATAGCGCCGTTTTTGTGCTTTATGCCGTAAATGGTGTTTATGCACTCTAAGATGTACTCGATTGGGTTGTTTACCGGGTCTTCTCCCGCCTCTATTGCAAGACGCTTGTGTCCCATATCCTGAAGGGCTATCACCTCATTGCGCACCTCCTCCTGCGTCAGCTTTTTGCGGGGAATGTGCTTGTTTTTCAGGTGATATGGGCAGTACAGACAGCCGTTCACGCAGTAGTTGGACAGGTACAGCGGGGCGAACATAACTATGCGGTTGCCGTAGAAGTCCTTTTTTATCCGCTCCGCAAGGTCGTACACCTGCTGTATTTTTTCCTCGTTCTCGCAGGCAAGCAGCACCGAGGCTTCACGGTGGGAAAGACCCTTTAGCTGTTTTGCTTTTTCGATTATGCTGTCTATCAGCTCAAGGTCGTTTTTGTTTTCCTCGGCGTAGGCAAGGGTAGCCTTGATTTCCTCGTCGGATATGAAGTCCTCCGCTCTCAGTGATTTGGGATCGTACATAATGTTTACTCCTTTTAGTTGTTCTTTTTTTGAAGGGCTGCCTGTTTCGCGGAAGTAAGCTCCCGCGGTTTTGGGGAGAAACGTGCGGCACTGCATAAGTGTCTGCCCGCGGCGAAGCCGCCTTTTCCCGCCTTCGGCGGGAAAAGCAATGATTTGCTTCGCAAATCATTGGATTGGGCGCTTCGCGCCCAATTGCGGCTTCGCCGCCCCCCGCAAGCACAGCTTACGCTGTCCTTGCTGCGCAGTGCAAGCGCCTTTAGCACCCGTCAGCGTTCACGCACCGATCTTCGACCACCATTACTCTGCACTCTGCACTTTCAACTGCCATAATCTCCTCTTTCACAAACCAGTCTCCTGCCAACGGAGCTCACCCGTCTCTCCAGGCACCCCGCACATTCAGCCGCCTCCTCCCCCGTACATATCTTATTATCGTACAGCGAGTACTTCTTTCTGACCAAAACCGGCGACAAATTAGGCATCACCACATTAGCCCCCGCCATAAGCCCCTGTTCCCGTCCCGTAGGACTTATTGTACCCAACGCAGTGGTAGCGGGCAGCAAAACCTTTGGCAAAAGCAGCCGTACAACAGACAGCAAAAACAATGTCAGTTCAGCCGTTCCGTCGGGCATATCCGCAAAGGGCGTATCCTTATGCCGAATAAACGGTCCTATTCCCACCATGTGGGGCTGAAACTCCTTGATAAACCTCAGGTCAGCCGCAAGGCAGTCCACCGTCTGAAACGGCGACCCCACCATAAATCCGCAGCCCACCTGATACCCGATATCCCGCAGATCACTTAAACACCTCATACGGTTATCGTAAGACATCTCCTTCGGGTGCAGTCTCTCGTAATGCGCCTTGTCCGCCGTCTCATGCCTCAGCAGGTAACGGTCAGCCCCTGCGTCAAAAAGCCGCTGAAAGCTCTCCCTGCTCCTCTCGCCCAGCGACAGCGTAACGGCGCAGTCGGGATACTTCTCCTTTATCTCCGAAACGACCCCGCACAGAAATTCGTCGGTATAATACCCGTCCTCGCCCCCCTGCAGCACAAAGGTGCGAAAGCCCAGCCCATACCCGTTCTCACAGCAGGCAAGTATCTCCTCCTGTGACAGCCGATACCGCTCCGCATTCCCGTTGCTCCGTCTCAGTCCGCAGTAAAGGCAGTCGTTCTTGCAGTAAGAGGATATCTCGATAAGTCCGCGGGTAAACACTCTGTCCCCGTAGCTCTCCTCGCACCGCTGCCTTGCATACCTGCTGAGCAGCTCGAAATCGTCAGTGCTGCGGTTTTCTATCAGCCCTTTCAGCTCCTCCGCCGACAGGTCGCCTGTTTTATACAGCTTTTCGATAAGCTCAGTCTGCATTGGCGCCTCCCTTTTTGGCAGCTGAATATGCCGTCTTTGCGCTGACTCCGTCCAGCACTCCTATCTTCCCCGACAATGCGCTTATAACGTCCTGCGGCGCGTCTATCACGATGCTGATAATATTTATCCCCTTCTCACGGTACGGTATACCCATACGCCCAACGATATACTTCCCGTAATCGTGGAGCAGTCCGTTGAGCTTGCTTACCGAGCCTTCGTTCTCCACGATTATCCCGATGACCGCCACTCTTGTTTCCATATTCCCTCCGAAAATCAAAAATGCGCCCGTAAAAGGGCGCACTGAAATAAAGCTATACGATACAGCCCTTTCGTCTCAGCTCAGGCTTTGACGTCAGAAAAAATCCCGCCTTGGTGAAAAGGTCATTCCCGTCGCACCTCGGCTTTTTACACCTATAATTATATATTGCGGCGTCCGTTTTGTCAAGCATTGTTTTTGTTATAAAATTGTTACCGTTTTGTAATTGCATTTCAGAAAAGCGTATAGTATAATTTTCTTGGAAGGATTTGAAGATACCGTTCACTGAAAAGGAGCTGCATAATGAAAAAGATATTGTCCGTTGTTCTGATACCGCTTATATTGGCGTTAGGCGGGTGCAATGACAGCGGTAAAGACATAGAGCTGGGCGACTTTACCCCCGATGAAACCGAGAGGGAGGCCGTTCCGACTGCGTCGGGTGAAATTACGGTGCCTCAGACTACCTCCGAGGAAATCTCCGTCACTCAGACCGCCGCAGAGGAAACGTCGGAGGAGCTCCCCCCGCCCCCGACGGAAATCGAATATGTTTACCTTGAGGACGCAGACCTGTCTCACATATACGCCGACGGGGAGATCTCTCTCATAGAGACCCCCGGCGCTTGCAGTGTGATACTGTATGAAATACAGTGGAATGACCTCACCGTACAGCTTATCGGCGATTTTGTCCAGAGAAGGGCAGGCGCTTCGGAAAACACGCTGTTTGCAGGTATCCTGAGCGTCAGGACGCTTGGTGCCGAAGGGAACGGGACGGGCTCATGGCGTGTTGAGCGAAACTATTCCCGTCACGGCGGTCAGTCGTTTTTTTGCGAGTTGGACGACTCCCGCTTGAATGATTATCTCAGGGTATACACCATGTCGCAGAACGGCAGGGAATATCCCCTTATCGCCGCAATGCAGAAAACCTCCGATGAGAAAGACTACGACGTCTCCTTTTACACGGTGACCGAAAGCGGCGGGCTGACAGAATTTTACGGCATTACCGACGATGAGGCGCTTCAGCAGCGTATCGCCACATACGACAAAGGCAGGATAGGCGGCGTGGTTTTGTCTGGCGATTTTGCGGCTGACAGCGAAAATTGCGCTTTGACTGATAACAGACTGGGGGTAAGGTTTTTGTTTGATTTTGAAAACGCAGCGGTCACAGCGGAGATGACATAAAAACGGGGGACAATATCCCCCGTTGATTATTTCCGTGCCCCGAAGCTTATTCCGCAATTGCCTCTTTCAGCAGTGCGGTGACAATGACCGCCGAAATGCCGCCGACAGAGGAGCCGACAAGGTTCACCGTAAGCTGATATACCCAGTCCACCTTCTCCCCGTTTTTATTGGGGATAGGAAGTATCACAAACCACAAGCTGCTGAACACCGAGCGCATGGCGTTCATGCTGTAGCCGGTGCTGTTGAAGGAAAGCGCCAGCAGCATGACCGCACAGGCTCCCACGGCGCCCACCGCCAGTCCGCCTATCGGACGCCCGACCTCGGCGTCAGCGGAAAAGGTAATGCTTGTAAATACAATGAACATGAAGATAAAGGAGGCAAGCAGCTCCTGCACGAAGTTCAGCACAATGTTCCTTTCCACCGGATATGCGGAGAAAATACCTCTTTTCGGCGTGTCGGGGGAAGCCTTGAAGGAATCCCAAAAAAACACTGTGCACACAAGCATAGCCGCTCCTGCCGCAAGAAATTCCATCAGTATATTCAGCAGCCCGTCAACGGCTCCGATATTACCCAGTATCATATTTCCCAGCACAACGCCGGGATTAAGGAACGCCCCGCCTCCCATAATAAAGGACACGGCAAGTCCGAAGCCCACTGCAAGGCTCCATGCCGCCGCCAATTCTATGTAATTCCGAGATGGCACCAGAGTTTTCTTCAAAGTGATATTGCAGGTATAAGCGTAGCCGCATGACAGGAAAATAAAGCACCCCGCAAATTCAGCCAGATAGACCACAGTCCCTTCCCCCTTTATCCTTGTTGTACGTTACAGCTATTCTACCATTTTTCGTTCCGATTTACAATAACCTTTAAGGCAATACCGCACAAAGACCGCCTGACGGCTTTGCACGTGTATTGCTTGCATATTTTCCGTCATTTTTGCCCAAAACTCCTTGACATACGTCAGTATGCCTGCGTCGTTTTAGGCAATCTGACGAAAAATCTGACGGCGCAATACACGCACAATCTTTGTGCGGTATTGCCTTAAAAAAGATAAGCAAAATTTCCCCTGCAATATCCCGTACATTTATTTTTTACGGATCTTTACTTGATATTTTACAAAAAACGGTTTATAATTAACATAAGCGGTCGATTGAAAACAACCAACAACATAGAAAGGATCAAAACAGTATGGTAAACAGATTTATTCTCAACGAGACCTCCTATTTCGGCGCAGGCGCAAGGGAGAACCTTGCGGACGAGGTAAAGTCGAGGGGCTACAGAAAGGTGCTTTTTGTGACCGACAAGACCCTGCTGGAATGCGGCGTGGCAGGCAAGGTGTCCGACGTGCTGGACAAGGCGGGCATACTCTACCGCACCTACTCCGATATCAAGGCGAACCCCACCGTAAAGAACGTGCAGGACGGCGTTGCGGTATTCAAGAGCAGCGGCGCCGACGCAATTGTTGCGGTAGGCGGCGGCTCCGTGATAGACACTGCCAAGGGGATCGGCATAATCGCAGCCAACCCCGAGTACAGCGACGTGGTATCCCTTGAGGGCGTTGCTCCCACCAAAAACAGGAGCGTGCCCATTATCGCCCTTCCCACCACCTCAGGCACTGCCGCCGAGGTCACCATAAATTACGTCATAACCGACGAGGAAAACAAGAAAAAGATGGTATGCGTGGACCCCCACGACATACCCGTTGCTGCAATAGTTGACAGCGACCTGATGATGGGAATGCCCAAGAGCCTCTGCGCCGCAACGGGCATGGACGCTCTCACCCACGCCATCGAGGGCTACATCACCTTAGGCGCATGGGAAATGTCCGATATGGTGGAGCTTCACGCCATAAAGCTCATTTACGAAAGTCTTTTTGACAGTGTGAACGGCGACGCCAAAGCCCGTGAGAAAATGGCGCTTGCCCAGTATGTGGCAGGCATGGGCTTCTCCAACGTAGGTCTTGGCATCGTCCACTCCATGGCTCACCCCTTAGGCGCCTTCTACGACACGCCTCACGGCGTAGCCAACGCCCTGCTCCTTCCTTATGTTCTTGAATACAACGCCGAAAGCCCCGCCAAGCCCAAATTCAAAGCCATCGCCAAGGCAATGGGCGTGAAGCGCACCAAAAAGATGACCGACGACGAATGCGTAAAAGCCGCCATCGACGCAGTGCGTTCACTGTCCAAGTCCATCGGGATACCCCAGAAGCTGTCCGAGATAGGCGTTAAGCAGGAGGACCTGCAGGCGCTGTCCGTTGCCGCCTTCAACGACGTCTGCACAGGCGGCAATCCACGTCCCACCTTTGCCGAAGAAATATTGGAGATATATAAGAAGGCATATTGATCACGCAGCAGCCGAAGCATGAAAAAGCCCTGTCACTCGACAGGGCTTTATTTTGTCAGCTTTCCGCATTCCCCTCAAATCCCTCAGCCGCAATATCAAGTGCTTTGAGGTCCTCCGTCAGCTCCTCGCTGCTCCGATACCGCTGACTTATCCTCACCGAGGACATCTTGTTGATGACCGCTCCCAATCCTCCGCTCAGCTCCGCCAGCCCGCTCTGGAACTCCCGATCGTCGTCCAGCCTTGACATGGGGTCCTCAGGGGTTTTCAGGGTAAGCCCGTAGTACAGCACCGTTCCCAGTGAATAAATATCCGTCCACGGACCGTGATTTCCGTGGTGCTGGTACTGCTCCAGCGGCGCATAGCCGTGCTTTACCGCCACCGTCATGCTGTTTTCCCCGCTGATAAAGGGTCGTGCGTTGCCGAAATCCACCAGCCGCACCTTCCCGTCAACGGTTATCATCACATTGTTGGGCGACAGGTCACGGTGGATTATATTCCTGCTGTGTATGCAGCTGAAGACTGAGGCAATGCAAAGTGCGGCGTGCAGCGCCTGCCCTTCAGATATTTTTCCGTTTTTCCGTGTGTATTCACTGAGAGTTACCCCGTGAATATATTCCATAACGTAATAAATAGTCCCATTTTGACGGAAAGTATTATAAATATTTATTACATCAGTTTCGTCCTTCAGTCTGGAAAGTATCTCCGCCTCCTGCTCAAACTTCTCTGCTCCCCGCAGAAATTCAGCCTCCTGCACCGAGGTGAACGGCTCCAGCGTAACATTGTCCTCCGCCCGTACAGCCACGTTTTTCGGGTAGTACTCCTTTATTGCCACGCTTTTTTCCAGCTGAGTATCATAAGCGAGATAGGTAACGCCCCAGCCTCCCGAGCCGATGACTCTCCCGATGACATACCTGTCGTCCAGTACGGTGCCGGCGGTAAGGTTCATCGACTCCAGCTCGTCGCTGCAGTCAAATCCGCACACGGGACATCTTCCGCCCTTGACGGGGGAGGAGCATCTTATGCAGTTTTTTTCCATCTGACCATCTCCCAAAGCCGCTTTATCAAATCACCGTATCATTGTACCATATTTTTTCATATAATGCAACACAAAAAAGCGGCAGCGGAAAATACCGCTGCCGTCATGCTTTACTTATTGTCCCATATAAACTCGCAGGCTTCGTCATAGGAGAGGTCGTGCTCGATAGCGTGAATGATCTTAGCGTCCGTAAGATTTCGTGCGTATAGGCTTTCCTTACCCGCTGCTCTCAGCAGCTTCTGAGTTTCCTCAAAGGTCAGCTTCAGCAAAAAGGAGATTTTGATAAGCTGAACACGGGTAGGCACCCGCTTGCCGTTCAGCAGCTGATAGCCGTAGCATCTTTCCACGTTCAGCTTTCGGATAATATCCGCATGAGCCGCGTTTTTCTCGGCGATATACTTGTTTATCAGAATGTGTATATCGGGGTTTTTGTTGCTCAGCACCAGCTGTTCGTTAAAGTCCTTTTCCTCACGCAGCTTTCTTTCCAGATCCTCTGTAATCATATCGGTTCTCCTTTTCGGTTTTTATGCGGGTTCAAGGTATGCTCTTATAATATGTCCGTTGTTTATGCCAAAATTAAATCCACGATCTGTCAGCGCTTCGATCTGTTTGGCGGAGATCACAAAGCTAACGGTATCGGGTGCAGTTTTGTAATAGCCGATATAGAAATTTTCGCAGCTCTCGGTATAATGGTTGATGCACTCAAGAGGCAAAAATCTGCCTCTTTCGTCAAAGGGGGTGATGTATACGTTGCCGTCATCAAAGATGTATTCACTTTCTATGCTGAGGGTTATCCTTACGTCACCGCCGCCGCCAATGTTCAGAAGCCGTTTTTTTGTGATAAACTGAGAAAATTCGGTTTTATATGAGTCATAACGCTCCACAAGCATATCCAATATCACAGCGTCCTTGCCTATAGCGTAATCCGATTCATTGTAATCCTCAAGGGTTGCCGACATAACATAGAGATTGTTTCCGACAAAAAATATTCCCCTTGGTATACTTTCGACTATCACATCATGAGGGATAACGAACACAAAGCTCTGGAAAGTGTTTTCCATAGTCGTTCCCCTTGTGTAAAACGTCAGATAAAACGTTTCTCCGTACTGGTCCCGCGATTTATTGAAGGCACGGATCTCGGGCAGACCGCCGTTCATCTCCCATATAGCCAAATGATGGTGGTATATTTCTGTGTCTGCCCAGGGTTCCCACTCCGGATTATCCAAGAGGAATTTCATATTGAGAGTGACCTTCACGTCGCCTGAAAAACTGCTCAGATCCTCTGCGGTTATCGCCCTGCTGCTCGGTTCCCAGGCGCCCGGAAAATCGCTGTCTATCTTTACGGTTATTACCTTTTTGCCTGCCGTTATATACGGCAGAAGGATAATAAGCGCAGCTATCGCAAGTACTGCCGCCGCAGAGCATAAAATGATGATGAGCGGCTTTTTCCTCTTGGATTTTTTCTTTTTGCCGTCCACCCGCTCGTAAACGTTGTCGTTGGGGTCGTAGCCTGCGTTTTCGGGGACCTCAGGCTCGCTGCTCTCCGCTTCCGCGCTTGCAGCGGGCTTTTCGGCGCTTGTTTTGAGTACGGCAGAGGAAGCGGTCTTTTCCCGACTCTCCTGCCGTGGCTCCACCTTCACGTCCTCAATGTCCGCCGTCAGCGGCTCTGCCTTCACATGGTCCGACACCGCCGAAAGCGCCTTTCTCAGCTCTATTGCGCTGCTGTAGCGGTCTGCGGCGTTTATCATGGTGCACTTTTTGATGATATTCCACAGAGCGTCGTCTATGCCGTGAAGGTTGGACTTGAACTCGGTATCCTCCTCCATGCGCTCATAGGGGTCGTCGATGACCTTCTCCGTCAGCGCATAGTAAATGGAAGCGCCCAGCGCATGAACGTCCGTCCAGGCGCCCTGCTTGCCCTTTTTGGTATACTGCTCGATGGGCGTATAGCCGGGCTTCATCACCACGGTGAGGTTGGAGGAGCTTTCCGTCATTATCTGCCTTGCAGCGCCGAAATCTATCAGCTTTATTTTCCCGTCCAGACAAACCATTATGTTATCCGGCGAGATGTCACGGTGGAGCACTCCCGCGCTGTGAGTGATGCTCAGTGCGGCTGCCATCTTATCCATTATGAAAAGTGCCTGTCCGTCGCTTATCCTGCCGTGCTTTTTCACATAATTCTTCAGCGTAACGCCGTTGAGGTATTCCATTATAAGGTATACCGTGTTATTTGCACGGAAGTAATCGTAAACGCCGACGATATTGGGGTTTCCGTTGAACTGAGCCACCATCTCCGCCTCGTTGTAGAACTTCTCGGTGCCCTTTTCAAAGGTATCCTCGGCATTGGCGTTGGCGACCAGCACTTCTGTTCTTGTCTGAGAGCGGCAGGCTATGCCGTTGGGGTAGTATTCCTTTACGGCTATGGTCTTTTCCATTCTCAGGTCATAGCCCAGATAGGTGATACCGAAGCCGCCCTTACCCATCACTCTGCCGATGATTATCTTATCCTCCAGCCTTGTGCCCATTGGCAGCACCAGCGGGTCAGGTTCAAACTCCTCCTTGGAGAAGCCGCAGCAGGGGCATTTGCCCTCCTCCACCACCTCGGCAAAGCAGCTTTCGCACAGCTTTTTGTTTCTTATCTCTATCATGAGTTTCTCCTTTGTATACGGAAAGATACGAGCGCAATCCTGCGGTCGGGTATCGTCAGCCGCCAAACAGCTTTGCTATCAGCTTTTTGACGGGATTATCCTCAGCGCCCTCAGGAGGGAGCTTGGCGGGAACTCTGATGCCCTGCCGCTTGACAGGTATTGCCGCCAGCGCCTGACAAAACTCCTCAGTGTCCGAATAGCGCTCCCGATAATTCACCTTCATCGCCTTGTTCAGCAGCTCCCAGATCTGGGGCTGTATGTTATGCACGTTATTTTCTATTTCATAGTCGTCCTCAAGCCGATTTTGAGGATTTTCGGGCACCAGTCTTGTAAGGGCATAAAAAATCGACGCTCCAAGGGAATAGATATCCGTCCACGCTCCCTGCTTGCCGCTGCGCATATACTGCTCTATCGGCGCAAAGCCCGGCTTCATCACCACCGACAGGAGCTGCGAGCCTTCGCTGTACACCTGCCTTGCGGAGCCGAAATCCAGCAGCTTCACCGAGCCGTCGGCGCAAAGCATGATATTGTCCGGCGACACGTCCCTGTGCATTACATTTTCACGGTGCAGCTCGCTGAACGCGTATGATATCATGTCCGCAACGTAAAGAGCCTGCCCCGGAGCAAGCGCTCCCACTCTGTCGACATAATCCTTCAGGGTTACCCCCGTAAGGAATTCCATGGTGAAATAAGCGGTGTCGTTTTCGTAGAAGAACTGATACACCTTCACTATATTGGGATTTTGGGCAAAATTTGCAACGTAGCTTGCCTCGTTATAAAACTTTTTGACGCCCTTTTTGAACAGCTCGGCTGCCTCGCTGTCCCTGACAACCACTTTCGTCTCTCCCCTTTGCCTCGTTGCAAGCTCAACGGGAAAATACTCCTTTATAGCGATTATCTTGTCGAATTTCACGTCGTAAGCAAGGTAGGTGATACCGAAGCCGCCCTTGCCCAGCACCTTTCCTATCAGGAAATTGCCCATCAGCACGGTGCCGACGGGCAGCACCATGTTTTCCGCTTCGTATGTGGCCTCGTTATATCCGCATTTTTTGCAGGGCTCTTTCCTTACAGGCGAGAAGCAGCTTGAGCAAAGCAGTCTGGTTCCCAGCATTAACATAAACCGACTCTCCTTTTGTCCGTTATTGCAATGATCCTGCCAAACTTAGCTTTTTCAGCAAGGCAGATGATGGGCATACTCCCTGTCGGGGAATTGCCGTCAGCCTATCATGTCGGACAGCTTCCAGCTTTCGTCCTCCAATATCATATCCACGGTCTTTTCCACGTTGTTTCCATCTGCGTCCTTCAGAGTGACGGTAACGCTGCACTGCGTTTCGGAAACGGGCAGGCAGACAAGGCTCATGTCCGCCCATGAAAGCCCCGTCTCGTCGGAAGGCACAAAGTCCGCTGAAATACCTAACTCGCCGTTTCTGTCGCCGTATATCGCCCCGCTGCCGAAGGGGTCGGTGAGCAGCTTTTCGGCAGTCTTGGCAGTGTATACGGAGCGGACGTATTCGCAGAAGGCTTCAAAGGTGGGCAGCTCAACGTTGATGCAGGTGTAGAAGCCGTCCTCGGGCGGAGTGTCGCCAAGCTCCGGCTTGACGGTCATGCCCTGAGTGAAATACCGGTACACCTTGTGGTTTTCGGGAAGCAGGTCGTGTGCCGCCTGCTCCATCTCCTGTACAAGGTCGGCGCCGATACCGTTCTCGCTGTCAGGCGGGTTGTTATCGGTGTTATTATCATCATCTTTGCCGGAGGTGCCCGTACCGCTGTCGGGATCGTCCTTGCCGTCCGTCTTATCGGTTTCGTCGGTATCTGCGGGATCCTCCCCGGCAGTGCTGCTTGTACCGGGTACGGGGTCACCGTCGCTGCTGCCGCCGTTCAGCAGAAGCACGGCGGTAACGATGCCCGCAGCCAGCAGCAATACAGCCACGATGCACAGTATCACGAACAGCGGGGAGGATTTTTTATTCTTACCGCCCGCCGCCTGTATTTCGGAGGTGACGGGAATAACGCCTGCGGGAACGGGACCGAAGTCGTCTCCCGGCTCCATGTGGACGATGCCGCATATAGCGGTGTAGTTGTCGCCCTTGTTCTGGGCACGAAGGATATGCCTTTTCAACATATACTTGAGCCACACGTCGGCGCTGTCCGATTTGAGCAGGTCCGCCTCCATCTCGGTCTCATAAACATAATCCCAGAAGCCGTCGCTGCATATCAGGAAAGCGTCGCCCTCCTGCAGCCTCATGGGAGCATAGTGCTTCTTGAGGGCAAGCGTCTCCTCTCCGCCCAGCACCTTCAGCAGTCTTGAGCGGTCCTCGCTGCCCCTTATATCCTCGAAGCGCATCATGCCCATATCCACCGACGCCTGACATACCGAGTGATCCTTTGTCTGTGCGATTATCTTGCCGTCACGGAACAGGTATACTCTGCTGTCTCCCACGTTGGTGTATATGAAATTTCCGTTTTCGATAAACGCCGCAGCGACGGTGGTCTTGCCTCCGTCGCCGTATTGCAGCACCTGAGTATTTGCGCTTTCCATAAGGGCGGTTATGCGTTCATTGGTGTAGTCGCCCTGACAGTATTGTTCAAAAAAAGAGATAGCCGTTCCGGACGCCTTTTCCCCGTCGGAATGTCCGCCCAGACCGTCTGCTACGATAAAGATCCCCCTGTCACTGCGGCACAGGAACGAATCCTCGTTGATATCATGTCCTCCCGGACAGGTATAATTGGCAGAATCAATAATCATTTGTGACCCTTTCCGAAGCATTTTCAGCGACACTGTGCAAACGGTTACGCCCAATGTCTGTGCAAAGCCGGTTTGCCGAATGCCTGTGCAAAGCCGTTTTTGCCGCACTGATTGCGTCTTTGATCTTTTATTCACGGCTCCATCGGATATGCAGCCGAGTATTTGCAAAACTGAGCATACACCGCCGGTTGGGCGGTGTATGTCCTGAGGTTATAATGTTTTAGTATTTTATCTGGAAAAGCTGCTCCGCACTTCCGAGGTAGAAGAAGGTGCCGTTGGGAAGGGGAGTGGGAACATCGGGAGCGAGCCTCTGACCGCTGCCTAAGAAGGTTCCGTTGCTGGAGCCTCTGTCGATTATCTCGTAGCCGTTGGGAGTCTCCCTTATCTGGCAGTGGACCGCAGAGATGCCCTGAGTGTCGATAGGGTAAACGACGTTGCACTTCTGCGCATTTCTGCCTATAAGTATGCTGCCGCTGATAGGGAAGGTCTGACCGTTCATTACGCCCTTAGTGCCCGTGATCACGCCGTATTTGGCGGCAGGGGGAGGAGGAGCAGCGGGGGACTGATATGCCGCCGCATTTTCGGGAACGGGCTGCTGTGCTGCCTTTTTCTTGGACATGATTATTATCACCACTACCACGGCTGCTGCTGCCACTGCCGCAATTATTATCACGATAATAAGGATGCCTGCTCCCGAAACCTCGGTGGAAAGGGTATAAGAAACCACGTCACGGTTTATCATCGCAAGCAGCTCGTCGATAACGACGGCATAGTTCTTTGAAGATCCGCTGTAATCGGTTATGCTGAATGTATTGATGCCTACGACTTCACCCTTGGAGTTTACCAGCGGGCCGCCCGAGTTGCCTCCGGAGATGTCGATATCTATCTGATAGACGTGTCTGCCCCGTTCGTCGGTGGACTGTCTGGCGATACCGCCTCTTGTGACGGTGATATCGCTTACGTCATAAGTAAAGGAGGAGCTGTCCATCAGACTGTCGGATACTGCCGGAAATCCGAGAGCTGCAAAGTCGTCGTCCATGTTTATCTCGGAGGATTTGCATATTACCAGAGGCTTTCTCTTGTTGGTAGCCTCGGGAAGCTTGAGCACGCATATATCCCTTTTCTCGTCCAGCTCAACTATCTGAGCGCGCATAAAATCGTTGGTGCCGTAGGAAAAGCACACCGTTACTTCCGTTGCTCTTTTGCTGTTATAGGTAACGGAGCCGCTGGTGTCAATGGTGTTCAGCGCCTCGGCGGTCTGGTCGAGAACGACGTGAGCGTTGGTAACTATGTACTGCACCGGCTTGCCCTGTTCGCCTATTGCGAAGCCCGAGCCCCGCACATAGACGGTCTCGCCTGCATACAGGTATCTGTATCCGCCGCTGTCCAGAAAAACAAATTCATCACCGGATCTTGCGGAAAAGGTAGACTCGATGTAAACAACGCCTTCTTTAGCGTCGTTTACCGATGCGGCAGAAGCTGTCACCGGCAAAGCGGCCGCAACTACGGCGGCTGCCATTAAAGCCGACAGCGCTTTAAAAATCTTTCTCATAGCATATTTTCCTTTCACTATCTGATAAACTCCAGCACTACGGCCGTAAAATTATCCTGAGTCGGGTATCCCTTTGAGACGACTGCGGTCTCCAATGCCGACGCCGCCTGATCTGCGGGCAGCGAAAGCGCCCCGATAAGCTCCGCCTCGGTGAGTGCGTTGTACACTCCGTCGCTGCAAAGCATGAGCTTATCGCCATGCTTAGGCACCAAGGGCTTTGCGTTCACATCAGGGGTTATCTCTCCCTTATAGCCCATATATCTGGCAAGTGAGTCCTTCTTTTCGTCGTCTCCCGCCTCGTCGAAGGTCATCTCTCCGGAAATGACCTGCTCGATAAGCTGGTTCATATAGTCGCTGTCCTCGTTCATCACGGTGAGACAGCCCTCACGGAACAGATACACCCTGCTGTCTCCTACCGTACACCAGTGTATACCTGCGGGAATGCACATCACCACCACCGCAGTGGACCCTCCCGACATTCCGCTTTGCACTATGCTGTTGTTCACTGCACGAAGCGAGCCGGAGAGGTGAGCGTGAACGGGAACGTTGGGGTCACGGTTCGTCTGCATACCCAGCATGGCGGTGACAACATAGCTGCTGACCTGAGCGCCGCCCGAGATGCCGCCCATGCCGTCCGCTACTATAGCGGTGAAGCCGTACCGGTCCACGTCCGCCTGATCGATGGAGGAGAAGCCGAAGCTGTCTTCCTGATAGCTTCTTGCCCCCTGATTGTTCACGACGCCCAGAGCGATCTTATTCGCGTTTGAGCCGACGAAGTCCATTCCGATAAAAAATTCACCGATCCCCATAGATCAATATGTAAAGCTATCGTTGCAGAAGCTCCTGAACACGAAGGCGGTGGAGCCCAGCTTTATCCTGTCGTAATCCTTGATTTCCGTAGGCGTAAGGAGCATATTGTCGTTATGGTAGATATTGTTCTTGCCCTTGCCCAGAACGGGGCTGATGAAGAACTTGCTGTTCTGCGAGTCATAAGCGATGACTGCGTTGCCGTCTGAGGAAACAGACTTGTCAAAGGAAATATTTATATCGAACTTCTGTCCCCTGCCGATGGAGTTCTGCTCACCGTGGATATTGAAGCAAGTACCCTTCTTTTCGCCGTCCACAACTACCAGCCAGCCTCTTACGGGGTTGATGCCGGAGTCGGTCTGGTCAAGCGCAACGGTGACGCCCATGGCGCCGGGGCTGCTGGGTGCGGCCGCCTGATTGTTGACGGGCATGGTGGGAGGGAAGGGAGTTTCGCCCGGAGCGTCCATGAGAGGCGCAGTCTTCGGAAAATCGTTCTGAGTAGGCATTCCGCCCAGCGGCTGAAAGCCTACATTGTCGTTGCCGCAGTAAGGGCATACGGGGGTTCTCATTTCGTCATAGATATGACCTTTTGGACACTGCTTCATAAAATCATTTCCTTTCTTTTCCGACAAGTCCTTGCCGGTTAAATAATTATATCATTGTGCAGAGCCGCACGGGTGTGCAGCTTCGCAAAAAGCACAAAATGTCGCAATATGTACATTTAAAGTATTATATCATACACAGCCGTTATACAGGTGTGCGAGAATGCACACAGAAGTGAGCAAAAGCGGCGGAAAAAGGCGTTTTGCGTGGGCTCGACAACCGCTTTCACCATCTGTTTTTCACCAATTACCGATCATCGCCGTCATTCCCGCACTCAACCGGCTGCTGACCTTTATCGACCATGTGCACATCGACCTGCGGAAACGGTATCTCCACCCCGGCCTCTTTCAGTGCGTCAAGCGAAGTCTCATACAGCTCTCCCTTTACCTGCTTGTAATTCTCCCAAGTGGTAAAGGCGCGGAACAGCAGCTTTATGCAGGAGTCCTCGTGTCCCGTGACCGCAACGATGGGGGAGGGCTTGTTCAGCACCAGCGGGTTGTTCTTTGCGCACCTGATGAGCGCCTCTCTTGCGGCTTCTATGTTCGTACCGTAAGCCACGGATATATTGATATCCACACCTCTGTTCTCCTTGGCAGAGGCGTTGGTGACCACATGGGAGGACAGCAGCCCGTTGGGAATGCTTATGCTCTGATTGTCCGGCGTCACTAACTTTGTGTAGAATATCCCTATCTCCTCCACTATGCCCTCGCATTGCTCGATGATTATGTAATCCCCTGCATGAAAGGGCTTGAATATCATCAGCATAACGCCGCCTGCCAGATTGGAAAGCCCGCCCTGCAGCGCCAGACCGAAGGCAAGCCCGCAGGAGCCGATAATGGTGATGACGGTGGCGGAGGGAACGCCCACTATCTCTATTGCAATGATGATGATAAGCGCATTCAGCACCACTCTCAGCGTATGCATCACCAGCGTCCATATATTGCTGTCCATTTTTTTGGCAAGCTTATGCTTTTCAAGGCGCTTGGTAAAGAATTTTATCAGCTTAAGCCCGACGATAAGCACCACAAGCGCAATAACAGCCTTGACAACAAAGGGCACCACATAGATATTCACAAACTCCAGCAGCCAGTCAAGCATGATACTTCTCCTTCCCGCCCATTCAACAAAATAAGTATACCATACATTCCCGCAAAATTCAAGACGGTATTGACAATTCCGCAGGATATGGAGTATAATTCCGATATAAAATCATCGGGGGGTGACATATATGGCATACTGTACATGGTGCAGGAGCGAAGCGGACAGGCGTTACCACGATGAGGAGTGGGGCGTTCCCCTTCACGACGACAGAGGACAGTTCGAGTTCCTTATGCTGGAGGTCATGCAGTGCGGGCTGAGCTGGTCGCTTATGCTGAAAAAGCGTGAGATATTCCGAAAGTGCTTTGACGATTTCGATTTTGAGAAAATATCGGAGTACGGCGAGGAGGATATTCAGCGCATACTGAACACCGAGGGCATGATACGTTCCCGAAGAAAAACAGAGGCGGTAATAAACAACGCGGTATGCTTCCGCAGGCTAAGGGAGGAATGCGGCAGCTTCAGCGATTACCTCTGGGCATATTCCGACGGAAAGACCATACTCTACAACGGGCACGGCGACGGAAAAATACCCGCCTGCAACGGTCTTTCCGACAGGATAAGCAGGGAACTGAAAAAACGGGGCTTCAAGTATTTAGGCAGCATAACGGTGTATTCCCATTTACAGGCGTGCGGTATCATAAACGACCACGGCAGCGACTGTCCCTGCTACAAAAAAATAGTGGAGAACTACCCCACGGTAAAAAAGAAAAGAGAACAGGAGAGATAGAAAAATGAAAAAGATAACAGGCTTGCTTCTGTCAGCGGCAATGCTGCTGACCGTCCTGCTTTCGGGCTGTGATCAGAATCGGCAGCAGCGTGAGCACGACATAATAATCCTTTTCACCAACGACGTTCACTGCGGAGTGGACGACAATATCGGCTATGCGGGGCTTGCCGCCTACAAGTCCATGCTGCTGGAGAAAACGCCCCACGTTATCCTTGCGGACTGCGGGGACGCAGTGCAGGGGGACGTTATCGGCGTGGTGTCGCAGGGCGAATATCTTGTGGAGATAATGAACGAGGTAGGCTACGACCTTGCCATTTTAGGCAACCATGAGTTCGACTACGGCACCGAACGGCTGACGGAGCTGATGGCAGCCTCCGAAGCGGAATATCTGGGCTGCAATATCCGCTATTCGGGAAGCGGCGAAAACCCCCTGTCTGCTCTCGCTCCCTACAAGATACTTTCCTTTGAAGGCACCGACGTGGCTTTCATAGGCGTCACCGCACCCTACACCCTCGTCTCCTCCAATCCCGCCAATTTCCGAGACGAAAACGGCGAGCTTATATACGACTTTTACGGCGGCAGCGGCGAGGAGCTTTACGGTCAGGTGCAGCTTACCGTTGACCAATGCCGCAAGGAGGGAGCGGACTATGTGATACTCCTTACCCATCTCGGGGACGAGGACTCGGTAGAGCCTTTCCGCTCCACCGACCTTATCGCAAACACAACGGGCATAAACGCCGTGCTTGACGGACACTCCCACAGCGTTATCCCCTGCGATCTGCTGAAAAACAAGAACGGGGAAACGGTGCTCCTCTCCTCAACGGGTACCAAGCTGAACTACATAGGACAGCTCACCCTCACCGCCGAGGGATATATCACCACAGGGCTTATCTCCGACCTTCCCGACAGGGACGGCGACACTCAGGGTTTTATCGGTGGGATACAAAGCGAATATCAGGAGGAGCTGGACAAGGTCATCGGTCACAGCGACGTTGCGCTCTCCGCTTATTCGGAAAGCGGTCTGCGGCTGGTGAGAAACCGTGAGACAAACTTGGGCGATTTCTGCGCCGACGCTTACAGAGCGGTGGGAGAAGCGGATATCGCCATAGTGAACGGCGGCGGCATAAGGGCCGATTTGGCGGCGGGTGACATCAGCTACAGCGGACTTATCGCAATGAACCCCTACGGCAACACCCTCTGCGTCGTGACAGCCACGGGGCAGCAGGTGCTGGACGCACTGGAAGCGGCGTCCCGCTTCACCATGGCGGAGGCGGACGACGGAGCCAACGCCGTAGGCGAAAACGGAGGCTTCCTTCAGGTTTCGGGACTGAGATACACGATAGACACCTCGGTTGACTCCACCGTAGAGACGGACGATTCGGGAATGTTCCTGTCCTGCGGCGAAAACAGGCGTGTCAAGGACGTTCAGGTGCTTATGCCCGACGGCACCTACGCTCCCATCGACCCCAGCGGCGTGTACACCGTAGCCTCCCACAACTTCCTTATCAAAAGCGGCGGCGACGGGCTGAATATGTTTATGGAGGACGAGCTGCTGATGGACGAGGGTATGCTGGACTATCAGGTGCTGATCGCCTACGTCACCGATTTCCTCGGCGGAACGGTAGACAGCGTCTACAGCGAGCCTCAGGGCAGGATAACGGTGATATGATATACAGTCTTGGACGCACATAATACTGATCTTCGTCTAAAATATTGATAGGTTTTGTGGTTAGACGAAGATAAGTGTTTCGGGTGCAATTCTCCGCTAAATCAATGATTTAGCGGAGAATTGGTATAAACCAAAAGCCGCTGTATGGCTTCATACAGCGGCTTTTATGTATTTGTAAAAGTCAATCCTTCCAGGGAGCTGCGACCATAGCCGCTCCGAAATCAAACGCCTTCTGCTTCTCGGTGGGGAATACCGTTTCACGGCGTTCCTTCTTTGCCTCAGCGTCGAACATCGTCCACTCGTACTTGCCGTAATCGTCAACGTGCAGCGTGTCGCCGCTGATAAGCACCCTTGTGGGACCGATAAATATGCTGAGGGAGTTCTGATAGTTGGTCACCATCTTCCCGTAGCCGTTCGGCGTATACATATCCTCTGCGGCATGACTGGTCATGATGAAGAAAACGGGTATCGCACGCTCAATGTAGCTGTTGAGCTCGGTCTTGAACGTGATGTGCTGGAAGACCAGACGCTCATACAGCAGCTTGAACATCGCAGAGGCGTCGCCGAGATAGTTGGGCGTTCCGATTATAAGCCCGTCCGCGTTCCGTATTTCCTCTAAAACAGGCGCAAGCCCGTCCTGCTGCACGCACTTGCCCTTATTCTCGCCTAACTTGCACTCAAAGCAGGACACGCAGCCTGTGAATTTGTCCAGCTCATAAAGGTCTATCACCTTGACCTCTGCGCCCTCGGACTCCGCTCCCTTAGCCGCTTCACGCACCAGCGTTCCCGTGTTCCATGTCTTTCTCGGACTGGCGTTTATCGCTACGATTTTTTTCATAATGAACTACCTCCTGTTTCTCCTGCATTTATTGTACCATGAAAGCAAGAAAAAAACAATCCCTAATCGTGTCTTTGCTCCTTATTTGAGTACATCTCGCAGAACCGCCCCGCAAAGGCAGGCGGCTCGCTCTGCATATACAAATGTGAAATATCCCCGAAGGCTGTCATTCTGAACACCGCCTTCCCCTCTCTGCGCTCCTCCGTCACCAGCGTGGTGACCGAGGTGGGAGCCGCAATAGTCCCATGCCACAGCACCATAGGCGACACTCCCAGCAAATGGGACAGCATGACGCAGGTCACCCCGAAATGGCAGAACAGCGCAGCGGTGTCCTCGTTGGGGCTGACCGCCCTGTAGATTTCTCCCTCTCTCCTGTACCCGTGCCGCTCCAGCAGCCTGTCAAGCCCGTTATGTACCTTTTCAATGCCCGCTTTTATATCGGCGTCCTTCATTATTTTGACGTCAGTCCACCTGTCCCTGTCATAATAATCGGGTACCGACCTCCAATCCTCCGGCAGGAAATCCCAGGCTATGCGCTTTCCGCCGTTTCCGTCGTCCACCGGCACGTCAAATTCCCTTGCCCAGTCCAGCACCTCAGCCGTTCTTCCGATCTTATCCAGCGTATACTCAGCCGTTTTCTTAGCTCTGCCCAGAGGGGAAGTGTAATACGCCTTGATATCCATCGGCGCAATGCGCTCTGCAAGCAGCTCCGCTTCTCTGTGCCCCTTTTCGGTAAGGGAATCTATCGAGTAATCGGGGTCGCCGTGTCTTATCAGCAAAAGTCTCATTTCAATCCTCTCAGCCTATTTCTTCTCAGAAAAGTATAGCACAAATAAGAGCCGATTGCAACATTTGTCTGTCCACGGCAGAGAAAACACACTCTCTTGACACCTTCACAACTCTGTGATAAAATTATAAAGCAGTTTTACAGTATTTCAGCGGCAAGGAGAGACGACCGTGCAGTTAGTGGATTTTTCGACTTTGGACATATTTGATTACATCATACTTGGCTGCTACGCCGCAGTAGCGGTTTTCGGCGCAGTTCAGATAATCACTGCCAGAGTGATGGGCTCCAACATGAACAGGTACACACGGAGAAGCGTAAAGGTCTACGCCGTTCTGTCAGGTATCTTTTATTTTCTTGGCGGCGGCGGAGCGGTGTTCTGCAGGCTGATGAGCCTTGACGATTCGATATCGTACCTTGCACTGGCAGGCGGCTTCCTGCTCACGCTTATAGCTTACTTTACGGTGCTTAAAAAGCAGTAGAGCGTGCAGCTCTGAAAAAGCAAACCCCGTCGAAAGACGGGGTTTTCATTGTTTATGTACCGTTTACCGCTCCTGCGACTGTGACAAGCCCCACTGCTTTTTGACAGGCAGCAGCATATTCGTCTGCCTTTTGTACTCCTCAAAGCCCGGCTTGAGCGCTTGCCGCCCGTCCGCCAAGGGTATGCTGACGGCGAGGAAAAGCACCGTGTTGGCAAGTGCGCCTATCCCGAGATACCACGCGTCGGGGAAAACGGAGACGACCGACAGAGCCACGCCCCACCACATCAGTATCTCTCCCAGATAATTGGGGTGACGTGAATATTTCCACAGCCCCTCCCGCATGAACACGCCGTTTCTGTTCCTGCGAAAGCGGTGCATCTGGCAGTCGGCTGCTCCCTGCATGATGACGGCGGCTGCGGAAAGTCCGAAGAAGACCACGCTCACTATGTTCAGTGCGCCGTCATGCAGAAATGCGTGGACAGCGGGCAGTGTGCAGCCGTACACGATAAGGGTAGGCACCGTATGGATACCGACGAAATTGACCAGCGGATAGAAAACGCCCGTTTTTTCCTTTAGCATTGTGTAGCGCCAGTCCTGATGATCAAGCCCCTTGAAGGTATAAGCCCAGTTTGCGGTGAGCCTTACGCCCCAGAGCAGTACCACCGCCAACAGAAGTATGCGGAACAAGGTAAGCTCCCTGCCCGCCGCAAAAGCGACGAGAATGACGACAGGCTGTACGCTCCAGTATGGGTCGTACACCGACGCATTGCCGAAAAACACGCTGAAGGCAAAGGTAATGACGGTTGCCGCCATATCCGCCGCCAGAAGCTTCAGCCACCAGTCAAAGGCAAGCAAATTATAGACGGCTATCCCAACTGCGGCTGCAAGAACGTAAATAAATGCGATAACGACAAAGCTTGCCGCTCTGTTTTGCTTGAGCGATCTCATATATTTCTCTCCCACTTTCTTTGTTTAAGGTCATTATAGCACACACGGCGAAAATTTGCAAATCTCGGCATAAAAATCAGTCAGGCAAGCTCTGAATGACAGTACCTGACGATCTGCTTTACTCAGCTCCTATTATTTCTCCCATATCCGCCGCCGTAAAAAACGCCTCCACGACGCTTGCACGCCACACCTGCCCCTTTACCGAAAAAGCGGTGTTGTTTTGCGTTTCCTGTTTACAAGAAAGCGGATTTATGGTAGAATACAGGAAGGCGGCAGAAACGATTTCTGAAATTCACAGTTAGAAAGGAAGACGGTCATGATCTATTTTTTGTCGGATTACAGTCAGGGTGCCCACCCTGCCGTGATGGAGGCGCTTATGCGCACGAATATGGAACACAGCGACGGCTACGGCACAGACCGGCACTGTGAGCACGCCGCCTCCATGATAAAGGAAATGATAGGCATACAGGACGTTCAGGTGCACATGATGGTAGGCGGGACCCCATGCAATATCACAACCATTGCCGCTGCGCTGCGTCCCTATGAATCGGTGATCGCACTGCGCACGGGACATATCTACTCCCACGAAACAGGTGCGATAGAGGCTACGGGACACAGGGTCATCGCCATGGACGGGGTAAACGGCAAGCTCACCCCCAAGCTGATAGATAAAGCCCTTGAGGAGCATCAGGACGAGCACACCGCTTTGCCGGGAATGGTGTACATTTCCCAGCCCACCGAGTGCGGCTCCGTCTACAGCAAGGCGGAGTTGACCGCCATAAGCGACAAATGCAGGGAAAAGAGCCTGTACCTCTATGTGGACGGAGCAAGGCTTGGCGCGGCGCTGACCTGTGACAGGAACGACCTGTCCCTCTCCGAGCTGGCAAAGCTCTGCGACGTGTTCTACATAGGCGGCACAAAGAACGGAGCATTGTTCGGCGAGGCGCTGGTCATACGCAGGCCCGAGATAGACCACTGCTTCCGCTACATGATAAAGCGTCAGGGCGGCCTGTTGGCAAGGGGCAGGCTCATCGGCGTGCAGTTTGAGGCGCTGCTGGAGGGCGGCGAAAACAGCCTTTACTTCAAAACTGCCGCCCATGCAAACAAAATGGCGAAGATCATCCGTGAGGAGCTGGGCGCGCTGGGGATAGCCTTTTACAGCAATTCCCCCACTAATCAGGTGTTTCCCGTTTTGCCGACGTCCGTTGTCACGGAGCTGAAAAAGGACTTTGCTTTCCACGAATGGGCGCCCGAGAAAGACGGAATGATACCCATTCGTCTGGTGACCGCATGGGGAACGGAGGAGAAAGACGTTGAATGCTTGGTGCAGGCGGTAAAGAAGCTGTATCGGAACATGAAATAACGATAATTTGATTTATCATAATAAAAATAAAAAACCACCCGACAGAAAGGACGCCCATGAACCTCCAACAGCATGAAAAAGACCATGCCCTGCGCCTGCGCCCCCTGCTGCCCGAATGTACGGTTTTGCTGAAATGGGGCGGCGATTTCCCCCTTGATAAAACAGGCAAGCTCGCCCTGTACGGCAGCGGCGCAAGGTACACCGTCAAAGGCGGCACCGGCTCAGGCGAGGTAAATTCGCACTACTTTGTCGATATAGAACAGGGTCTCACCGACGCAGGCTTTGAGATAACCACCAAGTCATGGCTTGACGCCTACGACAATATCCTTATAAACGCAAAAAAGCAGTTTATCGCCGATATAAAAGCCCAAGCAAAGCAAAACCGCACAAATCCCATTATGGAAGGCATGGGCGCAATAATGCCCGAACCCGAATACACCCTCCCGTTAGACGGCGAGGGCGACGTGGCAATATACGTCCTCTCCCGCATCTCAGGCGAAGGAAACGACCGCACCTACGAGCGGGGCGACATTCTGCTGACCGAGACCGAACGGCGTGATATTGCAGAGCTGCACAAGAAGTACGCCAAATTCCTGCTTGTGCTGAACGTGGGGGGTCCCGTTGACCTCACGCCCGTTTCTCAGGCGGACAATATCCTGCTGCTGTCCCAGTTAGGCGCAGACACAGGCACGGCACTTGCCGACCTTATCACCGGCAGGTCCTATCCGTCGGGAAAGCTTACAACAACTTGGGCAGCCGCAGCCGATTACCGGCAGCTCGGCGATTTCGGCAGTAAGGACGACACCCGCTACAAAGAGGGCATTTACGTCGGCTACCGTTATTTTGACAGTACAGGCGCAAAGCCCGTGTTTCCTTTCGGCTTCGGTCTTTCCTATACGAAATTTGAAATATCAGATCCCGCTGTAAGCTCCGAGGTCGGGCATATCGGCGTGACCGCAAATGTAAAGAACATCGGACATCACACGGGCAAAGAGGTCTTGCAGCTTTACATAAGCGTCCCGCAAAAACGCTTGGACCAGCCTTTTCAGACCTTGGCGGCATTTGCCAAAACAAAAGAACTCCATCCCGACGAGGCTCAGACGGTAAAGCTGCGTTTTGACCTATCCGACCTTGCCTCCTTCGACTCCGAAAGCTCCGCCTATATTTTAGAGCAGGGCGATTATATCCTCCGCCTCGGCACAAGCAGCGCCGATACCTCTGTCTGCGGCGTGGTAAGACTTGATGAAGAAATAACGGTGCGCCGTGTACATCACATCGGCGGCACGCCCGATTTTACCGATTGGAAGCCGCAAAACCCAGCGCCGGTGCCGCTGCCCGACAACATACCTGTCATCACGGTCACGGCAGAATGTATCCGAACCGAAACGGTCAGATACGATAGCTCCCCGGAAATACCTCAGAAAATAAAGGAACTCACCGACCAAGACCTTGCCTTCCTCAACGTAGGCGCATTCGACCCGAAGAAAGGCGCTCTCAGCGTTATCGGCAACGCAGGCACGAACGTAGCGGGAGCGGCGGGTGAGACTACAAGCCGCCTTAGAGCCAAAGGAATTACCAATCTTGTTATGGCTGACGGTCCCGCCGGACTGCGCCTGAGCAAGGACTGCACAAAAGACAAAAAAGGCGTTCACCCAATAGGCAGCACCCTGCCGTCAACAGTGTTCGACTTTCTGCCCAGGCCTGCGGCATTTTTCCTCCGCCTGCTTACCCCCAAGCCCAAAAAAGGAGCCGAAATACTCCACCAATACGCCACCGCCATCCCCATAGGAACGGCGATAGCCCAAAGCTGGAACCGTGAGCTTGCCTGCGCCTGCGGAGACGTCGTAGGCAGCGAAATGGAGCGTTTCGGAGTTCATCTCTGGCTTGCCCC
Source organism: Oscillospiraceae bacterium (assembly GCA_022508895.1). Taxonomy (GTDB): domain Bacteria; phylum Bacillota; class Clostridia; order Oscillospirales; family Ruminococcaceae; genus Ruminiclostridium_E. The sequence goes on from JAFLUH010000003.1 coordinate 63,384, forward strand.
TGCCCTCAATATCCACAGGGATATCCGCTGCGGCAGGAATTTTGAATATTTCTCCGAAGACCCGCTCATAAGCGGCATATTCGCCGCAGAGCTGACCAAAGGCGTTCAGCGGCACCAAGGCTGCGCAGTCACAATAAAGCATTTTGCCGCCAACAATCAGGAAACCAACCGCTATGCCAACAACAGCATGGTCAGCGAAAGAGCCCTGCGTGAGATATACCTGCGAGGCTTCGCTATCTGTATCAGAGAGGCTCAGCCCCACGCCCTGATGACCTCATACAACCTCCTGAACGGCGAGCACACCTCACAGCGCCGTGATATAATCGAGGACTACCTCCGCAGCGAATGCGGCTTTAACGGTATAGTTATGACCGACTGGCTGGCAGGCAGCGGCTTTTTGACAAAAAATCCCAAGTACCCCGCCCCCACGGGAGCGGGAATAGCGGCGGCAGGAGGCGATCTGGTAATGCCCGGAAGGAAGAGTGATTATAAAAGCATTCTCTCCGCCCTGAAGAAAGGAAAGCTGACACGCTTGCAGCTTGAAGAAAACGCCTCCCGTGTTCTGCGGCTTGTGGAAATTCTTAGGAGATAAGCATAAAAAACAGTCAAGTATGATCCGACAGATCGTACTTGACTGTTTTTTTATATAGAACCTCTATACCGTCGGACCCCCGCCCCCCGGCGGAAGAAGCTTCTGCGGGATATCTCCCACACGCTTCGCCCAGACGGCGACGCCGTCGTTTGTCAGTCCCGTTATAACAAGCGCAGGCCGCAAATTCTCGTGATCCCAAGCGGGCAAAACACGGGCACGGATAGTGTGTCCGCCCTGCATATCGATGAAAAGCTCGTTATCGCCCCTAAGCTCCCATTTGCAGCGGGTATAGCTTGAAATGTGCATCGTCCCTGACACGGTAAGCGTTGCCGGCGCCGACCCTATCACGGATTGCGGCATTGCAGGCGACAGCGTTATCCACTCATACCGCCCTGCGATTGCGTCATGGGGAATAGCCTGCGGGAGCTCTCCGGCATAGTTTTCCGGCGATACGACGCACCACCCGTCCACCCACAGGATACGCCGAACGTGCATGGTGGAATCAACAGGCTGGTATAAGGCGTAGGGTCGGATATGACAGACCAGAAACCAATCGCCGCCCGCGCAGAGCACGGAGTTGTGCCCCGGACCCATCCAGCCCTGCGAATTTGCAAAGCGGTAGCCGCAGGCGATCATGGTGCCTGTTTTGAGGTCGTGGTCCTCCATATCCGTCATGGGTCGTCCGTTGTAGTCCAGATAAGGACCCGTAACCTCACGGCTGCGCCCCACACGGATATTGTAATCGCTGGAGAGTGAGCCGTAGGAAACAAAGAGATAATAATACCCCGTATCGGGATTATAACGTATATACGCCCCCTCAACGCCCCCGTCGCACCACTTGGGACGGCAGGCGATCGTGACTCCCAGCGCAGTATCGGCGGTACGCCCGTCCTCGGCTTCGGTATTGTCTGCTGCAAGCCCCGTCTCGCTATCCAGCTTCAGCAGCTTTATCCCGCCCCAGAAGGAGCCGTAAGCCATATACTGTTCACCGGTTTTTTCGTCCGCCACAAGGTTAGCGTCAATGGCGTTGACGGGGGAGTGCGAGTTGGTTTTGACGACGATGCCACGGTATGTAAACGGTCCCTCCGGCTTGTCCGATACGGCAAGGTAAATGCAGGAAAGCTGAACGCCGAAGGAGGAATTGGAGCAGTAAAGCCTGTATTCGTCGCCTACCTTGATGATGTCCGGCGCCCACAGCCCGTTGCTGCCCGTCCATGCAAACGCTTCCTCGGGAGTGACCTCCTCCATAATGCGCCCGATATGCCGCCAGTTTATCAGATCGGGCGAGCGGTAAATGCTGCGGTGGGTGCAGTAAGCAAAATAGTCCCCCGAAACGGGGTCCCGGTATATTGCCGGATCGTGCGCGCCCCACAGTCCACGCTTGGAAAAATCGGGTTTCGGCGGCGGAGAAGAAGGTGAAGGCTTGTGCCACTCAGGCATTGGCGGCTGCTGCGGCGGTGCGTCAGGGTAGATTATGCCGTATTTTTCGTCAGTCATCACAAGGTTTCCTTTCGTTTTTTACTGATACAATTAAATCTTACCACATTCCACGCCGATACGCAACATTTTTATGGAAAATCTCTTGACTTTGCGGCTGAATGGGCATAAAATAACACAAGAGAGCAAACGGCAAGCTAACATAATTGCGATTTGCCGGTATTTGATAAATCGGGATTTATAGAGGTGATACTATGAATGTTGAAATAGATTATAATAATTTACTTTATTTTTTTGAAAATGACGATACATACCCAGTTGATGAGACAACCTTTTATTTTGATGATGACCCTAAAAAGGAAATTCATTATATTGGATGTATCAGAGAATATGAAAAGCCATATTGGGCGGGATATTGTGATATTTCAAATGGGTGCAGTTTTTTGACAGCAAAAGAACTGTTTACAGCTAAGATATACAACCGTAAATCTATTGAAGACAGATGGGAACATCTTGTGCTCAGCGAAATAGGTGGAATTCCGGCTCCGTATTGGATAGAGCATTATTTGCGTTAAATTCCGATTTATCATTCTTTTGATAATCATACGCCAATCTTCCGCTTTTAAGAAAGGAGCCTATCCCATGCCTAAATACCTCAGCGACCACGTCCACTTGAGCGACGACCTCACAGGCGTAGTCATCTTAGACCAGACCCTCCTGCCCAATCTGACAGAATACCTCACCCTCCGCGAGCCGGAGGAGATGTTCGAGGCTATCCGCCTTCTCCGTGTCCGCGGCGCACCCGCCATCGGAATATGCGCAGGCTACTGCCTCGCCGCCCTTGCGCAGCAGCGTAAGGATATGCCCCACGACCGATTCACAGCGGAGCTGCACCGCCTTGCGGAGTACCTCAACTCCTCCCGCCCGACGGCGGTAAATCTGAGCTGGGCGCTGAACCGACTGGAGCGGCGTGCCCTTGCCATGCCCGAGGCAGACCCGCCCGCCATCGCCGCCGCCCTGCGTGAAGAAGCCTTAGCTATCCACCGTGAAGACATCGCCATGTGCAAGGCGATCTCGGAGTTCGGACTGACCCTTATCAAGGACGGCGACGGAGTGCTGACCCACTGCAACGCAGGTCCTCTTGCCACCTCCCGATACGGCACCGCCCTTGGACCTCTCCTGCTGGGAAAGGAGCGTGGAATGAGCTTCCGTGTGTTCGCCGACGAGACCCGCCCTCTTTTACAGGGCGCCCGCCTCACATCTTATGAGCTGCACAAGGCGGGAGTGGACGTCACTCTTATCTGTGACAACATGGCGTCCACGGTGATGAAAAACGGCTGGGTGAACGCCTGCTTTGTGGGCTGCGACAGGGTAGCC